>NZ_JBFTIS010000056.1:0-355 GCF_056395005.1 Stenotrophomonas sp. 10N36 | reverse complement strand
AGACCACGTCAGCAAGGCTGGGAAAGCACTCGTTGCGAAACTCTGACAGCAAATCCCGCTGATGAGCCTGCTCCCAGCGCAGCAGCACGATGAGGTCGGCAAGCGTGTTACCAATTGTGCTGACAGCAACACCGGCGTTGCGGAGCTGTGAGGTCGCAAACCGGCTGGGATAGAACAGTGGCAGCCAGCGCTCGTCGTGGAGCATCGGGACACATTCACCGCCTTGCATTACATGGACCGACAGCTCGGGCACTACCCTTGCTCGTCTGATTTCACGTATGCGTGGCTATATCCGATTGTCCTTCCGGTCAAAAAAAACACAAAAAAGAAGGAGCCCCACGAATGGGGCTCCTGT
>NZ_JBFTIS010000055.1:0-359 GCF_056395005.1 Stenotrophomonas sp. 10N36 | reverse complement strand
ACCCCGTTGCGTGAGCAACGGGGTTTTTGGGTATAAACCCTGGCGATGACCTACTCTCGCATGGCTTGAGCCACACTACCATCGGCGCAGCTGCGTTTCACTTCCGAGTTCGGGATGGGATCGGGTGGTTCCACAGCGCTAATTTCACCAGGGAGGCTTTTGGAGTGTCGCCGCAGAGCGTGTCTTTGCAGGGAGCGGGCACGGATGTGCCGGCTTTACAAAGAGACGCGCCTGAGCGCCTGCCTCTCGTTTGGTCTTGTGACGTAGCGTGCACTTGGGATCTATCGACATGTCATGTCGGCCAAGGCAACTTGAGGTTATATGGTCAAGCCACACGGATCATTAGTATCAGTTAGTAG
>NZ_JBFTIS010000054.1:0-387 GCF_056395005.1 Stenotrophomonas sp. 10N36 | reverse complement strand
GAAATTAGCGCTGTGGAACCACCCGATCCCATCCCGAACTCGGAAGTGAAACGCAGCTGCGCCGATGGTAGTGTGGCTCAAGCCATGCGAGAGTAGGTCATCGCCAGGGTTTATACCCAAAAACCCCGTTGCTCACGCAACGGGGTTTTCCTTTTTATGTAAGCACATGATTTTCATGCACTTACACAGACAACTTCAAGAAGAACCTCAAGTTCATCAAACAAGTTGTTGACAGATTCGAAAAGCCTGACATAATAGGCGGCTCGCAACGACGAAAGCCTCTCGGGGCAAACGACGAAGCGGCATCGGCAACAACGTTTCGCTTCGGTGAAACGGCCTTGAAAAAAGGTGTTGACGAAGCAGATAAGCCGGTCTACAATGGGCGGC
>NZ_JBFTIS010000053.1:0-412 GCF_056395005.1 Stenotrophomonas sp. 10N36 | reverse complement strand
TTGGTCGGCTGCTCCTGCGGCGATTGCACGGCAGCCGACCAACGGTCGGCTCTACGGCATGCTGACGCCCCGATTTCCGTCGGCCGCGACGTTGGTCGGTACGCCCCCATYCCGTRTGCGGATCGCGGTGTCCGGTAGAGCCGACCAACGGTCGGCTCTACCGCATCTGGACGCACCCCGATTTCCGTCGGCCGCGACGTTGGTCRGCATGGCCCGCATTCGGTRTGCGGATCGCGGCKCRCGGTGTCCGGTAGAGCCGACCGTTGGTCGGCTGCYCCTGCGGCGATTGCAMKGCAGCCGACCAACGGTCGGCTCTACGGCATCCTGACGCCCCGATTTCCGTCGGCCGCGACGTTGGTCGGTACGCCCCCATCCCGTGTGCGGATCGCGGTGTCCGGTAGAGCCGGTAGAG
>NZ_JBFTIS010000052.1:0-467 GCF_056395005.1 Stenotrophomonas sp. 10N36 | reverse complement strand
TCATGACCCCCGAACGAACAGCAGCCGGGCAGAGCCCGGCGCTACGTGAGCAGCCACTCCGGCGATTGGCGCGTAGAGCCGGGCTCTGCCCGGCTTGCATCAGACATCATGACCCCGGAACGAACGGCAGCCGGGCAGAGCCCGGCGCTACGTGAGCGGCCACTCCGGCGATTGGCGCGTAGAGCCGGGCTCTGCCCGGCTTGCATCAGACATCATGACCCCGGAAGGAACAGCAGCCGGGCAAAGCCCGGCGCTACGCGAGCAGCCACTTCGGCGATTGGCGCGTAGAGCCGGGCTCTGCCCGGCTTGCACCAGACGTCATGACCCCCGAACGAACAGCAGCCGGGCAGAGCCCGGCGCTACGTGAGCAGCCACTCCGGCGATTGGCGCGTAGAGCCGGGCTCTGCCCGGCTTGCATCAGACATCATGACCCCGGAACGAACGGCAGCCGGGGAACGGCAGCCGGG
>NZ_JBFTIS010000051.1:0-469 GCF_056395005.1 Stenotrophomonas sp. 10N36 | reverse complement strand
CATGCCAATATCGAACGTGGGGGCCGCATCGGCAGTCGGCTGGGGCGCGACCCTACCGGCTGGGGTCAAGCACACCCAGACCGTCGCAGCGTGGATATGCAACCGCCGCACCCTCGACGGGTAGAGCCGACCGTTGGTCGGCTGCCCTTTTCCGCCCACCACGCAATCTCCCCACCGTTCGCGCATCACCGCGACGAAACGGCCCACACAAACGCATCATCAACCGGCCAGAGAACCACCGGTAGGGTCGCGCCCCAGCCGACTGCCGATACAAGTGCAGCGTTCGGGAATGGCATGACCCCCCAAGAAGCAGACGCCAAAGCCGGCGCCGTTCAAACGTCATGCCAATATCGAACGTGGGGGCCGCATCGGCAGTCGGCTGGGGCGCGACCCTACCGGCTGGGGTCAAGCACACCCAGACCGTCGCAGCGTGGATATGCAACCGCCGCACCCTCGACGGGTAGAGCCG
>NZ_JBFTIS010000050.1:0-497 GCF_056395005.1 Stenotrophomonas sp. 10N36 | reverse complement strand
CACTTCTCCGGACACAGGCCGTCCGATAGAAGACAAATTCGGTTTAACGCGTCCCCATCGTCTAGAGGCCTAGGACATCACCCTTTCACGGTGGCGACCGGGGTTCGAATCCCCGTGGGGACGCCAGCTACAAACAACAGCCCCCGGCACTGCCGGGGGTTTTTGTTTGTGTGCCCGGTAAATGTCGGCCATTGGCCGAAACGGCACATACGGGTAGATGCCGACCGTTGGTCGGCATGGCACATGCGGGACACCCCAGCACGCCGACCACCCACCGGCATGCACCGGGACGAAACAAAAAGCTTCCCATCCAGCAAAACCATCGCTATGATAGGCGGCTCGCAGCATCAACGTGGGGCCATAGCTCAGCTGGGAGAGCGCCTGCATGGCATGCAGGAGGTCGGCGGTTCGATCCCGCCTGGCTCCACCACTTCTCCGGACACAGGCCGTCCGATAGAAGACAAATTCGGTTTAACGCGTC
This sequence comes from Stenotrophomonas sp. 10N36, assembly GCF_056395005.1. NCBI lineage: Bacteria > Pseudomonadati > Pseudomonadota > Gammaproteobacteria > Lysobacterales > Lysobacteraceae > Stenotrophomonas > Stenotrophomonas sp. 10N36. Next base: position 16 of record NZ_JBFTIS010000050.1, on the reverse strand, counting down.
CCCATCGTCTAGAGGC
>NZ_JBFTIS010000049.1:0-544 GCF_056395005.1 Stenotrophomonas sp. 10N36 | reverse complement strand
ATCGACTGCCGATATGCCCGCACCGTTCTTTGGTGGCATGACATTGGATCAACGGCGGCTTCGGCTGCAGGTCATGCGTTCGCCGCGCCGTTCCCGGTCATCGGCGGTCGTTTGGGAACCGACCCTACCGGCCGRTCGTTCGCCGCATTTGCCGGGACGCCATCCGGTTGACGTGGGGCCGCTTTGGTAGGGTCGCATCCCGATCGACTGCCGATATGCCCGCACCGTTCCTTGGTGGCATGGCATTGGATCAACGGCGGCTTCGGCTGCAGGTCATGCGTTCGCCGCGCCGTTTCCGGTCATCGGCGGTCGTTTGGGAACCGACCCTACCGGCCGGTCGTTCGCCGCATTTGCCGGGACGCCATCCGGTTGACGTGGGGCCGCTTTGGTAGGGTCGCATCCCGATCGAMTGCCGATATGCCCGCACCGTTCTTTGGTGGCATGACATTGGATCAACGGCGGCTTCGGCTGCAGGTCATGCGTTCGCCGCGCCGTTCCCGGTCATCGGCGGTCGTTTGGGAACCGACCCTACCGGCCGGTCGTT
>NZ_JBFTIS010000048.1:0-806 GCF_056395005.1 Stenotrophomonas sp. 10N36 | reverse complement strand
TGCTGCAGGATCTGGGTGCGGGTCAGCTCTGCGGTTTCCTTGGCGAAGTCGGTATCGCGGATGCGGCTACGCGAGGCCGACAGGTTCTCCGTGGAGGTCTGCAGGTTGGCAACGACCGAGGTGAAGCGGTTCTGGATGGCACCGAGGTCGGCGCGGGTGTTGTTGATCGCACCCAGGGCCTTGTCGACGATTTCCAGGGCCTGCTGTGCACCCTTCACGGTGGACACGTCGATCGCATCGGCGAACTGCTTGGTGCCCAGGGTCACGGTGCCAGCGCCAGCGACGTCGGTGGTGAAGACCTTGGCCACGCCGTCCTTGTCGACGCTGTCCTTGACCGAGGTCAGGGTCACGGCGCCGGCTGCATCGGCTTCGGCGTAGATGCCGGTTTCGCCGATCTTGGCATTGATGTGGGTTGCCAGCGCCTTGCCGGCGGCCACTTCGTTCTCCGGGCCGGTGCCGACGCTCTTCACATCCAGCTTGTCGAACTTGACTTCAGTGCCCTTGCTGTCGGTGATGCTGAAGGCAGCGATCGCCACATCGGTGTCGGCCACGCCGGTCACCTTGGCAACCGTGGCGGTGGCGAACTGCGCGCCGCCCAGGGCGTTGGTCTTGGCGTCCACCACCTTGTCGATGGCAATGGCCTGGCCGGCGTTGGCACCGACCTGGAACAGCTGGCTGGAGAACGAACCGTCCAGCAGCTTGGTGCCGTTGAAGTCGGACTGCTTGGCCACGCGGTCGATTTCGCTGACCAGCTGGGTCACTTCGGCCTGCAGCGCCTTGCGGTCGCTGGCGGAGTTGGTGGCGTT
>NZ_JBFTIS010000047.1:0-824 GCF_056395005.1 Stenotrophomonas sp. 10N36 | reverse complement strand
TGCTGCAGGATCTGGGTGCGGGTCAGCTCTGCGGTTTCCTTGGCGAAGTCGGTATCGCGGATGCGGCTACGCGAGGCCGACAGGTTCTCCGTGGAGGTCTGCAGGTTGGCAACGACCGAGGTGAAGCGGTTCTGGATGGCACCGAGGTCAGCGCGGGTGTTGTTGATCGAACCCAGCGCCTTGTCGACGATTTCCAGGGCCTGCTGGGCACCCTTGACGGTGCTGACATCCAGTTCGCTGGCGAACTTGTTGGCCGGGGCGGCGGCGGCCAGCGTGGCGGTGAAGGTCGGTGCGGTGGCGCCGGTCCAGGTACCCGGGGTGGCAGTGATCGCCTTGAAGGTGCCGTCGGTGTTGGTGCTGTCCTTGACCGAGGTCAGGGTGACGCCGGTGGTGCCATTGACTTCGGCGTAGACGCCGGTTTCACCGATCTTGGCGTTGATCGCGCTGACCAGCGCTTCACGCGAGGCCTTGCCGGTGTCGGCAGCCGTGGCACCCTGCTTGACTTCGACAGCGGCGATATCGACGCCGTTGATCTTCATGCCCGAGGTCTTGAAGTCGGCATTGGTACCCGGATCGGCCAGCGCCAGTGCGTTGGAGTCGAACTTGGCGCCGCCCAGTGCGTTGGCCTTGGCGTCCACCACCTTGTCGATGGCAATGGCCTGGCCGGCGTTGGCGCCGACCTGGAACAGCTGGCTGGAGAACGAACCGTCCAGCAGCTTGGTGCCGTTGAAGTCGGACTGCTTGGCCACGCGGTCGATTTCGCTGACCAGCTGGGTCACTTCGGCCTGCAGCGCCTTGCGGTCGCTGGCGGAGTTGGTGGCGTT
>NZ_JBFTIS010000046.1:0-899 GCF_056395005.1 Stenotrophomonas sp. 10N36 | reverse complement strand
CGACAACAACCATCTCATCGGGCAGGCCGACCTCCCTTCGCTGGACACCGAAGGCCTGACGGCAGCCGAGGTGGAGTCGCTTCCTCCCCGGGACACACTGATCTACCTGTACACCATCTCCAGCAACACCATGACCCCCATCCAGGTCGACGACACACTCTCTCGTCCATTCCATATCACAGGCGTCACCGACGGCCAGGTCGAGCTGCTGCACTACGTCACTTCGGAGATATTTGGCGCGCGGATTGTCCCGGTTCCCGCCCAGTGACCTTCGCAGCCGCTGGTCACAATGAAGGAAACTTGAGGCATGCATCTCAATTTGCCGTCCCCACTCCGCCTGGCACTGCGGTACCCCAGCCTGATCCATGCAGTTCTTATAGCCTGCACCTTGCCGTCGCTTGCGGTAGCAGCCGCCGTAGAAGAGGCGACCGACATGGCACTGTCTTCCGAAGCGCGCTCGAAGCAGCTTGCTGTCAGCTACACACTGCAGCCTGAGAAGCTCCGTGAGACCTCGCAGCCCGTCCAGAAGTCGAAACTACTCAGACTCCTCGCGACCGGATCTGCACAAGCACGAATCGTCAACATAGAGGGTGAGGTAGTCAGGTCATCCGCACCAAGAGCAAGCATCCAGACCTTGGAGATCAGTCCTGATGAACGCTGGTTTCTTGTAAAGGTGGGTAACGCCGGATATTCGATTGTTTCTGCAAGATCGCTGATGGATATGGCGAAGCCTCCGATGCATCCGGAGGGCCCAGAGGACGCCAACAACATCAGCTGGAAGATTTTCGACAACAACCATCTCATCGGGCAGGCCGACCTCCCTTCGCTGGACACCGAAGGCCTGACGGCAGCCGAGGTGGAGTCGCTTCCTCCCCGGGACACACTGATCTACCTGTACA
>NZ_JBFTIS010000045.1:0-1160 GCF_056395005.1 Stenotrophomonas sp. 10N36 | reverse complement strand
GCAAACGCGTGCCGTGGCCGTCTTCGGTCTGCGGGCGATACACCACCTCGGCCGGAATGGCGACGAAGCGGTTGTCGTAGAAGGTCGTAGTGAGGTCCGGCGATGCATTCGAAACGGACAAGCCACTCAAGGCACCCGGCAGGCTGAGCCGCGCCTGCGCGGCCGGCCCAAGCTGCTGCTCCAGCGCGTCGAACACGTCGGCCTCGAAATTGTTGCGCGCCTGGTGCTGTACCGACAGGCACAGGAAGGCGGTACCCGCGTCCACGCCCGGATGCTGCCCCAGCTGGAACTGCGCCCCGGGCGTGAGCTGGCGCCATTTGCCCTGCCCTTCAATCGTATGCGCGCGCACGCGCAGCGCATCCAGGTGCTGCTGCGCGCGCCGCTGGCCACGCGCGTTGTCCTGCCAGCCGTACGGGCCGCAGGTGTCGGCGTCCTCACCCATGGAATTCTGTGTCATCTGCGCTTCGGCGCTGGCCTGCCGCAGCTCCAACGTGCGGTGGTCCCAAGTGTGCCGGGACACCTTGGTGGTACGCCAGCGGCGCGCGGTCGACCACTGCTGGACGCTGTCATCGCGCTCGGTCACATCGCCCCGGTGGAAGCGCACCGCGCCGAGATCCTTGGCGCCATGATGGTTGTCGGCCAGCACCAGCGTATGTGCACCAAACGACTCGCTGCCCGGGTCTGCGCCATGCTCGAACCAGTAATAGATGCCCTCTTCGGCGAGCAGGCGCTGCACGAAGGCCAGGTCGGTTTCCTGGTACTGCGTGGTCAGACTGCGCTTGGCGTAGAGGCTGCGGTCGGTGAGGTCCCAGCGCCATGCCGGTACCAGACCGCTGTAGTCGGCGAACACGTTTTCGACGATGTCGACCACGCTGGCGTCATGGAACACGTAGCTGTCCACGCGCTGGCCCAGGAAGGCCAGCCAGGGCTGCAGGCGCAGGCGATAGCGCGCCAGCCCGCCATTGCTGCCGATCCGCTCAGCAGCGGTGATCCGGCCGTGGAACGGGCGGGCGTTGCCGATGGCCTGCATCTGCAGCAATGCCGGCTGCCCAAGCAGACTGTCCAGCGACAGGTTGGCATCGGCCGACAACGCGATGATGTCGAACACGAAACCCACGCCATCGATCTGCTCGACGCCATTGAGCGACTCGGCCACCAGC
>NZ_JBFTIS010000044.1:0-1160 GCF_056395005.1 Stenotrophomonas sp. 10N36 | reverse complement strand
GCAAACGCGTGCCGTGGCCGTCTTCGGTCTGCGGGCGATACACCACCTCGGCCGGAATGGCGACGAAGCGGTTGTCGTAGAAGGTCGTAGTGAGGTCCGGCGATGCATTCGAAACGGACAAGCCACTCAAGGCACCCGGCAGGCTGAGCGGCGCCTGCGCGGCCGGCCCAAGCTGCTGCTCCAGCGCGTCGAACACGTCGGCCTCGAAATTGTTGCGGGCCTGGTGCTGCACCGACAGGCACAGGAAGGCGGTGCCGGCATCCACGCCCGGATGCTGCCCCAACTGGAACTGGGCGCCCGGCGTCAGCTGCCGCCACTTGCCCTGCCCTTCAATCGTGTGTGCGCGCACGCGCAGCGCGTCCAGATGCTGCTGGGCGCGGCGCTGGCCACGCGCGTTGTCCTGCCAGCCGTATGGGCCGCAGGTGTCGGCATCTTCGCCGGTCGCCTCGTGCGCGGTCTGTGCCTCGGCGCTGGCCTGGCGCAGCTCCAGCGTGCGGTGATCCCAGGTATGCCGGGACACCTTGGTGGTGAGCCAGCGGCGCGCGGTCGACCACTGCTGCACGCTGTCATCGCGCTCGGTCACATCGCCGCGGTGGAAGCGCACCGCGCCGAGATCCTTGGCGCCATGATGGTTGTCGGCCAGCACCAGCGTGTGTGCACCAAACGACTCGCTGCCCGGGTCTGCGCCGTGCTCGAACCAGTAATAGATGCCCTCTTCGGCCAGCAGACGCTGCACGAAGGCCAGATCGGTTTCCTGGTACTGCGTGGTCAGGCTGCGCTTGGCGTAAAGGCTGCGATCGGTCAGGTCCCAACGCCATGCCGGTACCAGGCCGCTGTAGTCGGCGAAGACGTTCTCGACGATGTCGACCACGCTGGCGTCATGGAACACGTAGCTGTCCACGCGCTGGCCCAGGAAGGCCAGCCAGGGCTGCAGGCGCAGGCGATACCGCGCCAGCCCGCCATTGCTGCCGATCCGTTCGGCGGCGGTGATCCGGCCGTGGAAGGGGCGCTCGTTGCCGATGGCCTGCATCTGCAGCAATGCCGGCTGCCCAAGCAGACTGTCCAGCGACAGGTTGGCATCGGCCGACAACGCGATGATGTCGAACACGAAACCCACGCCATCGATCTGCTCGACGCCATTGAGCGACTCGGCCACCAGC
>NZ_JBFTIS010000043.1:0-1216 GCF_056395005.1 Stenotrophomonas sp. 10N36 | reverse complement strand
GACGATCGACCTGTAGCTGGGCGCCCACGCCGGAATCTCCCTTGATCCGCCCGAACAGTTGCTCGAGGCAGCACTCGAAGTGATAAGACTGGGCAAGCGGGGGAGCTCTCGACCTTTCCAGCCTAGCGGAGATTTCCCATGAGCGGAATCGGGATCGATGTGTGCAAAAAACACCTGGATGTTGCGGTCTTTCAAGGCCCGGCCCGGCAGTTCAACAACACCGCAGCCGGTCACTGCAAGTTGGTGAGATGGCTGAATACGCTACCGGTGAAKCAGGTGGTGCTGGAGGCCACCGGCGGCTACGAGCTGGCCGCACTGGATGCCCTACACCAGGCCGCACTGCCGGTGGCCCGAGCCAATGCGCAGCGGGCGCGCAGCCTGGCCAACACCTTGGGGAGGGCCAAGACCGACAGACTGGATGCGGCCATGCTGGCCTATATGGCAGAGAAAATAGACCTTCATCCGTACGTTCCGCTGGAGCCATGGCAGCGCCRTCTGGGCGAGTATGTTCGTGCCCGCCAGCAGGTCATCGAGCTGCTGAAGATGGCAAAGCAGCAGTTGCTGCCCGTGGCGGACAAGCCTCTGCGAAAGATGCTTCAGGGCAACATCAAACAGCTTGTGCGCAGCGTGGCGCGGCTGGATGTACTGATCGCCGAGCAGCTGAAGACGCTGCTTATTGAACACCCTCACTTGGCGATATTGAAAACGCTCAAGGGTGTGGGCCCGGTGTTGCTGGCGGTACTGATGTGCCGGTTGCCAGAGCTGGGAACGCTTGGCGGAAAGCAGATCGCCAGACTGGTAGGYGTTGCCCCGTTGTCCAACGACAGCGGCAGCGTGCGTGGCAAACGCGGGATCAAAGGAGGCCGAGCCGACATCCGGCAGACACTCTACATGGCGGCCATGTCCGCCGCCCGCCACGAGCCGCGTCTGCGTGATTTTTACAGGTCGCTGCGTGCACGYGGCAAGGAAGGAAAGGTCGCCTTGGTGGCGGTGATGCGCAAGATGCTGGTCATCCTCAATGCGCGCGTGCGTGATGAAAGAGCCGCCATGCGCCCAGCCTGAACGCCCTGGGCGGACAACATGGCGGGCAAAGGCGTGCCGGCCAACGGCCGGCACCTACCGCTTACTGCGCGCGCAGGAAACCGACCGGAGCCGCCTCAGCTACGGATCAGGCAGGCGCTGATCAACACAGTTGCTACCGGCTGCTACGGGGCCC
>NZ_JBFTIS010000042.1:0-1933 GCF_056395005.1 Stenotrophomonas sp. 10N36 | reverse complement strand
ACCTGGAACAGCTGGCTGGAGAACGAACCGTCCAGCAGCTTGGTGCCGTTGAAGTCGGACTGCTTGGCCACGCGGTCGATTTCGCTGACCAGCTGGGTCACTTCGGCCTGCAGCGCCTTGCGGTCGCTGGCGGAGTTGGTGGCGTTGGAGGCCTGCACCGACAGTTCGCGGACGCGCTGCAGGTTGTTGCCGATTTCGGTCAGCGAGCCTTCGGCGACCTGGGCCAGCGAGATGCCGTCGTTGGCGTTGCGGATGGCCACGTCGGTGCCGCGGATCTGGGTACCGAAGCGCTCGGAGATGGCCAGGCCAGCCGCGTCGTCCTTGGCGCTGTTGATGCGCGAACCCGACGACAGGCGCTGGATGGTGGTGGCCAGGGAGCTGCCGCTGGTGCTCAGGTTGCGCTGAGCGTTGAGCGACATCGTATTGGTGTTGATGACTTGTGCCATGGGGTTTCCTTCAGGCGTGCATGGAGCGTGGTGCGGTGGAAGCGGCGCCGGTGGGCCGGCGCCTTCGGATCAAACGGGATCAGCGCAGCAGGCTGAGCACGTTCTGCGGCACCTGGTTGGCCTGGGCCAGCATGGCCGTACCGGCCTGCTGCAGGATCTGGGTGCGGGTCAGCTCTGCAGTTTCCTTGGCGAAGTCGGTATCGCGGATACGGCTACGCGAGGCCGACAGGTTCTCCGTGGAGGTCTGCAGGTTGGCAACGACCGAGGTGAAGCGGTTCTGGATGGCACCGAGGTCAGCACGGGTGTTGTTGATCGAACCCAGCGCCTTGTCGACGATTTCCAGCGCCTGCTGTGCGCCCAGCACCGAGCTGACATCCAGCTTCTGTGCGTTGGCGTCGGTGGCGGTGTCGGCGGTGTACGCGCTGGTGGCCGCGGCGGCGCTCCAATCGGAGGTGGCCGACTGGTAGTTGCTGCGGGTCAGGGCGACGTCAGCGGCAACCACGTCCTTGCCTTCCTTGACCGAGGACAGCTTCAGGGTGCCGTCGTCATTGGCTTCGGCGTAGATGCCGGCTTCGCCGATCTTGCTGTTGATCGCGGTGGCCAGGGCCTTGGCAGCATCGCCGAGGGTGGCGCCGTTCTTGACTTCAACCGTGCCGATGTCCACGCCCATCACCTTGCCGCCGAAGCGCACGTCGGTGGCGACTGCGGCAACCGCAGCGGTGTCACCGGTGGCGAAGGTGCTGGTGCCCAGCGAGCCGACGCGGGCGTCGACCACCTTGTCGATGGCAATGGCCTGACCAGCGTTGGCGCCGACCTGGAACAGCTGGCTGGAGAACGAACCGTCCAGCAGCTTGGTGCCGTTGAAGTCGGACTGCTTGGCCACGCGGTCGATTTCGCTGACCAGCTGGGTCACTTCGGCCTGCAGCGCCTTGCGGTCGCTGGCCGAGTTGGTGGCGTTGGAGGCCTGCACGGCCAGTTCACGGACGCGCTGCAGGTTGTTGCCGATTTCGGTCAGCGAGCCTTCGGCGACCTGGGCCAGCGAGATGCCGTCGTTGGCGTTGCGGATGGCCACGTCGGTGCCGCGGATCTGGGTGCCGAAACGCTCGGAGATGGCCAGGCCAGCCGCATCGTCCTTGGCGCTGTTGATGCGCGAACCCGACGACAGGCGCTGGATGGTGGTGGCCAACGAGCTGCCGGAGGTGCTCAGGTTACGCTGAGCATTCAACGACATCGTGTTGGTGTTGATGACTTGTGCCATGGAGGTTCCTTCAGGCGTGGGTGGAGCGTTGAACGTCGGTGTCGATGCCGGCGCCGGTCACGCCGGCGCCGACACTGCAGGCGTGGATCAGCGCAGCAGGCTGAGCACGTTCTGCGGCACCTGGTTGGCCTGGGCCAGCATGGCCGTACCGGCCTGCTGCAGGATCTGGGTGCGGGTCAGCTCTGCGGTTTCCTTGGCGAAGTCGGTATCGCGGATGCGGCTACGCGAG
>NZ_JBFTIS010000041.1:0-4086 GCF_056395005.1 Stenotrophomonas sp. 10N36 | reverse complement strand
TTCCTGGTTGCCGGCCAGCGGCCGGCACTACCGGGTGATTTGTCTCCGGCCGGGCCTGTGCGTTATGCCCCCTTTTTGAAACTGTGATGTTGATCGGTGGCGATACGTTGGCGTACTGAGGCGCCTGCGTGGGCTGCGGATCGAATGCCTTGCGGTTGCTTGCTTGTGCAACCAATGCGGGCTGGCGTGGCCTGACGGCATGCCGCGAAAAAATGTGACATCGAACACTCAAGTTGCGGCGTTGCGTCGCCGCTATTTCGGGAGAGCGTTGACTTCTTCGTCACGCGCCCCTCGCCCCATCCCGCATTCGCCACGACCTCACGCCCAGCGCCCCCACGGCTGCGCGCCACTGCCCTGCCCGGAGTTCCTGCCATGAAGTGGTTCCACAATCTGCCCATCGCCCGCAAGCTGGCCGTGGGCTTTACCCTCACCACCCTGATGACCGTCGTGCTTGGTGTGTTCGCGCTGGTCCGCCTCAATGGCGCCAACGCCGAACTGGGCGCGATGGCCGAGAACAACATCCCCACCCTGCAGCACCTGGGCGAGGCGCGCGCCATCCTGGGCGAATTCCGGACCTACGAACTGGCGCAGGTGAGCATGCTGGACCAGCCCGACAAGGTGGCTGACTACAACAAGCGCATGGATGACTCGGCCAAGCAGGTCCGTGATGAACTGGCCGCCTATGCGGCACTGCCGGCCAATGACCGCGAACGCGCGTTGTATGCCAAGGTCGCCGCCGACACCGACGCCTATTTCCGGGCCAACACCGACCTGCGCGCCGCCGTTGCCGCCGGCGATGCAGCAGGTGCCCGCGATGTCTCCGACAACAAATCGCGCCCGGCCCGCCGCCAGCTGTTCGAAGACCTGAAGGTCCTGGGCGCTTACAGCAACAGCCTGATGACCGCCAAGTTGGCCGATGCCAATGCCACCCACCGCACCAGCGTGATCGCCATCATCAGCTGCATGGTGCTGCTGTCGCTGGTCGCGGCCGCCTTGGCCTTCATGATCTCGCGCATCATCACCCGCCCACTGGGCCAGGCCGTGCACGCCATCAAGTCGGTGGCTCGTGGCGACCTGAGCGTCACCACCCGCGCCACCAGCGCCGACGAGGCCGGGCAGATGCTGGCCGCCACCGGCGAAATGACCAGCATGCTGCGCCGCTATTCCGAGGAAACCCGGCAGATGGCCGCGATGCATGCGGGCCCGGATATCTCGCACCGCATGCCCACCGACTTCCCGGGCGTGTACGGCGAGCTGGCCGTGGGCACCAACACGGTGGTGTTCGACCACCTGGATGCGATCAAGGACGCCATCGCCGTGCTGAACCAGTACGCCGCCGGTGACCTGTCGCCCAATGCCCGCCGCCTGCCCGGCAGCCGCGCGATCCTGCACGAATCGATGGACGCCGCCAAGGCCAGCCTGCTGGCCATCAACACCCAGATCCAGTCGCTGGCCCAGGCCGCCGCAGCCGGTGATTTCACCCAGCGTGGCGATGCGCTGCGCTTCGATCACGATTTCCGGGTGATGATCGAGCACCTCAACACGATGATGGAAGTGGCCGACGGCAACCTGTCGCAGCTGTCGCACCTGCTGCAGTCGATCGCCAACGGCGACCTGACCGCGCGCATGCAGGGCCAGTTCCACGGCGTGTTCGCCAGCATGCGCGACGACGCCAACACCACCGTCGCCCAGCTGACCCAGATCGTGGGCCGCATCCAGCACGCATCGTCCAGCATCAGCACCGCCGCCGGCGAAATCGCCTCGGGCAACAACGACTTGTCGCGCCGTACCGAGCAGCAGGCCGCCAACCTGGAAGAAACCGCCGCCTCGATGGAGGAACTGACCTCCACCGTGCGTCAGAACGCCGAGCACGCCCGCCAGGCCAACCAGCTGGCGATCGGCGCGCACGGCGTGGCCAGCCAGGGCGGCGACGTGGTCGGCCGCGTGGTCAGCACCATGCATGAGATCGACGCCTCCTCGCGCCGCATCGCCGACATCATCACCGTGATCGACGGCATCGCCTTCCAGACCAACATCCTGGCGCTGAATGCGGCGGTGGAAGCGGCGCGTGCGGGCGAACAGGGCCGCGGCTTTGCCGTGGTGGCCTCCGAAGTGCGCACCCTGGCCCAGCGCTCGGCCAGTGCAGCCAAGGAAATCAAGGGCCTGATCGACGAGTCGGTGGGCAAGGTTGCCGAAGGCTCGGCGCTGGTCAACCAGGCCGGCGAGACCATGGGCGAGATCGTGGCGTCGGTGCAGCGCGTGACCGACATCATGGCCGAGATTTCCGCCGCCTCGCAGGAGCAGTCGGCGGGCATCGAGCAGGTCAACCAGACCATCACCCAGATGGACGAAACGACCCAGCAGAACGCCGCGCTGGTGGAAGAAGCCACCGCCGCCGCCCGTTCGATGGAAGAGCAGGCCGGCCACCTGACCGACGCCGTGGCCCTGTTCAAGCTGGACGGCCAGGCGGCCCCGGTGGCGAGCGTGTCGGCGGCGAGCAGCCGTGCCCCGGCCGTTGCGGCACCGCGTGCGCGTGCGGCGGCAGCGCCGGTGCGCCGTGCCGCGGTGCGTGAGCCGGTATTGGCCAACGAAGGCGACTGGCAGGAGTTCTGATCCGCCCTGCCCTGTGATGCGTGTCCACGGCACCCCGCTTCGGCGGGGTGTCGTGCGTTTGGGGCGGCCGAGCGGATCTACACGGATTGGCCCTACATTAATGTGAACCGCTGCCGATAAACGGACAGAGCCCTGGTAAAACCGCCGGCGGCGCCCACTCTATTCAGCACGCATCCATGTCCGAAGGCAGCTTTGAGGCACACGACGACGACCACGCCGCGCACGACGACGGCGCGGACGATCGTTACCTGGTCCGCAATCCCCGGCAGATCCGTCAATTGCTGCAGGCATTGATCGACCAGCGCTCGTTGATCAATGCGCATCTGGGCGGGCGGGACCAGTCGTTCCCGACGGCGATCCTGGAGCTGGACGAAGACGAGGACATGTTGCTGCTCGACGGCAGTCCGTCCGAGCCGGCGAACCGGGCGGCGGAAGAGGCCGGGCATCTGCTGTGCTTCGCGCAGTTGGACAAGGTGATGGTCCGTTTCCGGCTGGACCATCTGGAGCGCGTGGGGAGTACGCACCATGTGGCGTTCCGGGTAGCGTTCCCGAGCGAGCTGGTGCATCTGCAGCGTCGGGAGTTGTACCGTCTGGAGACGCCGATCACGGATTCTCCGCAGTTGCTGTTCCCGATCAACGAGGACCGCAGCGAGGCGTTGAGTCTGCGGGTGGTGGACATCAGTGGCGGCGGGCTGGCGGTGACGGTGCCGGTGGACTGCAATGTGTTCGCGCTGCAGAAGCGGTATGACGCGCGGCTGGACATGCCGGAGGGCGGGCCGCTGCAGATCGCGTTGATCGTGTGCAATCAGTTGGCGGTGAAGCTGCCGAACGGGGTGGAGATGAAGCGTGTGGGGATGCGTTTCGACTCGCTGCCACGCGGGGGCGACAGTGCGATCCAGCGCTACATCTTCCGCATCGACCGCCAGCGCAGCGCCCGCAAGAATGGGGAGAGTTGAGGGGCTGCTTTTTTTGGAGCAACTTCAACTGCAACTTCAACTGCAACTGCGGCGGTTCGGTCTGTTGGAGTGGGTCGGTACGGGTGGGTTGGCGGGACACGCCGTGAATCCATCCTTGGAGGCTCGTGGGCGCCATCCATGGCGCCCAACGGTCCCGCCAACCCACCCGTACCAACCCAACACAGATGGCTTTCGCCGTGTTGAGATCAAGAGCACGCAGCGCCTGAGAGGGTGAGGTGTAGGTGCCGAGCAACGCTCGGCACTACCCCTCCACACCACTGGCGGCTTTATCCAACCGATCACGGAACCTGTGGGGCGGGCGGTGCCAGGCCCTGCCGGGACCGTTGGGCGCCATGGATGGCGCTCACGAGCCTTATCTGATCGGAATCTGGCAGTTTAGGTGTCGAGAGCCGGCGTGGGCCGCCGTGTGAGCCTGGATCTCGACGATCGCCGTGTAGCTTGGCGCCCACGCCGGAATCTCCCTTGATCCGCCCGAACAGTTGCTGGAGCTGTCACT
>NZ_JBFTIS010000040.1:0-5394 GCF_056395005.1 Stenotrophomonas sp. 10N36 | reverse complement strand
GGCAAACGACGAAGCGGCATCGGCAACAACGTTTCGCTTCGGTGAAACGGCCTTGAAAAAAGGTGTTGACGAAGCAGATAAGCCGGTCTACAATGGGCGGCTCGCAACGACGGAAACGTCGGGGCAAACGGAAGAAGGCGCTGAGGCCGATTCCAAAGTTCTTTGACAGTATGCGCAGGTATCTTGTGAAGGCGCCTGCAGGAAGGATGTATGTCCATCTTGCAGACGTTTGATCAAGCAACATATCAATTGTTTTAAAGCAAGCGAAACGTTGCCAGCGGTCAAGCATCTGCAGCTTTAAATTTTTAGTCYTCGGACTATGCGTTTTTAAGTGAAGAGTTTGATCCTGGCTCAGAGTGAACGCTGGCGGTAGGCCTAACACATGCAAGTCGAACGGCAGCACAGTAAGAGCTTGCTCTTATGGGTGGCGAGTGGCGGACGGGTGAGGAATACATCGGAATCTACCTTTTCGTGGGGGATAACGTAGGGAAACTTACGCTAATACCGCATACGACCTTCGGGTGAAAGCAGGGGACCTTCGGGCCTTGCGCGGATAGATGAGCCGATGTCGGATTAGCTAGTTGGCGGGGTAAAGGCCCACCAAGGCGACGATCCGTAGCTGGTCTGAGAGGATGATCAGCCACACTGGAACTGAGACACGGTCCAGACTCCTACGGGAGGCAGCAGTGGGGAATATTGGACAATGGGCGCAAGCCTGATCCAGCCATACCGCGTGGGTGAAGAAGGCCTTCGGGTTGTAAAGCCCTTTTGTTGGGAAAGAAAAGCAGTCGATTAATACTCGGTTGTTCTGACGGTACCCAAAGAATAAGCACCGGCTAACTTCGTGCCAGCAGCCGCGGTAATACGAAGGGTGCAAGCGTTACTCGGAATTACTGGGCGTAAAGCGTGCGTAGGTGGTTGTTTAAGTCTGTTGTGAAAGCCCTGGGCTCAACCTGGGAATTGCAGTGGATACTGGGCGACTAGAGTGTGGTAGAGGGTAGTGGAATTCCCGGTGTAGCAGTGAAATGCGTAGAGATCGGGAGGAACATCCATGGCGAAGGCAGCTACCTGGACCAACACTGACACTGAGGCACGAAAGCGTGGGGAGCAAACAGGATTAGATACCCTGGTAGTCCACGCCCTAAACGATGCGAACTGGATGTTGGGTGCAATTTGGCACGCAGTATCGAAGCTAACGCGTTAAGTTCGCCGCCTGGGGAGTACGGTCGCAAGACTGAAACTCAAAGGAATTGACGGGGGCCCGCACAAGCGGTGGAGTATGTGGTTTAATTCGATGCAACGCGAAGAACCTTACCTGGTCTTGACATGTCGAGAACTTTCCAGAGATGGATTGGTGCCTTCGGGAACTCGAACACAGGTGCTGCATGGCTGTCGTCAGCTCGTGTCGTGAGATGTTGGGTTAAGTCCCGCAACGAGCGCAACCCTTGTCCTTAGTTGCCAGCACGTAATGGTGGGAACTCTAAGGAGACCGCCGGTGACAAACCGGAGGAAGGTGGGGATGACGTCAAGTCATCATGGCCCTTACGACCAGGGCTACACACGTACTACAATGGTAGGGACAGAGGGCTGCAAACCCGCGAGGGCAAGCCAATCCCAGAAACCCTATCTCAGTCCGGATTGGAGTCTGCAACTCGACTCCATGAAGTCGGAATCGCTAGTAATCGCAGATCAGCATTGCTGCGGTGAATACGTTCCCGGGCCTTGTACACACCGCCCGTCACACCATGGGAGTTTGTTGCACCAGAAGCAGGTAGCTTAACCTTCGGGAGGGCGCTTGCCACGGTGTGGCCGATGACTGGGGTGAAGTCGTAACAAGGTAGCCGTATCGGAAGGTGCGGCTGGATCACCTCCTTTTGAGCAAAGACAGCATCGTCCTGTCGGGCGTCTTCACAAGTAACCTGCATTCAGAGTTTCACGTCGGCCTGGCCGRCGTGGATAGTCCCGTATATGGGGCCTTAGCTCAGCTGGGAGAGCACCTGCTTTGCAAGCAGGGGGTCGTCGGTTCGATCCCGACAGGCTCCACCACACGTYRCRYGTTTATCGRYGYRWWCGGCAATGAGCTRAACGGACATTGGGTCTGTAGCTCAGGTGGTTAGAGCGCACCCCTGATAAGGGTGAGGTCGGTAGTTCGAGTCTACCCAGACCCACCACTCTGAATGACTAGCGCATACAAAGAATTTATTACGCATCGGCATTGTGGCCGGTACGTGTTCTTTTAAAACTTGTGACGTAGCGAGCGTTTTGAGATTCTATCTTAGACGTGTCGTGAGGCTAAGGCGGAAGACTTAAATGTCTTCTTATTAATTGAGTCGTTATATTTCGTATCTGGGCTTTGTACCCCCAGGTCATATATGTAACCCAAGGCAACTTGCGGTTATATGGTCAAGCGAATAAGCGCACACGGTGGATGCCTTGGCGGTCAGAGGCGATGAAGGACGTGGCAGCCTGCGAAAAGTATCGGGGAGCTGGCAACAAGCTTTGATCCGGTAATGTCCGAATGGGGAAACCCACCCGCTTGCGGGTATCCTGCAGTGAATACATAGCTGCTGGAAGCGAACCTGGTGAACTGAAATATCTAAGTAACCAGAGGAAAAGAAATCAACCGAGATTCCCTGAGTAGCGACGAGCGAACGGGGACTAGCCCTTAAGCTGGAATGGTTCTAGAAAAACAGCCTGGAACGGCTGGCCATAGAAGGTGATAGCCCTGTATTTAAAAGGGCCACTCCAGTGAAGACGAGTAGGGCGGGGCACGTGAAACCCTGTCTGAACATGGGGGGACCATCCTCCAAGGCTAAATACTACTGACCGACCGATAGTGAACCAGTACCGTGAGGGAAAGGCGAAAAGAACCCCGGAGAGGGGAGTGAAATAGATCCTGAAACCGTGTGCGTACAAGCAGTAGGAGCTCGAAAGAGTGACTGCGTACCTTTTGTATAATGGGTCAGCGACTTACTGTTCGTGGCAAGCTTAACCGTATAGGGGAGGCGAAGGGAAACCGAGTCTGATAAGGGCGCATAGTCGCGGGCAGTAGACCCGAAACCGGGTGATCTAGTCATGGCCAGGGTGAAGGTGCCGTAACAGGTACTGGAGGCCCGAACCCACGTCTGTTGCAAAAGACGGGGATGAGCTGTGATTAGGAGTGAAAAGCTAATCGAACCCGGAGATAGCTGGTTCTCCTCGAAAGCTATTTAGGTAGCGCCTCATATGTATCCTCTCGGGGGTAGAGCACTGTTATGGCTAGGGGGTCATCGCGACTTACCAAACCATTGCAAACTCCGAATACCGAGACGGACTGTATGGGAGACACACGGCGGGTGCTAACGTCCGTCGTGAAAAGGGAAACAACCCAGACCCACAGCTAAGGTCCCAAATTCACTGCTAAGTGGAAAACCATGTGGAAAGGCACAGACAGCCAGGAGGTTGGCTTAGAAGCAGCCACCCTTTAAAGAAAGCGTAATAGCTCACTGGTCGAGTCGGTCTGCGGGGAAGATTTAACGGGGCTAAGCAGTGAACCGAAGCTTGGGGTGTGCATATTTATATGTACGCGGTAGAGGAGCGTTCCGTAAGCCGTTGAAGGTGGATTGAGAAGTCTGCTGGAGGTATCGGAAGTGCGAATGCTGACATGAGTAACGATAATGCGGGTGAAAAACCCGCACGCCGAAAGCCCAAGGTTTCCTTGCGCAACGTTAATCGGCGCAGGGTGAGTCGGCCCCTAAGGCGAGGACGAAAGTCGTAGTCGATGGGAAGCAGGTTAATATTCCTGCACCTCGCGTAAGTGCGATGGAGGGACGGAGAAGGTTAGGTGTACCCGGCGTTGGTTGTCCGGGGGAAAGGAGGTAGGTTTGAATCTTTGGCAAATCCGGGATTCTTCAAGACCGAGCACCGAGACGAGCCTTTAAGGCGAAGTCACTGATACCACGCTTCCAGGAAAAGCTCCTAAGCTTCAGCTTACGCAGACCGTACCGTAAACCGACACAGGTGGGTAGGATGAGAATTCTCAGGCGCTTGAGAGAACTCGGGTGAAGGAACTAGGCAACATGGCACCGTAACTTCGGGAGAAGGTGCGCCCTTTTTGGTGGCTCATGCGAGCTATAGCTGAAGAGGGCCGCAGAAACCAGGCCGCTGCGACTGTTTATCAAAAACACAGCACTCTGCAAACACGAAAGTGGACGTATAGGGTGTGACGCCTGCCCGGTGCTGGAAGGTTAATTGATGGGGTCAGCCGCAAGGCGAAGCTCTTGATCGAAGCCCCAGTAAACGGCGGCCGTAACTATAACGGTCCTAAGGTAGCGAAATTCCTTGTCGGGTAAGTTCCGACCTGCACGAATGGCGTAACGACAGCGGCGCTGTCTCCACCCGAGACTCAGTGAAATTGAAATCGCTGTGAAGATGCAGCGTTCCCGTGGCAAGACGGAAAGACCCCGTGAACCTTTACTATAGCTTTACACTGAACGTTGAGTTCGTCTGTGTAGGATAGGTGGGAGGCTATGAAACTGTGGCGCTAGCTGCAGTGGAGCCATCCTTGAAATACCACCCTGTCGTGCTTGACGTTCTAACCTGGGTCCATAATCTGGATCGGGGACCGTGTATGGTGGGTAGTTTGACTGGGGCGGTCTCCTCCTAAAGAGTAACGGAGGAGCTCGAAGGTACGCTCAGCGCGGTCGGACATCGCGCACTGTGTGCAAAGGCATAAGCGTGCTTGACTGCAAGATCGACGGATCAAGCAGGTAGGAAACTAGGACTTAGTGATCCGGTGGTTCTGTATGGAAGGGCCATCGCTCAACGGATAAAAGGTACTCCGGGGATAACAGGCTGATACCGCCCAAGAGTTCATATCGACGGCGGTGTTTGGCACCTCGATGTCGGCTCATCACATCCTGGGGCTGTAGTCGGTCCCAAGGGTATGGCTGTTCGCCATTTAAAGTGGTACGCGAGCTGGGTTCAGAACGTCGTGAGACAGTTCGGTCCCTATCTGCCATGGGCGTTGGAGATTTGAGAGGGGCTGCTCCTAGTACGAGAGGACCGGAGTGGACGAACCTCTGGTGTTCCGGTTGTCACGCCAGTGGCATTGCCGGGTAGCTATGTTCGGAAGCGATAACCGCTGAAAGCATCTAAGCGGGAAGCGCGCCTCAAGATGAGATCTCCCGGGGCACAAGCCCCCTGAAGGAACCATATAGACTATGTGGTTGATAGGTCAGGTGTGTAAGTACAGCAATGTATTGAGCTAACTGATACTAATGATCCGTGTGGCTTGACCATATAACCTCAAGTTGCCTTGGCCGACATGACATGTCGATAGATCCCAAGTGCACGCTACGTCACAAGACCAAACGAGAGGCAGGCGCTCAGGCGCGTCTCTTTGTAAAGCCGGCA
>NZ_JBFTIS010000039.1:0-6904 GCF_056395005.1 Stenotrophomonas sp. 10N36 | reverse complement strand
GTTGCCGATGGCCTGCATCTGCAGCAATGCCGGCTGCCCAAGCAGACTGTCCAGCGACAGGTTGGCATCGGCCGACAACGCGATGATGTCGAACACGAAACCCACGCCATCGATCTGCTCGACGCCATTGAGCGACTCGGCCACCAGCACGTCGCTCCCCAGCGAGGTGCGCAGCTGCAGCAGGCGCTGGGCCTGCCCCGGTGCCGCAAGCGCGGCCAATACCTTGGTTACGGAATCCATCTTGCGTCCATTCAATAGCCCAGTGAGCTCGACTGGGGCGATCCATCGTCAGCGTAATTTAGCGCAAAGCACCCGTGCAGGTCGCCCCGGCATTCGCCGGGAGGCAGCGCCTGGCCCTTGACGCGCCGCGTTACGTGACTGACATCACATTCGATTGGAAGTTCTCGCGGCGAGCAAATCGCTGTTCAGCGCCGGGAAGAGAGAACCAGACGACAGCGTCGCACTGGAATGCTCCGTTCAACGCGCGGCGCGATCAGACGCCACGCCCCTCATAGAACTGTCCGACATACTCCGGCTCGGGCAACTGATGCGGATCGGCCACGTCGATGCCGGATTCCGTCACTACATGCGCCGGCCACTCTGGCGTCTTGCTGCTCTTCAAGACCAGCCAGCGGCAGGCTGCCAACGGCCCCAGCAATGGCATCAACACCGTACGGTACGGCAGCAACGCCTCTCCCAGGCTGATGATCACCGTGAGGTAGCAGTTCTTCCAGGTGTCGGCGACCGACAGGTGCAGCTGCGGCGACGCAGGCGCGTCAACCACGTGCTGCGGGCCTTCATCCATGTAACGCCGGATGAACTCCCAGATCTCGCGGACCTTGTCGGCATCGTCGAAATAGTGGCCGACGGCAAACGTCTGTTTGACCATCTCCCCGTCCATGACGTGGCAACGAATGTCGCGCAGGAACGTCTCACCCTGGCCGTGGCCCAGATGGAAGTAGGCCTGGTCCCACGGCACGCTGATGACGCCGGACGGGCCGGCGTCGGTGTAGGCGTGCACCATCCGCGTGCGACGGTTGAATCGTATCGGGTAGTACTTGTAGGTGAAGAAGTCGCGGCCAATGATCAACCGATACAGCAGCGCGAACTGCCCGACGAAGCCGATCACCAGTACGCCGACCATGAACCAGTCCACCGCCCGCCCCTGGTACACAGTGGGGAGCCAGGTCACCAGCATCCATAGCCCGAACAGCGCCAGGGCAGTGCTGACGAGTGTCACCACGGTCGTGGCCACCATCCCGCGAAGACGGTAGCGCCGATCAATCACGTCCATGTACGTGGAGTTCAGGCTGATGACACAGTGCCGCTCGTTGCTTGCCCCCGTGCGCTCGCGCTTCAGGGGCTCAAACTGCTCGACGGGATCGATCGGTCGATCTACCTTGAATCTTCTCAACCAACCTGTGTACATCCGTCAATCCTCTTCACTCAGTGCCTTCAGCGCGTCCAACTCTACTGCATGGGATTCGAACTGCTTCCGCTTGTGGAGGCCGTAGTAGCTCGCATCCAGCCATTTCTGGATCTTGGTTGGCTTGAACAGGCTTACCACCAGCATCAGAATCGCCACCAGCAGACCGATCACCAGACCCAGTACCGGCAAGGCGAACGCCAATGCCAGGCAGGCCGCCACAATGGTGGCCAGGCCCAGGGTGATCATCGACGCACCGTACCACGGCGAAATTGCGAAATCGTCGAAGCCCTCGTCGATGGCAAGGGCACCACCAATGAAACCGCCGATGGCGCCCAACAGCTTTCCGCCACCGATAAGCAGTCCCGCGCGTGTGGAGTATTGCTGGGTGGAACTGAGCAACATCACCGCGTGCCTGCTGTTGCCCCACGCCGTTTTCGCAAGCGCAAGCCCGGCCGTCTCGACCATACCGCCGACCAGCGAACCTACGCCACCGGCGAAGTTCCAGATCTTGCCGTCCTTTTCCTCGGCATCGGCCTTCTGCATCTCTTTCCACGCGCTGGACAGGGTGAGGCCCACGATCACCGTGCCAACGAACGAGGCCTTGGCCTCCAGGTTGGACACCTGCCTCACGCTGCGACTCAACATGCTCTCGAAGTCCTGGTGACTGAGCACGTTCGCCCGGATATGGGCATCACGTGCGGCGCCACTCAGCTGGCCGATTCGCCGGGCGGCATCCTCATCCACCAGCAGGATCGCGTTGTAAGGGTAGCGTCGGCCCTCGGCGTCGGCGATGCGGTCAAGCGACTCCCGCACTGCACTGCGATATTGATGTCCCTGGCCACCGGACATGTTGGCCAGGATGCCAGCCACCATTCTGCTGGCCTGCTTGCGGGTAGCGGTCGAGCGTAGGTCGATCAGGCGAAGGTTCGGATTTTCGGCCTTTGCCACCGCGCCCAGCAACGCCATGACGCGCTTCTGCGGCAGGCTCGCCACTGCCCAGGTGGTGGCACCGTTCATCATGCGCCCAAGCATCTTGACCATCGGGCCGCTGAGCATGTAGCTGTACTTGGCGACCACGCCGAGCAGGCCGCTGGCCTTGTCCTTGCCCGGGACGCCGAGGTAGTGCAGGTAACCGTCGCCGGTCACGGTGTCCTTGAACATCCCATAGAAGTGCCCGCCCAGCGCGTCCCATGGCAGCGCCTCGCCTTTCCAGGCCTCGGACTTTGCGCTCTTCACCCAGCCATCAATCAGCTTGTCCTGGTTGAGCATGAGCGCGCGCAGTTCAACCTCTCCCGGGTGGGCGGGATCGGCCTCCAGCTTGTTCAGGAGGAACTTGGCCACCTTCTGTCTGCCGATCGCGTCGGCCAGTACCAGGAAGACCTTCTGCACATAGGCCAGCCCGCTGTCCATGTTCTTCGGGTCGAAATTGCAGATGAAGTGATCGCGGTAAGGCGTGGAGTCCATCCAGGCGATGTACGCCTCGTCCAGCGGGTCGACGGTGGATGCCTCGAAGGCCTTCAGTTCGGCGGGGAACTCCTTCTCCAGGTAGGCCTTCTGCTTCTTCTGGTCGAAGAGCTCCACGTGGTCGTCATTCCACTCCTTGATGCCGATGCGCTCGGCTTCCTCCTCCTTGATGTAGCCGGCGTTCTCCATCTTCTCGCCCACGTTGCCACCGCGCGTGACACCGCTGGAGGTCGCCGGGAACCACGTGGCAAACAGGCCCACGGTGGTGGCGCGGTTCTGGCTGGTGCGCTGAACGGCGCCATGCTGGACCGCCTGTCGCAGCGCCGAAATGGTGTGCGCCGATTCGCGTTTCCACTTGCGCAGGGGCTCGTCATGCCAGTTCCTTACACGACGGAGGATCTGCGCGTTCAAGTCCGTTGCAATGCCGACCGGATCTTCCAGCGCCATCATGGCCACTGGAACTCCCTTGGACGCCACCCGCGCGCCGTCTAGCATCTTCTGCATGTCGCCCTGTGCAGAATGGAACGGCGCCGATGAGCCGTTGAAGGCGGGATGATTGGTGACCACCGCCCCCTCCATGCCCAACGGCCAGAAGAAGTTGAGTGGCTGCATCAGCCGGTCGAGAATGTGCGTGCCGATCTTGAACTCGGCAATCTTCATGATGCTCTTGGACAGATCGGCCACATGCGGCTGATCCGTACCGCTGCCCGCCCAGGCCTTGGCGTCGATGCAGCGCATGTTGCGCTTTCGCATCTCCGCACTGTCGCGATGCCGCTTCAGGACGTCCGGCGTCCACGGCGTGTCGGTGAACGCCATCCAGACATTGCCCAGCTTTTCGGGAAGGTGCGCGTCTGGAATGGCGATGCAGCGGGCCATCTCCGACCCGGCGCGGCGGCCACACGGCGCATTGCTGCCGTCCTTGGCAGGCGGGGGATTCTTGTCATTCAGATCGAATTCGGCCAGATAGCCATGCTCATCGGAGGTATACCCCTTCCAGCCCGCGGCCCCGAGCTTTTCGTTGAAGACGTACAGATACCCCTCGCGCAACAAGCGCAGGGTGTATTGGCTCAGGTTCGCCGGCAGCTTGATGGCGTCGGTCGTAGCGCCGAACGGCGCGCCCAGCGCCGGCACCTTTTCCGAGGCGCTCACATCCGCATTGGCCACCGCATAGCGCAGGGGAAGAATCATCAAGCCATTGCGGTCACAGGCAGGGCAGCGCTGGCTGAGGTCTTCGCACGGCGACGCCGCAGGCCGGGGAGGCTGCTTGGGATCGCCCGAACCACCGGAGCTCACCTCGGTCTTGGTCTTCTCGTTGTCCCACTTGCCGCCACTTTCGGTGTCAAGAAAGCGATAGGAGTCCAGCCATTGATCTTTCTGGCCGGCCGGCTTTTCCTTTGCACCCCAGCGATAGACCTGCCGACCATCCTTCGCCACGTAGCACTCGCACGTCACAAGATTGCGCTTGGCAAAGTACTTGCACGGCGTATTGCCCTGCGCGTCTGCGTTGCTGACGGCGTACCATCCTGGCTTGAACGTTGTCATCGAAACTCTCCTGGACTGCGGGGTGCTTTCGTGGCACTGGCGGACTGACCGGTCACGCGGTCCGGTGGCGTGAGAGATGCAAACAGTTGCGGATCGAGATCGGCGATACCACCGACATAGCTGCAGGCGCCAGCACGGGCGTCGTCGAGGCAGCGGCGCACCGCAGGAAGGGCGTGGAAGGCGGGACCGAAGCGCTGTGCATGGCAGGCATAGGCCACCTGGTCATCGAGGTCCTGCAGTTGCTCGACCTCCACGGCAATCCTCACCGCCTCGTCCATCTGCCGATACAGCGCCTGGTCGAACGTTACCGTCGGGTACTCGTGCCCCAACCCCTTCAGAGCGCGGTTGAGCACTTCCATGCGGAATACGCCGTCCCATTGGCGACTATCCAGTCGGGCCGCAGTCGTGGCATCCGCATCCGGACGCGGGTCGGAACACCAGCCGGATGTGGAGGGGTCGAACCACGTCCATTGCGAGGCCGGTCCCATCAGGCGCGCCATCTGCGCGGGGTCCAGCAACCACCGCAGGTGGCGAAACACGCGTGGGTCATGGAAGCGTATCCAGAACCAGTGCCCCGCCGGATGCCTGGCCAGCATCTGCTTCTTGAGGTGTGCGGTCATGGCGGCCGCTGACGCAGCCGATTGGATCAGGATCGGCAGCATGGGCAGGTCGTAGGCGGCTTGCCAAGCCTCGGATTGATCGAGGAGTGCGCTCTTTGCATCCGGCGCCAGATCGCGCAGCAGCACGAGGCGCGGCATCAGCTGGGCCTGGCTTTCAACCGTATCGGGAACCAGCGGTTCGGTCGGCAGGCCGGTCCATTGGGCAGCATCCAGCTGCAGCGGATTGATCAGCGCGAAGTCATGCTGGAGGAACAGGCGATGATCCATGCTCAAGGCCCTTTCATCCGACGCGAACCGCGCCGGCTCCGCCCGCGTCGGCACTCTTGGACTTGGTCTCGCACAGCTTCAACATGCCGTCAGGAATGGCCGGCTTTTCAAGCGCGACACTCTTTGCCCCCGTCCACTCCCGCTGCGTGCCCTTGAACTCCACCTTCCCCGGTGCGCCCAGCTCGATGTTGTCGCCCTCGATCCGGATGTAGGCGCCGGCCGCCGTCGCCAGCAGATGCTTGCTCGGCGCCGAGAGCTGCACATCCGCCTGGGTACTGGTGATCTTCACGTTGGTCTTGGCCGCCAGGATCGCCTGGTTCTTGTGCGCGCGTGCACTGACCTTGCCCTGCGCAGCGTGCAACGCGATCCCACGTTCCTGGTTCGGGCTCTCCGGCTTGGGCTCGGCACCGGCGGTGTACAGCACCAGCCCGCCGGCCACCGCCATCGTGATCGAGCCGTGGCTTAGCCAATTCAGCGCCACGCCCGAGGCCAGCGTGGTGTGCGTGCCGCTTACCCAGACCTGGTCGGCCGGGGTGAGACTCATCACACCGGCCACGCCGCTGCCCATCAAGACCGGCTTGTCCCAGCCGGGGGCATCGCCATCGCCGCCGCTGATGCTGCCCGCTGCGCTGCCGCTCTGGGTGGCACGCAGGCTTTCCTGCAGCTGTTCCAGCGCGTCGTGCGCCTGCAGCGTGGTCGGTTCCTCCGGGAGTTGCGCCTGCTGGTTCACTGCCGATTCGTTGAGCGATTGCAGCAGCTCTGCGCTTTCCTGCAGCTGGGTCAGCGCCTGGTTGGCGGCCAGCTGGGGTTCGCCCGGCTCGGTGCTGAGCAGCAGGCCTTTGCCTCCACGCAGTGCCCCAAAGGCCTGCGTCGAAAGCTCGGCGCCGAAGCCGCGCTCGGTTTCGCGCACGTTGTCTTCGCCGCCTTTCAGATGGCCCAGTGTCAGCGTGGTTGCGTGTTGAGTGGTGGACAGCTGCGCACGGCCTTGACCGGGCGTGTCATCCAGGCGCATCTGCTGATAGCCGCCCTGCCCGCCCTGGCTGTCGGCCAGCGCTTGGCTCTTGAAGCCGGTGTACACCGCGGCATGTTCATTGCCGTCGAACCACGCCGGCGCATTGCCCGTGGCGTTGGCGCCGCCGCTGGCGACCTGGTTATGGGCGGCATCGGTCTGGCCGCGGCCGTTGTAGACCGCGCCGACCACGACCGGCCGGTCGATGTCGCCCTCGAGGAAGGCCACCAGCACTTCCTGGCCACGACGGGGCAGCACCACGCCGCCCCAGTTGTCGCCGGCCCACGGGGTCATCACCCGCACCCAGGTCCACGCTCCACCGTTGGCCGGGGCGTTGTCGTCGCCGCCGGGATGGGCCAAGCCGGTGCTCGATGCACCACCACGCTGCCACGGGAACTGCACCTTGATGCGGTGGTCCCGATCAGACTGCAAGGGCTCGCCGTCGCTGACCACGATGGCGCTGAGCGTGCCGGTGATCGACGGGCGCGGATGCAAACGCGTGCCGTGGCCGTCTTCGGTCTGCGGGCGATACACCACCTCGGCCGGAATGGCGACGAAGCGGTTGTCGTAGAA
>NZ_JBFTIS010000038.1:0-9344 GCF_056395005.1 Stenotrophomonas sp. 10N36 | reverse complement strand
GGGCCCCATGCCCTTGGAGGCGAAATAAAGGGGGAGGCGGCGGCCGCAGGCC
This sequence comes from Stenotrophomonas sp. 10N36, assembly GCF_056395005.1. Taxonomy (NCBI): domain Bacteria; kingdom Pseudomonadati; phylum Pseudomonadota; class Gammaproteobacteria; order Lysobacterales; family Lysobacteraceae; genus Stenotrophomonas; species Stenotrophomonas sp. 10N36. Next base: position 9,292 of record NZ_JBFTIS010000038.1, on the reverse strand, counting down.
GACGCCGGAGGGCATTCGCCGGAACGGGTATGGGGGCCCAGCGCCCGACCCACCGACCCCCGTGCTACCGAAGCGTCAGTGCCGATCCGCCTGCAGGTTRTCGAACGTCTCGGTGTAATCCTTGAACTCCGGAATCCGCTGCACCAGGTCCGGCGGAATCGGCTGCATGCCATCGGGGACCTGGATCTTGACCGAACGCTTGGCCGGGTCCGGCGGCGCGTCGGTGAGCGTGTTCTGGCGCAGCACCTGCAGCTGGCCGAACATGCCCTGCAGCAGCGCCTGCTGGCTCGGGTCGAGCGGAATTTCGATCTCGTCGATCTTCATGTGGCCGTTGGGCAGCACGATGATGTTCGGCGCGGGTGCGCGGCGCACGGTGAGCATGCCGTCGCTGACGGTGATCTTCGGCTTGCCGCGCTCGGCACGATGATTGCGGTATTCCTGGTCGCAGCCGGTGGCAGCCAGGCAGAACAGGGCGAACAGCAGCAGGCACAGCTTCTTCATGGTGGGCGCAGGCATGAAAAGGGGGAGGACCATTCTAGTCCTCCCCCCGTGCATGCGGGCCCGGCTGCGACCGAACGTCGCAGGCAGGGCGGTTACTTGCCGCAGTCGTCGATGTCGCTCTGGTCCATGGTGGCGTACGGCTTGAACTCGGGCACCGCGGCGGCCAGCGCCTGCTGCTTGGCCATCATGCCCGGCAGCAGGGTGCACAGCTCCTTGGCCTTTGCCTCGATCTTGCTGGATTCGGCATTCACGCGTTCCTCGATACCGTTGGTATCGCCGGAGAAAATGCCCTTGAGCGCCTCGCCGGCCGCCTTCACGCCCAGGTTGGCACCGGCCACGCCGATGTCCATGCCGGCGCCGGCAATCGCCTCGACCTGCTTGCGGTAATCCAGCAGCAGCGCGCGCTGGCTGGCGGTGGTGGTGACCGTCTTGCCGTTGATCAGCAGTTCGCCCTGCGGGGTGATCTCGGCCTTGTCGGACTGGTCGTTGGAAATGTTGATGTTGCCTTGGGCCAGTTCCTTGCGCGCCTTGTCGGTAGCGTCCTGCACGGTCTTGCCAACGGTGCTGGCTTCAGCGGCCGGTGACGCGGCCTTGCCGGTGGCCGGATCGGTCTTGCCGGCATCTTGGTTGCCGCAGGCTGCCAGCGGCAGGCACAGCAGCAGGGTGGGCAGCAGCAGTCGGGTCATCATGCGCACGTTCCTCGAAAAGGGGGGAGTTACTTGCCGCGCGGCAGCTGCACGCGACCGCCGATACCGCTGTGGCGCACATCGCCACTGCCGCTGTGGGCCACGGTCAGGTCGCCGCCGACATCGCGCGCGGTGATGTCACCGGAGCCATGCCGTTCGACGCTGACGTTGCCGCCCACACCGCGCAACTCGACATCGCCCGAGCCCACATTGCCGACGCTGACGTTGCCCTTGACCTGGCGCACGTCGGCATCACCGGAGCCCAGCGTTTCCAGCGTCACGTTGCCCTGCACGCCGTCCAGTTCGAGATCGCCCGACCCCACGGTGCCGACCTTCGCGTTGCCGCGCAGGTTGCGTGCCTTGAAGTCGCCCGAGCCGACCGACAGCAGATTGAGCGCGCCGGCACCGTCCAGGGTCACATCGCCGGAGCCGATCGCCGCGGTGACCGGGCCCTTGATATCGCGCAGGGTGATGTCGCCCGAACCGACGTCCGCACTGAGCGAGTGCGCACCGGTGACGCTGACGTCGCCCGAGCCGACCTTCAGCTGCACCAGCAGGGTGTCCGGCACGCTGCCGCGCAGGTCCAGATAGGCGTAGTTGCTGCCCCCGATGTTGATGCTGAGGTTCTGCTTCTCGCGTTGCAGGCGCACCACCAGCTTGTCGCCCACCTTCTGCTGGGTCACGGTGAGCTGGCGCAGCCAGTCGGCGTTGGAGGCACAGGCGCGCCCAGAGAGCTGGGCTGCACCGCCACCGGCGGTGAGCACCAGATCGTGCTGGTTGACCTCGAACACCACCGCCTTGGCACCGGCCAGGTCGAGCTTGAGGTCACGCGGTTCATTGAATTTGCATTGCGGCTGTTCGGCCAGGGCCGACAGCGGCAGCAACAGCAGGGAAGCAACAGCGAGCATGCGGATCATGTGCGGCTCCTTGAGTGAATCGATCAGATCTCGCCGGCGCGGCGGCGCAGGCGGATGGCGACGATGATGAACACCACGCCCACTGCGGCACCGATCCAGATATCGGGCAGGCTCAACGCGGCCAGCTGGTTGCTCGGGGCCAGTGCGGCCACCAGGTTGTCACGGTCGCCGATCACCGCGCGCAGCTGGTCAGTGCGGTAGAACACGTCGCTGCCCGGCAGGGTGCCCAGCAACAGGCGGCCGACGATGTGCTTCCAGAACCAGCCGCTGGTGCTGTCGAAGGCGTTCATCAGGTGCGTGCTGCTGACGATGATGCCGGCAAACAGCGGCAGCATCACCGCCCACAGGAACGGCTTGGTCTTGGCCCAGGCCGAGCACATCAGCAGCCAGCCCACGCTCGGCAGTGCCCAGAGCAGGTACACCGGCAGCCAGGACAGGTGGCCGGCCATGATGGCCAGCGGGCTGGCCGGGCCCCAGATCAGGGTCATCGGGTCGCCGCCGTGGCTGAGTACCACCACGCTGATGATCAGCAGGAAGCCGAACATGGTCAGGATCGAGGCGATCACCGCGATCACCGGTGCCACCAGCAGGGCGCTCAATGCCTTGGACAGCACGGTCTGGGTGTCCGACAGCGGCAGCGACTTCCAGAACAGGATGCTGCGGTCGCGGCGATCGTCGTACAACGCGCCCAGGCAGTAGAAGAACACCACGAAGGCCAGCACGATGAACGGCCACAGCGAACTCAGCAGCAGGGTCAGGTCCAGGCCGTTGGCCAGGTTGTGCAGCGCCTCGGCGTCGAGCTTCTTCGTCAGCAGGGCCAGGTCCAGCCCGTTGACGTTGACGCTTTCATTGTCAATCACCAGGCTGCCACTCTTGGCCGCGCGGTTCATGGCCAGCAGCCCGAACAGGATGCCGATCAGGCTCATCACCAGCGAAATCGCGCCGGCGATCAGCGGCGCATACAGGAACCCGCCGCGGTTCTCCCAGTATTCGCGCTTGAGCATCCACTTGAAGGTGCTGGCCTTGCTGATGGGGTGGTAGTGGACGGTGTTCATGCGTAGGTTCCCTTCATGATGGCCACGAACAGGTCCGCCAGCCCCGGGCTGCGGATCTCGCCCAAGGGCGTGAGCTGGGCGCGTGGCACCCCGTCGAACAACAGCACCGTCTTGCCAAATGGCAGCGCACGCTCATCGATGGGCTGCAGGGCGCGGGCGGCGTCCAGCGATTCGGCCGACACCAGCACTTCGCTGTAGCGGTCGCCGATGTCTTCCATGTCGGTGGTGAGCACGATGCGGCCATCGCGGATGAACATCACGTCGGTGAGGATGTGCTCGATCTCTTCCACCTGGTGGGTGGTGACGATGATCGTCTTCTGCTCGTCGAAGTAATCCTCCAGCAGGCGCTGGTAGAACTCCTTGCGGTACAGGATGTCCAGGCCCAGGGTCGGCTCGTCCAGCACCAGCACCTTGGCATCGATGGCCATCACCAGCGCCAGGTGCAGCTGCACGATCATGCCCTTGGACAGCTCGCGCACGCGCTGCTTGGGCTGCAGCTTGGTCGAGGCCAGGAAACGTTCGCAGCGGGCGCGGTCGAAGCGCGGGTGGGTGCCGGCGACGAAGTCGATCGCTTCGCGCACCTTCATCCAGCGCGGCAGCACGGCCACGTCGGCGATGAAGCACACATCATTCATCAGCGCGTTGCGCTGCACGGCCGGGTCCAGCCCCAGCACCTGCAGCTCGCCTTCCACCGTGGTCAGGCCGAGCAGCGCCTTGAGCAGGGTGGTCTTGCCGGCGCCGTTGGGGCCGATCAGGCCGGTGATCCGGCCCGGGGCGATGGTGAAGCTGGTGTTGTCCAGCGCCACGGTCTGTTTGTAGGCCTTGCGCAGGCCGCGGGCGGAAATGACGACATCACTTGCAACGGCATTCATGAGGATTTCCCCTGGGGCAGCAATTCGTCGAGATTCAGGCCCAGGCGCTGGATGCGTTCCAACACCAGTGGCCATTCTTCATTGAGGAACCGGTCGCGCTCGCTGCTGCGCAGCTGCGTGGCCGCTTCCTCGGTCATGAACATGCCCAGCCCGCGGCGCTTCTCGACCAGGCCTTCGTCAGCCAGTTCCTGGTAGGCGCGCGAAACGGTGATGGGGTTGAGCTGGTACTCGGCGGCGACCTGTCGGACCGAAGGCAGGGCGTCGCCAGGCTTGATGATGCCGTCAAGCATCATGGCAATCACGCGCTCTTTCAGCTGACGGTAGATCGGAGCACCATCGCTCCATTGGATATCGCTCATGGTCAGCTCCGTGGGTTCAGCGACTGTGCGAATGAGAAGTAAGGCATGGACAGGGAGCTGTGCAGCCGGCGGGGGGGCGTGGGGGCGCCGTCGGCGTTCCCTGCCTGGAGTACGCCTGCGTCCTGCGGGCTTTCAAACGCACCGGTGGCAGCGGTGCTGCCGATGTCACCGGCGGGGGTGCCAAGCCACCCGAGCAGCAACAGCGCGGAGGCGGCGGTGACAGCTTTGGCGGACTGGTGGCGGCGCATGCGGTTCATGGGCTTCCCCTGCATCAGGTGACTGGTGTTGTATGCAACTATAACACCGGCACGCCGGAGTGCAACAGGGTGCCACCCCCAACTGATGGCAGGGGTATGACAGCGACCGTGCCGTGATTTCAAGTGGTTGTTTTGTATAGGGATGTTTTCAATTCCTGATCGCCGGGCGGGCTATCGTCCATTCAGTCTGGTCAATGGTAGGTGAGCGGATGCCTCTATTCAGGTGCGGCGGCAGACCGCCAGATTCGGCAAGCCGGGGGCCAATCGGGCGCCGGACGGCGATGGAAGCCGGGTTGCCTGGCCCGTCGGCCGACGCCGGGGCAGGGCGCTGCCGGCCCTGCCACGCAGCGGCAAAAGTGCCGGTGATATAGTCCGAAACAGCCCTTTTGATCCCTTTCGTGGAGTGTTGTGATGCCCCTGACCCACCTTGAGTCGTCCCCGCGCCGTGCGGCCACCGTGCGGGTGCGCCGCTGGGGCGTGACGCTGCTGCTGGGCGGGTTGCTGGCCGCCGGCGGGGCCCACGCGGCCGGGCTGCTGGACGTGGCCTATCGACCGCTGGCCGGCAAGGCCGAGGTCAACCTGCAGAAGCAATACGGCGGCAAGGTGCTGCTGGTGGTCAACACCGCCAGCAAGTGCGGTTTCACCCCGCAGTACGAAGGCCTGGAGGCGCTGCAGCAGAAGTACGCCGCGCGCGGGTTCTCGGTGCTGGGCTTCCCGTCCAACGACTTCAAGGGGCAGGAGCCGGGCGACGAGACCCAGATCCAGGAATTCTGCACGCTGACCTACGGGGTCAAGTTCCCGATGTTCCAGAAGGTGCAGGTCACCGGGCCGCAGGCCACGCCGCTGTACCAGCGGCTGACCGCCGCGACCGGGGTTGCGCCGGGCTGGAACTTCCACAAGTACCTGATCGGCCGGGACGGCCGGGTGGTGGCGCAGTTCCCCAGCAAGGTCACGCCGGACGACAAGGCGCTGGTCGCCGCGATCGAACGTGAGCTGTCTGTCGCACCGGCAAAGCGCTGACATCCTCGACATCTCGCATGTGCGTGCGACAATGATCGCTTTCGCGCCGACGTCGGCGTCCAGTCACTTCCAGGAAAGCAGCGAATGAAGATGGGAATGCGCGGCGCCGCGGCGTCGGTTCTGATTCTGGCGATGGGTGCCACCGGTACCGTGATGTCGCAACAACCGGCCGCGCGTGCGGCCGTCAAGGAGACTTCCGCTTTGAACTCCCAACGGGAAAAGCTCGGCTACGCCATCGGTATCGACGTGGCCAACTCGTTCGCCCCGATCTCCAGCGAGATCGATCTGGCCGCCCTGCGCCGCGGCGTGACCAATGCCTTTGAAGGCAAGCCGCCGCTGATTTCGCAGGACGAGGCGCAGAAGACCGACGCCGCCCTGCGCCAGGCGATGATGGCCAAGAGTGGCCAGCCGGTGCCGGGCGTGGCCCCGGGTACCGCGCCGCCGAAGGTGGACCGTGAGAAGGTGGGCCTGATGCTGGGCACCTACGCCGTGGGTCCGTCGCTGGCACCGCTGAAGGCGGACCTGGACCTGGACGCGCTGTTCGATGCCGTCACCACCACCTTCAACGGTGGCACCGCCAAGATGACCCCGGAGCAGGCCAAGGCCACGCTGGAAGGTTTCATGGCCGGCAAGCAGGCTGAAATGCAGGCCGAATCGGCTGCCAAGGCCGGTACCAACCGCACCGAAGGCAACGCGTTCCTGGCCAAGAACAAGACCGTGCCGGGCGTTGTCACTACCGCCTCGGGCCTGCAGTACCAGGTGCTGCGTCCGGGTTCGGGCGAACGCCCGATGCCGACCAGCAAGGTCCGCGTCAACTATGAAGGCAAGCTGCTGGACGGCACCGTGTTCGACAGCAGCTACGAGCGTGGCCAGCCGATCGAGTTCGGCCTGGACCAGGTGATCAAGGGCTGGTCCGAAGGCGTCTCGCTGATGCCGACCGGGTCCAAGTACCGCTTCTGGATCCCGGGCGAGCTGGCCTACGGCGAACAGGGCACGCCGGGCGGTCCGATCGGTCCGAACGCGACGCTGACCTTCGACGTCGAACTGCTCAACGTCCTGCCGTAAGCGAAACTGGAGTCCCCACGGACATGCGTGTAGCGATTTTCGGTACCGGTTACGTCGGTCTGGTCACGGGTACCTGCCTGGCCGATGTCGGCCACCAGGTGGTCTGCGTCGATATCGACCAGGCCAAGGTCGATGGCCTGAACCGTGGCGTCATCCCGATCTACGAACCGGGCCTGGAGCCGATGGTCAAGGCCAATCACGCCGCATCGCGGCTGGCCTTCACCACCGATGCTGCCAGCGCGATCACGCATGGCCAGGTGATTTTCATCGCCGTGGGCACGCCACCGGACGAGGACGGCAGCGCCGACCTGCAGTACGTGCTGGCCGTGGCCCGCACGATCGGCACGCACATGGCCGTGCCGACCGTGGTGGTGAACAAGTCGACCGTGCCGGTAGGCACGGCCGACAAGGTGCGTGCCGCCATTGCCGAGGTACTGGCGGCGCGTGGGGTTGAGATCGCGTTCGACGTGGTCTCCAACCCGGAATTCCTGAAGGAGGGCGACGCGGTGGCCGACTGCATGCGGCCGGACCGCATCGTGGTGGGCGCCTCCAACCCCGATTCGGTGGCGCTGATGCGCCGCCTGTACGCACCGTTCAACCGCAACCACGACCGTGTGGTGGAAATGGACGTGCGCTCGGCGGAGCTGACCAAGTACGCCGCCAACGCGATGCTGGCGACCAAGATTTCGTTCATGAACGAAATTGCCAACATTGCCGAGAAGGTTGGTGCCGATATCGAGCAGGTCCGTCAGGGCATCGGCTCGGATCCGCGCATCGGCTGGCACTTCATCTACCCGGGTGCCGGTTACGGCGGCTCGTGTTTCCCCAAGGACGTGCAGGCGTTGGCCCGCACCGCGCAGCAGTACGGCCATGAGCCGAAGCTGTTGAACGCGGTGGAGGCGGTCAACGAAGCGCAGAAGGGGCATCTTTACCAGCTGATCCAGCGCCACTACGACCGTGGCGAGGACGAAGGCGTGCGTGGCAAGACCTTCGCGGTATGGGGGTTGGCCTTCAAGCCCAACACCGACGACATGCGCGAAGCGTCCAGCCGTCGCCTGCTGGCCCAGTTGTGGGAAGGCGGCGCCACCGTGCGCGCCTACGATCCCGAAGCCACCGACGAAGCGCGCCGCATTTTCGGGCAGCGCGATGACCTGGTGTTCTGCGACAACGCCTACGACGCGCTGGACGGCGCCGATGCGCTGGTCGTGGTGACCGAATGGAAGCAGTTCCGCAGCCCGGATTTCGTCCGCCTGCGCGAGATGCTCAACGATGCGGTCGTGTTCGACGGCCGCAACCTGTACGACCCGCAGGAGATCGAAGCCGCGGGCCTGGCCTACTACGGCATTGGCCGGGGACGTTCGCTGCATGCATGATTCAACCCTCACACCGCGTGAGCAGGCGCTGGAAGCGCGCCTGATCGAGCTGGAAATGCGCGTGTCCTTCCAGGAACAGGCTTTGGCCGAGCTCAGTGAAGCGCTGGCCGATGCACGCATCGAAGGCAGCCGCAACGCCGACCTGACCCGCCTGCTGCTGGAAGACCTGGGCAAGGTCCGCAACGCGCTGTATTCCGATTCGGGCGAAGAACCGCCGCCCCCGCACTACTGATCGATTCCACGTCATGAGCGATACACTCCGCGACCAGCTGCTGGGCCTTGGTTTCAAATCCGCGCCCAAGCCAGAACGCAAACCCGATGCCCGCCGTGACGGCCGGCCGGGCAACAAACCCCACGGCGCGCGTCCCCCGGGCAAGCCCGGCGAAGCGCGCCCGCCGCGTGAGGGTGCCCCGGGGCGTCCGCCGCGCGAGGGCGACGCCGCGCGCCGCGCGCCGCACGGCAAGGGCCGCCCGGGTGGTGGCAATCGTCCCGGCCAGGGCCAGAACGCCGGTCAGGGCAAGCCCCGCTCGCGCGAGGACATCGACCTGGCCAAGGCTTACGCGATCCGTGCGCAGAAGGAAAAAGACGACCGCATCGAAGCCGAGCGCCTGAAGCAGGAAGAGGCGCGCCTGCGCCGCGAAGCCAAGGCCAAGCTGGACGTGTTGCTGGAAGGCAAGTCGTTGAATGACGCCGGCGCCGAGATCGCCCGCCACTTCAACTACGGTGGCAAGATCAAGCGCGTGTACGTCACCGCCGACCAGCTCAAGGCGCTCAACGCCGGCGAGCTGGGCGTGCTGCAGCAGAACGGCCGCTACCTGCTGGTAACGGCGGCCGTGCTCGACGAGGCCGAAGCGATCTTCGCCCCGTCGGTTGCGCTGCGCGTGGATCCCAACGCCACCGCCGAGGCTGACCCGTACGCCGACCCGGCCTACCAAGTGCCCGACGACCTGGTCTGGTAAGCGGTCGATCGCACGACGAAGAAGGGCGCCGAAAGGCGCCCTTTTTGGTTCTTCGCCCCTATGCGGGGCAAGCAGAAACGTGCTTTTACGCTTTCCAGGCGCGGCCGTCGGCGGGTCGGGCGCTGGGTCCCCATGCCCTTTCCGGCGAATGTCCTCCGGCGTCGGCCTGCGGCCGCCACCTCCCCCTTTATTTCGCCTCCAAGGGCATGGGGACCCAGGGGGACCCAG
>NZ_JBFTIS010000037.1:0-13312 GCF_056395005.1 Stenotrophomonas sp. 10N36 | reverse complement strand
ACCTGGAACAGCTGGCTGGAGAACGAACCGTCCAGCAGCTTGGTGCCGTTGAAGTCGGACTGCTTGGCCACGCGGTCGATTTCGCTGACCAGCTGGGTCACTTCGGCCTGCAGCGCCTTGCGGTCGCTGGCGGAGTTGGTGGCGTTGGACGCCTGCACGGCCAGTTCACGGACGCGCTGCAGGTTGTTGCCGATTTCGGTCAGCGAGCCTTCTGCAACCTGGGCCAGCGAGATGCCGTCGTTGGCATTGCGGATGGCCACGTCGGTGCCGCGGATCTGGGTGCCGAAGCGCTCGGAGATCGCCAGGCCAGCCGCGTCGTCCTTGGCGCTGTTGATGCGCGAACCCGACGACAGGCGCTGGATGGTGGTGGCCAGGGAGCTGCCGCTGGTGCTCAGGTTACGCTGAGCATTCAACGACATCGTGTTGGTATTGATGACTTGTGCCATGGGAAGAGGTCCTTGAGCGGTTGCACGTGATTTGGGTTAGACGCTCATGACGTGCTTCAGGAGCGGCTCATGTCAGCGCTGCAACAGGCTGAGCACGTTCTGCGGCACCTGGTTGGCCTGGGCCAGCATGGCCGTACCGGCCTGCTGCAGGATCTGGGTGCGGGTCAGCTCTGCGGTTTCCTTGGCGAAGTCGGTATCGCGGATGCGGCTGCGCGAGGCGGACAGGTTTTCCGAGGAGGTCTGCAGGTTTGCGACGACGGAAGTGAAGCGGTTCTGGATGGCGCCGAGGTCGGCGCGGACGCTGTTGACCGATTCCAGGGCCTTGTCGACAATTTCCAGGGCCTTCTGTGCGCCGACGTAGGACGAGACGTCCAGGTTCTGCACGAAGCTGGAGGTGGCGGTGGCGGCAACCGAGCTGGGCGCGGCGGCGGTGGAGTCGGCCAGGCCGAGCTGGGCGGCGCCGTCGATGACCAGGTCGCGGTCGGCCTGGACCGAGGTCAGCTTGAGGCGGTGGGTGTCGGGGGTGCCGGCGGTGGTGACCACTTCGGCATAGACACCGGCTTCGCCGATCTTGCTGTTGATCTGGGCCGCGGCGGAGGCGGCAAACTCGGCGGTGGTCTTGCCGGTGATGGTGCCGATGGCGGCGCCGTTGATGGTGACGCCGGCGAGGTCGGTGATGGTGGCGACGTCGGCGGTGCTGTCCACGGGGGCGGCGAACTTGGCGTTGCCCAGCGAGCTGGCCTTGGCGTCGACGACGTTGTTGATGGCAATGGCCTGGCCGGCGTTGGCGCCAACCTGGAACAGCTGGCTGGTGAAGCTGCCGTCGAGGAGCTTGGTGCCGTTGAAGTCGGACTGCTTGGCAACGCGGTCGATTTCGCTGACGAGCTGGGTGACTTCGGCCTGGAGGGCCTTGCGGTCGCTGGCGGAGTTGGTGGCGTTGGAGGCCTGGACGGCCAGTTCGCGGACGCGCTGGAGGTTGTTGCCGATTTCGCTCAGGGAGCCTTCGGCGACCTGGGCCAGCGAGATGCCGTCGTTGGCATTGCGGATGGCGACGTCGGTGCCGCGGATCTGGGTGCCGAAGCGCTCGCTGATGGCCAGGCCGGCGGCGTCGTCTTTCGCGCTGTTGATGCGCAGACCGGACGAGAGGCGCTGGATGGTGGTAGCGAGCGAGCTGCCGCTGGTGCTCAGGTTGCGCTGAGCGTTGAGCGACATCGTATTGGTGTTGATTACCTGTGCCATGGGTCGTCTCCCTTATTGGAATCCCGGTGGTGAATGGAACGAAGCGCCGCCGTTTTTTTTTGTTTGGCTGTGTGCTTCGCTGTTGCCAAATCAATAACGGCGCTTTGTCAACAACCTTTAGGCGGAAATCTCGCTGGGGTTGCCGGTGCTGCCGTCCGGGGCCTTGGCTGTGCTCCCCGATAGAAGGGTTAACGGCGCGGGAGGCGGAAATTGAAGGGGTTTTCACGCGCAACGCCAGGCGCGGCCGGGCTCGCGCCGTAGAGCCGGGCTCTGCCCGGCTTGCATCCACAGCAAAGCGCCGCATCGGCTACATCTTGGAGAGGCCCGGCCCGGGTGGGCCGGCGGGACACGCCGTAAACCCCGCTCCGCGGTCCAGCCCAGCCGCTGGCGGCTGTGCGTTCAGTCGCATGCGAGGCAGTGCCTCGCGAGCAATGCGCCTTCACCCTTGGGGGCTCGTGGGCGCCATCCATGGCGCCCAACGGTCCCGCCAACCCACCCGGGCCGGCCCTTCCTGATTAGGTCGGCACGCAAGGAAAGGGCGGTAGAGCAGGGCGGTAGAGCAGGACACCGTCTGCGGCTTCTGCGCGGTCAAGGCGCCCGCAAACCACACGTTCCGACGCGGCATGACGCCGGTAGGGTCGGTTCCCAAACGACTGCCGATACCCTGCATCGGCGCGACGAACGCCTGCTGGGCATCGAAGAAGGCTCGCGCGCGCTCATTCACGCGGAATGCCGCCAGGCGTTCGCTGCGCCGCGGGCGCATTTGACGACGCCCAACAAAAAAGGCCGCGATGCTGTTCGCATCGCGGCCTTCAGGTCTTCATGGCATTTCGTAACGCGCTGTCAGCGCAGCGTGTTGAACAACGACATCTGCTGCATCTGCGAGAACAGGGTCTGCGCGGCCTGCAGGGCGGTGCTTTCCAGCTGGTACTGGCTGATGGCGTCGGCGTAGTCCAGGTCGCGCATCTGCGACAGCGTGCCCTTGAGGGTGACGGTGTTGGATTCGCGCATGTCCGCGGCATTGTCCAGCGCCTTGAGCTGGGCACCGCCGGCGGCGCGGGAGTCGATCATGCGTTCGGAGGCGCGGGCGACGTCGCGCAGGCCGCTTTGCAGCAGGTTCTGCTGGGCGGCGGACTGGCTGGCGCTGCCGGTGTCCATTTTCAGCGAGCCGATCAGGCTGTCCAGGGTGCTGAAGATGTCGCGGCTGGTGGCGGGGCTTACGTTGAAGGTGTCGCCGGCGGCCGGCTTGCCATCCACGTGCAGGCGCACGCCATTGAGGATCAGGTCGTCGCCGGCCTTCATGGTGCCGGTGGACACCACCGTGCCGGTGTCGTCGAGCAGTTCGTACTGGTCGGCGGCGGTGAAGCGCACGCTGAAGGCCTTGCCGTCCCAGCTGTTGCTGCCGTCGCGGGTGACGTTGGTGAGCACGCCGGTGCCGGTGTTGCCGGTGGCCGCCGCACCATCCACGTGGCCGTCGCCGGTGCCGATGCGCAGGAAGATCTCGCTGCCGGGCAGGGCGTCGAGCACGTAGGTGTCCGGGCCCACTTCCACCTGGCGCTGGTTCTGGTCGCCGTTGTAGACCACCTTGCCGTCAACCTGGCTGAAGGGCGGGCTGCCGTCGGCGGTGCCGCCGAACAGGTAGCGGCCGGTGCCGTCGGTGCTGTTGGCCAGCGCCAGCAGGTTGCTGCGGATTGCCTCGATCTCGGTGACCATCGACTGCTTGTCGGAGGAGGCCAACGCCGGATTATTGGCGTAGATGGTCAGTTCGGTGATGCGACCCATCATGTCACCGACCTGGGCCAGTGCGTTTTCCTGCAGGCCCAGCCGGTTCTGCACGTTGCCGGCGTTGAGCTGCATGCGGTCCAGCGAGGCCAGCGTGCGGTCCAGGCCCACGGCGGCGCCGGAGGCGACCGGGTCGTCCTTGGCGGTCACCAGGCGGCGGCCGGTGGCGATCTGCTGTTCCAGGTGGCTCATCTTGGCCTGCTTGGCCATCATCAACGAGACCGACTGGCTGAACATCATGCCGGTGGAAATACGGTTGTTCATCGGCCTACGGCTCCGAGAATGGTCTGGAACATGGTGTCGGCGGTGGAGATCAGCTGCGAGGCGGCCTGGTAGGCCTGTTGCAGCCGCAGCATGTCGGCGGCCTCCTCATCGAGGTTGACCCCGGAAATCGAATCGCGCGCGGACTGCGCCTGGTCGGTGATCACCTGCTGGGCCTGCAGCGAGTAGTCGGCCGAGCGTGCGGCCGCCCCCACCTGCGTGGTCAGCCCGCCGAGGGCGCCGCTCAAGGTAACGGTGCCGTCGTTGAACGCCTTGGCCTGTTCCACCTTCGCCAGCAGCAGCGCGTTGCTGTTGTCCGACGAGCCGGCCGGGGTCGGCCCGATGCTGAAGGTGTCGCCGGTCTTGGGCGCGCCGTCGAGCACGAAGCTCCAGCCGTTGGCACTGATGGTCTGGCCAGCCGTGTAGGTGAACGGGCCGGCGCCATCCAGCGTGTACTGGGTGCCGCTGGTGAACACGATCGCGGCCGGGTTGCGCAGTGCGGCGTTGCCGTGGTCGGTCACCTTGACCCCGGTCAGTTTGCCGGTGCCGCTGTTGGACAGGGCGGCGGTGCCCTTGATCGGGGCGGCCGCGGCAATGCGCGAGGTGTCGGTGATGGCCACCGACATCGTGCCGGCCACGCCGGCGGTGGGCTGCAGCAGCATGCGGTCGTTCAGCGCCGGGGTGCCGGTCATCACCAGCTCCACGCCATTGAGCACCAGCGGGTCGGTGGCGGTGCCGGTACCGGTCATGGCGATCGCCACGCCGGTGTCGGCACGGCTGGCCTGCCACTGGGTACCGTCGAACTTCAGCACCACGTTCTGCCCGTCCAGCTTGGACAGGTCGCCGAAGCTGGCGGTCATGCTGGCGGTACCGGCATTGCCGGCATGGCCGGTGATGCGCGGCGCGCCGATGTTGAAGAAGTCGCCGCCCAGGTTGCCGTACAGGTCCGCGCCCTGGCGGTGCACGTCGTTGAAGCTGCTGGCCATGCCGATCGCCAGCTTGCCCAGTTCGGCCTGGGTGGGGGTCAGCACGGTGTCGCGGAATTCCAGCAGGCCGCCGATCTGGCCGCCGAGCGTCTTCGATTCCAGGGTGATCTTCTGGCCGGCACTTTCCAGCGCCAGCTGCAGGCGCTCGGGCATGTACGGGTCGGATACGGTGGTGACCTTGGACGCGGTGGTGCCCACCACCAGCGCCTGGCCGCCGGCCGTGTAGACGTTCATGATGCCGCCGTCCTGCATCACCGCGTTGCCGCCGGTGTAGCCGACCAGATTGGCGATCAGCTGGTCGCGACGGTCCAGCAGGTCCGGCGCGGCATTGGCCGCGTTGCCGCCGATGGCGCCATTGAGCTGCGCGATTTCCTTGGCCAGCCGGTTGATCTCGCTGGCGCCGGCGATCAGGCCGTTGTTGACCTCGCCGTTGAGCGTATTGAGCTGGCCGTTGAGCTGCTGGAAGCGGCTGGCCAGGGTCTTGCCCCCGTCCAGCATGTTCTGGCGGTCGGCAGTGCCGGAGGCGTTGGAGGACAGGCCGCTGACGGTGTCGAAGAAACTGGACCAGACCCCGGACACGTTGGTGGCGGTATCGGAGAACATCGCATCGACGCGGTCGGCCATGCTGGACAGCTGCTTCAGCCGCGCCAGTTCGCCGCTGCCATCGAGCAGCCGCGAGATCGCCAGCTGGTCGGCCACGCGGCGGATGTCGCTGATGCGCGTGCCATTGCCCACGTCGCCATAACCGAAGTTCTGCGGGTTGGCGGTGGCGAAGTCGACCTTCTGCCGGCTGTAGCCGGGCGTATTGATGTTGGCGACGTTATGGCTGGTGGTCGCCAACGCCCGCTGGAAGGCGAGCAGGGCGCTGGTGCCGGTGGAAAGTACGCTGGACATGGGTTACCTCAACGACGGATGACACCCAGCCCGGTCGGGCTGGCGGTGCTGGCAAAGGTGCGGCCCAGCTGCTGGCTGGCGTCGCCCACGGCGGCGATGGCGCGCTCGATGGTCGGGCCGCCGGCAATCGCGGCGATCTTGGCCGCGTAGCTGGGATCGGTGGCGTAGCCGGCCTTCTGCAGGCCCTGGGCAAAGCCGCGGACGTCGCCGCCGGCCTGCAGCGCGTTCTGGTAACGCGGGCTGTTCTTGAGCAGTTTCACGTAGTCGGCAAAGCTGTCGCCCACCGAGGTATAGGCGCGGAAGCTGGCGGTCTCGTTGCGGCGCACGCCGTCCACATATTCATGCGTGCCGCTGCTGGCGCGTTCGCCGCTCCAGCCGGTGGCTTTGATTCCGAACAGGTTGTGCGAGCTGCCGCCGCCGTTGCGCTGCACCAGTTTGCGACCCCAACCGGTTTCCAGTGCGGCCTGGGCGACCAACGCCTTGGCGTCCACACCCAGTTCGCGCGCGGCCTGCTGCGCGTGGCCCCAGATGCTGGCCACGAAGCCTTCCGGCGTGTGCGGCCCAAGCTTCGCGGCGGCGGTGTTGGCCGCCAAGGTATCGACTGCGCCCGGCCCGCGCGCGGTGTCGTTGACCCCGCTCCAGCGGTCGTTGGCCAGCGCCGCCCAGTTTTCCTGGGTGGGCTCGCTCACGCCCGGCGGCGTGGCATACGGATCGCTGCGCCCGATCGCCTCGTGCATCTGGCTGCTTTCGCGGCCGGCGATCAGGTCCAGGGCGCGCTCCATCGGCTGCAGTACCGCCGACGGATCGGCGCCACGCAGCTGCTGCAGCAGGTCCACTTCGCTCGGCGCGCTGGCCGGGGCGGTGCCGGTCGGCAGCGCCATCGGCGTGGCGGCAGGCGCATTGAGCCGGTAGGCACGCAGCGCGGCCGCCGGGTTCAGCGCGGTGTCGGTCGGCTTGGCCGCGTCGGCCTCGGCGCCGCCGAGCTGGCGGGTGATCATCGCCGACAGCCCCAGGCCGCGGCCGCGGGTCATCGCCTCGGCGATCTTCTTGTCGTACATCTCGCGGAACATGGTGTTTTCGGCGGGAAACAGCGAATCGCCGAAGCTGGCATCGCGCATGCTCTTGACCAGCATCTGCGCGAACTGGCCTTCCAGCTGGCGCGCCACCTTGTCGACCTTCGCCGGGCTGTTGGCCTGGGTCGGATTGAGTTCCAGTGCGGGATTGATGCGCATGTCAGATCACCTCGAGTTCGGCGCTCAGCGCGCCGGCCTGCTTGAGGGCTTCCAGGATGGCGATCAGGTCGCCGGGGGCCGCGCCTACCGCGTTGACCGCGTGCACGATCTCGTCCAGCGTGGTGCCGCCGGTGAACTTGAACATGCGGCTGCCATCGTTGGTGGCGGTGATGGTGGACTGCGGCGTGGCCACGGTCTGGCCATTGCCGAACGCGTTGGGCTGGCTGACGTTGGTGTTCTCGTTGATGGTCACGGTCAGCGAACCATGCGAAATGGCCGCCGCGCCCACCCGAACCTGCGAGCCGATCACCACCGTGCCGGTCCGTGCGTTGACCACCACCTTGGCCGGCGCACTGCCGGGGGTGAGTTCCAGGTTCTCGATGCGGGCCAGCAGGCCGATGCGCGCGCCCGGGTCGCTGGGCGACTGCACCGACACCGTCACGCCGTCGATCGCGCGCGCAGCGCCATCGCCAAAGGCGTTGTTGAGCGCGGCGACCATGCGCGACACCGTGGTGAAGTCATTCTTGTGCAGGTTCAGGGTGATGTCGCCGCCGCCGTTGAACACGTCCGGCAGGGCGCGCTCGACGGTGGCACCGTTGGGAATGCGGCCAACGCTGGGCACGTTCACCGACACCCGCGACCCGTCCTTGCCCTGTGCACCGAAGCCGCCGACCACCAGGTTGCCCTGGGCGATCGCATAGACCTGGCCGTCGGCACCGCGCAGCGGCGCCATCAGCAGCGAGCCGCCGCGCAGCGACACCGCGTTGCCGATCGACGACACGGTGATGTCGATCGGCTGGCCCGGCTTGGCGAACGGCGGCAGCTCGGCATGGATGGCCACGGCCGCCACGTTCTTCAACTGCGGGTTGACGTTGGCCGGCACGTTGACGCCCAGCTCGCCCAGCAGGTTTTTCAGGCTCTGCACGGTGAAGGGTGCCTGGCTGGTGCGGTCGCCGCTGCCGTCCAGGCCGACCACCAGGCCATAGCCCACCAGCGCATTGGTACGTACGCCGCCCACTTGGGCCAGGTCCTTGATGCGTTCGGCAGCGGCCGGGGCCGCCACCGCGAACACGGCGAGCAGCGCCACCGTGGCACGCACCACGTAGCGCGACGCGATGCGTCGCTGCCCGAACAGGGAGAAGGAAAAGGTCATGTCAGGCTCAGAACGGCGTCAACGCCGAGTTGAAGAAGCGGCTCAGCCAGCCCATTGCATTGGACTGGGCAACCGGGCCGCGGCCGCCGTAGACGATGCGGGCATCGGCAACGCGGCTGGACGGAATGGTGTTGTCGGGGAAGATGTCCGCGGCGCGCACGATGCCCTGTACCTGCACCAGCTCGTCGCCCTGGTTCAAGCGCAGGTTCTTGGCGCCCTGGACCACCAGGTTGCCGTTGGGCAGGCGCTGTACCACCGTGACGGTCACGCTGCCCTGCAGGCGGTTGCTCTGCGCGCTGGTGCCCTTGCCGGCGAAGTCGCGCGACCCGGCTGCGCTGGCGGCCAGGATGTCCTTGCCACCCAGCGTCACCGGTGCGCCGAACAGGGTCGGGGTGCCGATGCTCAGCTCCGATTCCTTGGCCGTGGTGGTGTTGGCGGTGGTCTGCGCGGTGGTGCTTTCGGTCAGGGTGATGGTCAGCAGGTCGCCGACATCACGCGCGCGGCGGTCCGAGTACAGCTGCAGGCCGGGGCCGGCGGCGTAGATCGCGCCGGCGGTGGCCTGCGCGCTGGGCGCCACGATCGGGGTGATCGGCGCCATCGCCGGGTAGGGCCGGACATCGCCGGCGATGACGCAGCCGCCGAGCAGGGCGACCACGGAGCTGGCAAGCAACAGGCGAAGGGTAGGGCGCAGGGGCAGCATGGCAGTTCTTCCGGTTCGGCCGATCAGACGTTCTGGTTGAGGTAACCGAGCATCGCGTCGGTGGTGGAGATCGCCTTGGCGTTCATTTCGTAGGCGCGCTGGGTTTCGATCATCGACACCAGCTCTTCGACCACGTTCACGTTGCTGCCTTCCAGCGCGCCCTGCACCACGCCGCCCAGGCCGTTCAGGCCGGGGTTGCCGTTCTGTGCGGGGCCCGAGGCGGTGGTTTCCAGGAACAGGTTTTCACCGCGTGCCTGCAGACCGGCCGGGTTGACGAAGTCGGTCAGGGTCAGCGCGCCGATCTCCACCGAGGCGGCGTCGTCGGCCATCTTCACGCTGATGGTGCCGTCGGTGCCGATCGTGAGCGACTGCGCCCCTTCGGGAATCTGGATGCCCGGCTGCACCGGGTAACCGCTGTTGGTGACCAGTTCGCCCTGCTGGTTGCGCTGGAACGAGCCGTCACGGGTGTAGGCCGAGGAACCGTCGGGCATCTGCACTTCGAAGAAGCCGCGGCCGTTGACCATCACGTCCAGTGCGCGACCGGTCTGCTGCTGGCTGCCCTGCTCGAAGTTCTTCGAGGTGGCCACCACGCGCACGCCGGTGCCGAGCTGCAGGCCGGTGGGCAGCTGGGTCTGCGCCGAGGACGCGCCACCGGGCTGACGCACCTGCTGGTACAGCAGGTCTTCGAAACTGGCACGGTCCTGCTTGAAACCGGTGGTGTTGGTGTTGGCGAGGTTGTTGGAAACCACCGACATGCGCGTCTGCTGCGCATCCAGTCCGGTCTTGGCGATCCACAATGCCTGGTTCATGGCGATGTTCCTTTGTCTGTTGCGGGTGGCCGCATGGGGCGGCCGTTACAGGAGCGAATGCATGGCGCGTGCCAGAACCGCGCCGGAAAGCCGTCACCGGGTGCGATCAGCCACCCAGGCGCAGCAGGCTGTTGGCGCTGCGGGCGTTGTCGTCGCCGTGCTTGATCACCTTCACCTGCATTTCGTACTGGCGCTGCAGCTGGATCATCTGCACCAGCGCGCCGGCGGCATCGACGTTGCTGCCTTCCAGCTGGCCGCTTTCCAGCGACTTGCCCTGGGCCTGCACGAACGGCTGCTGCGGGTCGGTGTTGCGCATCAGCCCGTCCAGGCCACGCTCCAGCCGTTCGTCGGCGGCGGCGACCACGCGGATCCGGCCGATGTTGGCCATGGTCTGCGGGCCTTCGCCGAGCGGGATGATCGAGATCGTGCCGTCGTTGCCGATGTCCATCGCCTGGTGCGGCGGAATGGCGATCGGCGCGCCGTTCTCGTCCAGCACCGGATGGCCGCCGGCGGTCACCAGCTGGCCATTGGGCGTGATCGAGAGCGCCGCACCCCGGGTGTAGGCTTCACCGCCCCCGGCCGGGGCCTGCACCGCCAGCCAGTTGCCCGACTGCAGCGACAGGTCCAGCGGGTTGCCGGTGATCTGCTGCGCGCCCATGCGCCGGTTGAAGCCGGCGTCGACGTGCAGGGCGTCCACGCGCGAGGCGTAGCCGGTGCCCTTGATCGGGAAGGCCTCGGTGTTGGCGAGGGCTTCCTTGAAGCCAGGGGTATCGGTGTTGGCCAGGTTGTGCGAGAGCGTGCCCTGTGCCTGCAGCGACGCACGTGCACCGGTCATCGCTACGTAGAGCGCCTTGTCCATCGTCTTGTTCCCGTGATGCGGTCAGTGGCTCATCAACGGATGTTGATGATGGTCTGGGTGATCTGGTCCATGGTCGAAACCATCTGCGAATTGGCCTGGAAGTTGCGCTGGGCCGTGATCATGTTGACCAGCTGCTCGGTCAGGTCGACCGTGGAGGCTTCCAGCGAACCGGCCTGGACCTTGCCCAGGTTGGAGCTGTCCGGCGAACCGGTGCGCGGGGTGCCCGAGCTGAAGGTTTCCACCCACAGGTTGTTTCCCTTGGCTTCCAGGCCCTGGGTGTTGTTGAAGGTGGTCAGTGCCACCTGGCCCAGTGCCTTGTCATCGCCGTTGGAATAGCGCGCGTAGACCACGCCGTCTTCGGACACGGTGATCTCGTTGAGCTTGCCGGCCGCGTAGCCGTCCTGCTGGGTGTTGCGCAGCGCGAACTTTTCGCCGTACTGGGTGGAGCCGGAGATATCCAGGGTCAGCGCCAGCTGGCCGGCACCGGTGCTCGGGGTGAACGGGGTCAGGGTGATCTGGCCGTTGGCCGGGGACGTCAAGGCGCCGGCGTTGTTGAAGGTCAGCGCGGTGGGGGCGCCCGCAGCCTGGCCGTCCACATAGTTGTAGACCTGCCATTCGTTCGGGTTGGCGGTCTTGACGAAGTACGAGGTCTGGGTGTGGCTGACGCCCAGCGAGTCGTACACGGTGATGCCGCCGGTGGACTGGCTGTAGCTGTTGGAGTCGGTCGGGCTGAACGGGTTGACCGTCGGCACCTTGGCGTCGGCCGGCAGTGTGAAGCTGACGTTGACCTTGCTGGTCTGCTTGGGCGGGCTGTCGGTGGTGAGCAGCTGCAGGTCGACCAGGCGGCCGGCATCGAAGCTGGTGCCGTCGGCGTTCGGGGCGAACACCTGCAGGCGCGCGCCCTGCGGGTTGGTCACATACCCGGCCTGGTCGGTCTGGAAGTTGCCGGCGCGCGAGTACACGCGGGCGCCGTTCATGGACATGGTGAAGAAGCCCTCACCGGAAATGGCCATGTCCAGGCTGCGCCCGGTCTGTTCGTTGTTGCCCTGCGAGAACTGCTGGGCCACGTTGGTCAGGCGCACGCCCTGGCCGATGGCATTCTTGGACAGGCCGTAGCTGGTGGCCGAGAACAGGTCGGCGAATTCGGCGCGCGACTGCTTGAAGCCGGTGGTGTTGACGTTGGCGATGTTGTTCGCGGTGACGTTCAGATCGGCATTGGCAGCGTTGATGCCGGACAACGAGACATTGAAGCCCATGGGATTGCTCCTGGTATGCGGGGTGGGGCGGCTCAGCTGATGCGGAGCACGTAGTCGATCGGGGCCGTGCCCAGGCCCTTGAGGTTGAGGTACAGCCCATCGGAGCCGACGGTGACGCTTTCCACCGGGGCTTCGACGTAGGTGTTGGCCTTGGTCTTGGCGCCGGCGCTGTCGGTGAAGGTGGCGGCGAGGGTGTAGCTGCCGGCCGGCATGCGGTTGCCGTTGGCGTCCTTGCCGTCCCATTCGAAGGTGACTTCGCCGGCGGCCTTGGCTTCCACGCTGAGCGTGTTGACCTTGACCCCGTTGGCATCGGTGATGTCCACGTTGACGAAGCCGGCGCCGGGCGCGGCGACCATGCCGTTGGTGGCCCCTTCGGTTTCCAGCGACCACTTGGTGGAGGGAATCAGCACGTCGTGGCCGACCAGGGCGGCACCGCGCAGGATCTGGTCGCCGGACATCTGGTCCTGGAAGCCCTTCACGGTGGTGTTGAGGTCGGTGATGCCCTGCACCTGCGACAGCTGCGCCATCTGCGCCACCATCTGGGTGTTGTCCATCGGCTTGAGCGGGTCCTGGTGCTGCAGCTGCTCGGTCATCAGGCGCAGGAAGTCGGCCTGGTCCAGGGTGCTTTTCTTCTTGCTGGTGTCGCTGTTGGGTGCGTTGAGGCCGAGCGCGGAATAGATATCGCTGCCCTGGCCGACGCCGCTGGTGCTGCTCATGACGGTATGTCCTGTGGAATGAAGGGTCAGCGACCCATGGTCAAGGTGGCCAGCGCCAGTTCCTTGGCGGTGGTCAGCATTTCCACGCCCGCCTGGTAATTGCGCGAGGTGGAGATGAGGTTGACCATCTGCGCGACCGGATCGACGTCGGGCTGGTAGATGTAGCCGTCGCCATCGGCGAGGGGGTGGCCCGGCTCGTAGCGCTTGATGGGCGCGGCGTCGCTCTGGCTGATTTCCTTGACCTGGACGGTGGTGATGTTGGGGTCGGTGCGGCTGGTGACCGACTGGAAGATGGGTTCGAGCGGCTTGTAGACGGTCTCGGCCGAGCCGGTCACGGTGTCGGCGTTGGAGAGGTTGGAGGCGATGGTGCTCATGCGCACGGACTGGGCCTGGAGGGCCGAGCCGGCGATGTCGAAAATGGGGAGGTTGCTCATGGCTTATTGGCCTGTGATGGCGGTGAGCATGGAGCGCACCTTGGATTCGACGAAGCTGAGCGAGGCGCGGTATTCCAGCGCGGCGCGGCCATAGGCGGCCCGTTCGGCATCGGGGTCGACGGTGTTGCCGTCGATGCTGGGCTGGACGCCTTCCTTGGCAATCTGGAAGGGGTTGAGGCCGCCGCCGATGGCGTAGTGCTGTTCGTTGGTGGTTTTCATGAGGCCGTTGCTGTCCAGGCCCTGGGCATTGCGCAGGGCGGCATCGAAGTCGAGGTCCTGGGCCTTGTACCCGGGGGTGTCGGCATTGCTCAGGTTGCTGGCGATCAGCTTCATCCGCTGCTCGCGCAACGGCATGGCCTGGGCATGGACCCCCAGATAGTCGGAAATCAGATTGGGCATGGCGCGCTCCCACGGGACGATGGGGGGAGTGGTGCAAGGGCTGTGCCAGTCGGCGCGTTGTTTCTGCGAGTGGCGCGGGTCGGCAGAGCCCGCCGGGACACGCCGTGAACCCATCCCTGGGGGCTCGTGGGCGCCATCCATGGCGC
>NZ_JBFTIS010000036.1:0-15255 GCF_056395005.1 Stenotrophomonas sp. 10N36 | reverse complement strand
CCTTGGAGGCGAAATAAAGGAGGAGGGGGCGGCCGCAGGCCGACGCCGGGGGACATTCGCCGGAAAGGGCATCGGGGCCCAGCGACCGACCCACCAACAACCGCGCCTGCAAAGGGTCAACGCAGGCTTAAAAAAAAGGCCAGCGCGAACGCTGGCCTTGGTATTACGCAACCGTGACGCTTACTTGCTTTCGGCATCACCGGGGGTGAAGTGCGGCATCGCCACGGCGGCGCCTTCCTTCTCGGTGGAGCGGCCGGCGAACTGGTTGGCAAAACGCACGTGGCGGATGAAGGCCGCGTCCGGGTCCTGCGCGATCGAGGCGCACAGGGCGCCGTTGAAGGCATCGCCGGCACCGGTGGTGTCCAGCACCTGCACCTGCTCGGCGCCCACCCGGTAGTACGGCTGGGTATCGCCGCGCGGATTGTCTTCGGCGTGGGACACGAACACGCCCACCGAACCCAGCGTCACCACCACGGTGCCGGTGCCGGTGAGCTTGCGGCACAGCGCATGCAGGCTGGCACCGTCGAGCGCGGCCACGTCGTTGGCATCCACACGCTCGCCCACGTGGCGGCCGAGCAGGGCAGCGAACTCGGTCTCGTTGGGGGTCAGCACATCGGCCAGCTTGAGCAGGCCGATGCTGGACGGGGCGTCGGCCGGGGCCGCGTTGAGCACGGTGGTGACACCGGCCTCGCGGGCCAGCGCCAGCGCCGCTTCAATGGTTTCCACCGGCGATTCCAGCTGGGCCAGCACCACCTTGGCGCCGCCCAGCAGATCGCGCTGCGCCTGCACGAAGTCCACGCTCAGCGCGGCATTGGCGCCCGGGCCGATCACGATGGTGTTGCGGCCGCGGGCATCCACGTAGATGCCACCGGTGCCGGTCGGCTCGGTGCTGGCCTCGGCGGTCAGCGCGAAGCCGTCCTGCGCGGCCAGGCCACGTGCCATCGCACCGCCGGCATCGTCGCCCAGCGCGCACAGGAAGGTGGTGGCGGCGCCAGCGCGGCACGCGGCCACGGCCTGGTTGAAGCCCTTGCCGCCGGGGCCGGTGCTGTAGCGCCCGGCGATGGTCGCGCCCGGAGCCGGGAGCGACTCGCAACGCCAGACATGATCCACGTTGAAGGAACCGACGACGACGACATTGCTACTCATAAAGACTGTTTCTCAAAGAACGGATATCAGCTGAAATGCGTCAGCACGCCGGCAATGGTTGCCGTCATGAAGGTGGCGATGGTGCCGCCCAGCACTGCACGCAGGCCGAACTTGGCCAGGTCGTGGCGGCGTTCCGGGGCCAGCCCACCAATACCACCGATCTGGATGGCGATGGAGCTGAAGTTGGCAAAACCGCACAGCGCGTAGGTGGCGATCAGGCGGCCTTCGGACGACAGGCTCATGCCCGGCACCTGGCCGTTGACGATCTTGGACAGCTCCGAGTACGCCACGAACTCATTGATGACCACCTTCTGGCCGATCAGCGAGCCTACCGTGGTGGCATCGGCCCAGGGGGTGCCGATGACCCAGGCGATCGGGGCCAGCACGTAGCCGAAGATGGTCGACAGGTCGGTCGGACGGCCGATCATGGCCTGCAGGCCGCTGATCTCGCCCAGCCAGGTCAGCGGGGCGTTGAGCAGGGCGATCAGGGCGATGAAGGCCAGCAGCATCGCACCGATGTTCAGCGCCAGCTTGAGGCCGTCGCCGGCACCGGCCGCGGCGGCGTCGATGATGTTGCTGGAGGTCTTCTCCACTTCCATCTTGACCGTGCCGCGGGTCAGCGGGGTGCCGGTTTCGGGCACCAGCAGCTTGGCCACCACCAGGGTTGCCGGGGCCGCCATGATGCTGGCCGCCAGCAGGTGCTTGGCATAGAAGGCCTGCTGCACCGGGTCGTTGCCGCCCAGCATGCCCACGTAGGCCGCCAGCACGCCGCCGGCGATGTGCGCCATGCCGCCGATCATCATGGTGATCAGTTCGGACTGGGTCATCTTGGCAATGTACGGGCGCACCGTCAGCGGCGCCTCGGTCTGGCCGATGAAGACGCTGGCGCAGACGCTGGTGGTTTCGGCACCGGACACGCGCATGATCTTGGTGATCGCCCAGGCCATGCCGCGCACGATCGCCTGCATCACGTTGAGGTGGTACATGACCCCCATCAGCGCCGAGAAGAAGATGATCGTCGGCAGCACCTGGAAGGCGAAGATGAAGCCGAACTGCTCGGTGTTCATCAGGCTGCCGAAGATGAACTTTGAGCCTTCGTTGACGAAGCTCAGGATCTTGACAAAGCCCTTGCCCAGCGCATCGAACACGTCGCGGCCACCGGGCACCAGCAGCACCACCGCCGCAAAGGCGATCTGCAGCGCGATGCCGGTTACCACCAGACGCCAGTCCACGGCGCGCTTGTTGTTCGAGAACAGCCACGCGATGCCGATCAGCACCGCCAACCCGAACAGGCCGAAGCCAATCCTGCCCAAACCTTCGACCATGAGACTTCCCTTGGGGGTGCCGCGAAAAACGGGAAGCCTATAGCGGTGGCAGGGGCGGGGCAAGGAAAAGCGGCGTCTGCGGGTCGATCGACCGTGATCGGGCAAGCATCGGCAAGGGTTTGCGGGCGGCGGGCAGCTACACTGGCCGGCACCGTTCCGGCCCGGTTGCGGGCCTGCAGCAGAGGACAATCCCATGCAATACCGACGTCTTGGATCCACCGGCCTGAAGGTGTCGGCCCTGTCCTTCGGGGCCTGGGTCACCTTTGGCGACCAGATCGGCCGCGACGAGGCCCGCAACCTGGTCGCCAGCGCCTGGGACCACGGCATCACCTTCTTCGACAATGCCGAGGGCTATGCGCGCGGCCGGGCCGAGCAGGTGATGGGCGATGTGATCGCCGACCTGCGCCTGCCGCGCGACGGCTTCTGCGTGTCCAGCAAGGTGTTCTTCGGCGCCGTGGACGACCCGCGCCCGACCCAGCACGGGCTGTCGCGCAAGCACGTGACCGACGCCTGCCACGCCGCGCTCAAGCGGCTGCGGGTGGACTACCTGGACCTGTATTACTGCCACCGCCCGGACCCGGACACCCCCATCGCCGAGACCGTGCTGGCCATGGACACCCTGATCCGCCAGGGCAAGGTGCTGTACTGGGGCACCTCGGAGTGGTCGGCGGCCCAGCTGCAGGAGGCCGTGGCCGTGGCGCGCGCGCAGAACCTGCACCTGCCTTCGATGGAGCAGCCGCAGTACAACCTGCTGCACCGCGAGCGCGTGGAACAGGAGTACGCCCCGCTGTACGCCGACCCGGGCCTGGGCACCACGATCTGGTCGCCGCTGGCCTCGGGCCTGCTGACCGGCAAGTACAACGACGGCGTGGATGCGCAGTCGCGGCTGGGCCAGGAACAGATGGGCTGGCTCAAGGACATGGTGCTGGACCCGGCCGGCAACCGGCTGGACAAGGTCCGCGGCTACACCGCGCTGGCCGCCGGCCTCGGCCTGTCCCCGGCGCAGCTGGCCATCGCCTGGTGCCTGCGCAACCCGAACGTCTCCAGCGTGATCCTCGGCGCCAGCCGGGTCAGCCAGCTGGAAGAGAACCTGGGCGCGCTGGACCTGCTGGCACAGGTGGACGAGGCCACCTGGCAGCAGGTAGAGGCGATCTTCGCCTGATACGCGTCCCGGCACGCAAAGCGTAGAGCCGGGCTCTGCCCGGCTTGCATCAGGATCCCCGTAGAGCCGGGCTCTGCCCGGCTGGATGGGCCGAGCAACCCGGACATCCCGGTGGCCCAGCCGAGCAACGCTCGGCTCTACCGACGGTCCGTGCGCACCTTTCGATTGATACGATCAATCGAAAAGAGCAAATCAATCATCAATGCCATCAATCAAATTGAGAATGGTTGTTGATTGTCAACTGAGAATCATTATCATTTGACTCGCCCCTCGCACGAGTCCAGACGAATGAACACTCAAGCTGCTGTACTGCTGCGCCCCGAAACGCTGACCCTCCGCGACCGTCCGGTGCGCGTGGTCCCGCCCGAAGAAGTGATCGACAGCGAAGCCCTGCTCAAGGGACGCCGCGAAATCCTGATCCAGCACGGCGACCGCTTCTACCGCCTGCGCCATACCAGCAACGACAAGCTGATCCTGACCAAATAGAGCCGGGCAGAGCCCGGCTCTACGTAGAGCCGACCGTTGGTCGGCTGTTGAGCCAGGAAGCCCGGTTGTACGTAGAGCCGACCGTTGGTCGGCTGTTTACCGCCAGGCAGCCCAGCTGCACCGCTACCCGCCCGCGCATGGCCCATCGGGTCCGCACCTCCCCCCGGACCCGGCGGGCACGCCGTGTACCACCGCTCTCTCCCCCTCGATTCTTCGTCAGCGGCTTGGGTCGCTGGCGTCGGTCGGGGGTCTCCTTCCGCGTCACGCCAATCGCCCGCCCTCCATGAAGAACCGTCCGACTGCCCTGAGCGCCGCCTTGTGGCTGGCCTTGCCGATGGCCGCGCATGCGGCTGCCGATGCTGATGCTGCACCCGACGCGCGCCAGTTCGATCCCGTGCAGGTCACCGCCACGCGCACCGCACGCGCGCTGAGCGACGTGCCGGCCACTGTCGATGTGATCGACCGCGAGCAGCTGGACAACCACCTGGTGCGCGACCTCAAAGACCTGGTGCGCTACGAACCGGGCCTGTCGGTGACCAGCAGCCCGGCGCGGTTCGGCCTGGGCGGCATCCGCATCCGTGGCCTGGACGGCAACCGCGTGCTGATCCAGACCGACGGCATCGCCATGCCCAAGGCCTTCGCGATCGGCAGCTTCTCCGATGCCAACCGCAATTTCACCGACCTGGAAACGCTCAAGCGCGTTGAAATCGTGCGCGGGCCCGCCAGCGCGCTGTACGGGTCGGACGCCCTGGGTGGCGTGGTCGCCTTCGTCACCAAGGACCCGGCCGATTATCTGAAAGACGGCAAAAACAGCTACGTCGGCCTGAAGGTCGGCTACGACGGGCAGTGGGACGGGCTGCTGGGCAGCGTCACCACCGCCTTCGGCGGCGACCGCTGGAGCGGCATGGTCAACGTCAACCACCGCCAGGGCCAGGAAACCCAAAGCATGGGCGACCGGCGCAGCAATGACAGCACCCGCACCGCGGCCAACCCGCAGGACCGCGACGGTCGCAGCGTGCTGGGCAAGCTGGTGTTTGCGCCCAGCCAAGACCAGCGCTTCAAGCTGACCGTGGAAGGCAACGAAGACAGCGTGGACACCAACGTGTTGTCGTCGGTGGCGCCCCCTGCGCCGGTGATCGCCGCGGCAACCACCACCGCGATGAAGGCGCGCGACCACCAGACCCGGGCCCGCGTGTCGTTCGGCCACGAGATGGACAACCTGGGCCAGGGCTTCGCCGATGACCTGGCCTGGCAGGTGTACCGGCAGGACAGCGAAACCACCCAGCGCACCTATGAAAACCGGGGCAGCGGCGACAACGCCAGCCGCCGCGAGCGCGAGTTCAATTTCGACCAGCGCGTGTACGGCCTGCAGGCGGTGTTCCACAAGGGCCTGCAGACCGGGTCGGTCGAGCATGCGCTGACCTACGGGCTGGAAGGCACCTGGACGGAGACCCACCAGAAGCGCGACGGCTTCCAGGTCAACGCCAAGGGCGTGGTGAACACCACGATCCTGCCCGACACCTTCCCGGTGCGCGACTTCCCGATCAGCAAGACCACCGAGCTGGGTCTGTACGTGCAGGATGAAATGCGCTTCGCCGATGGACGCCTGTCACTGGTGCCCGGCGTGCGCGTGGACCATTACGAACTGCGCCCGGAAGCCGATGGCATCTTCAGCACCGACAACCCCGGCGTGGCCGTGTCGGACCTGACCAAGACCAGTGTGTCGCCGAAACTGGGCCTGGTCTGGCGCTTTGCCGACCAGTGGTCGCTGTTTGCCGGGTACGCGCATGGCTTCCGCTCGCCGCCGTTCAATGACGTCAACCTGGGCTTCACCAACGTGCAGTTGGGCTACACGGCCATTCCCAACCCGGACCTCAAGCCGGAGACCAGCGATGGCCTGGAACTGGGCGTGCGCTTCATCGGCGCGGCCGCGTATGCCAGCGTCAGCGGCTACTACAACCGCTACAAGGATTTCATCGAGTCGCAGGGTTTTGTCGGGTTCAACAACCAGGGCCTGCAGGTGTTCCAGTCGCGCAACGTGGCCGACGCGGACATCTACGGCGCCGAGCTGAAGGCCGGGGTCGAGTTCGGCCAGCTCAGCAGCGCGCTGGACGGCTGGTCGTTGAACGGCTCGGTGGCGTGGGCACACGGCCAGAACAAGACCGAAGACGTGCCGTTGTCGACCATCGATCCGTTGCGCGGCACCGTGGGCCTGGCCTACGACCGCGACCGCTGGGGCGTGGAACTGGTGGGCACCTTCGCCCGGCGCAAGGACCGCCTGCCGCCGGCCGCCGTGGCCAACACCACGCCGTTCGCCCCGGCCGGTTACGGCGTGCTGGACCTGATGGCGCATTGGGACGTCGCGCCGGGCGCGAAGATCAACGTCGGGGTGTTCAACCTCGGCGACCGCCGCTACATCGACTATTCCGGGATCACCTCGTCGCTGGTGTCCACCAGCAGCGTGGCCGATCGTTTCACCAACCCTGGCCGCAACGTGTCGGCCAGCCTAGCCGTGAGCTGGTAGCCGCCATGAGCCGAGCCCTGTCTGCCGTACGTTCGTTCGCCGGTGCACGCAGTACGGCACCGTTGCCATCGCCAACGCAGCTGGCGGCGTTGGGCACCGTGCTGTGCCTGTACCGGCCCGACAGCAGCGAGCTGGGCGGCTGGAAGCACGCGGTGTCGGCCCATGCCTGCCAGGGCATGGACAGCGAGGGCATCCGCGAAAGCCTGTGTTTCGCCGATGCGCGCGGCCGCTGCTGCTGGCGCCTGTACCTGCTGCCCGACAGCGATTTCCTGGCCTGGGACCGGCTGGTGACGGCCTTCCCGGCGCGCCCGGAACCGGTCAACGATGGCGGCGTGGCCGAGCGCCTGTGGCGCCGTCTGGCCACGCGCCTGGGCGGCGAGCCATGGCGGATGTGCGCGCTGCGCCTGCATGCCAACGACGGCCAGGGGCTGTCGGCCAGCCTGGCCTCGCTGTCGGCACTGGGCGCGACGGCGGCGCGGCGGATTGCACGGGTGGAAGGCGCAGACGGTGAGCTGTGGGTCGATGACTGCTGCTGTGCCACGGCGGCGCGCCAGGCGCCGGTGCCACTGGACCGCAGTGCGCCGCCACTGGTGCGGCTGTAACCAACACGATGCGATGCAAGCCAACCTTGAAGGAACTCCTTGGATGAAACACCAGATAGCCAGTGCGTGCCTGCTGCTTGCCAGCAGCGGTATGGTCCACGCCCAGCCCTCGAACCTGCAGCGCGACCACGACAGCATCGTGGCGATGAAGGGCGAATACGTGGTCGACTTCGCCTTCGACGAGACGGTGCTGCTGAAGCCGGGTTACGAGCGCGCGCCGGCGGTGCGCAGCGGCGGCAACGAGGTGGTGATCGTGGTGGAGGACAGCCCGACGCGGGTAGTCCTGCAGCACCTGCTGGTGGATCCCAAGAGCGGCCATGTGACCAAGCACTGGCGGCAGGATTGGGTGTACGAAGCACCGCACCGGTTCGAGTTCAGTGCCGACCAGACCTGGCAGGTGCGCACCATTCCGGCCGCGGTCAATGCCGGTGCATGGACCCAGTGCGTGTACGAAGTGAGCGATGCGCCGCGCTACTGCGGCACGGGCACCTGGGCCTACGACAACGGGGTGGCGACGTGGACCAGCGACCTGAGCTGGCGCCCGCTGCCGCGCCGTGAGTACACCCGGCGCAGCGACTACAACGCGCTGGCGGTGGTCAACCGGCACACGCTGACGCCGAACGGATGGACGCACGAGCAGTTCAACACCAAGATCCTGCGCAACGCCGACAGCAGCCAGCAGGAGATCGCGCGCGAGTTCGGCTTCAACGACTACACCAAGACCACCGAGGTCGACTTCAAACCGGCCTACGACTACTGGACCGCCACCGCCGGCTACTGGGCCAAGGTCCGCCAGCGTTGGGACGGGTTCCTGGGCCAGGCGCCGGGCGTGCACCTGAAAACGAAGCTGGACGGGATGGCGATGATCATTCCGCTGTTCACCCAGGCCCAGGATCTCCAGGACGGCAAGAAAGTGAAGGACGCGCAGATCGACGCGGTGTTCAAGCAATGGGTGGAAAAGGCACCGGCCGACGCCGCCCGCTAAGTTCGCCCACCCGCTGAGCCAAAAAAGAGGTTCTTCGCTCATCTGCGGGCAAGCAGAAACGCCCTGACACTTTCCAGACGCAGCCGTCGGCGGGTCGGGCGCCGGGCCCCCATGCCCTTTCCGGCGACGCCTCCGGCGTCGGCCTGCGGCCGCCACCTCCTCCTTTATTTCGCCTCCAAGGGTATGGGGGCCCAGCGCCCGACCCACCGACGGCGCCGGAGAATTCTGCTTGGTTCTGCCGCAAGCCGAGCCCCGTAGCAGCCGGTAGGCTCCTGGGCAAAATAAAGGAGGAGGCCGCCCAGCGGCCGGGGGACATTTGCACCAGGGGCCTAGCGGCTGCTACGGGGCCCTGACGCTCGCGACCGGCCCGATCGGAGACGCTTCTTTTTTCTGGAGTGCAGTCGGCAAACCCCGGCAGAGCCACGCCAAGCTGGCCGCGCCTCAACGCCAACCGACCCACGGTCGGTCGCGACGCGGCCTGAGCGCCGCGCCCGCCTCACACCTCGCGCAACGCCAGTGCCGGCGGGGTGTGCAGGATCCGCCGCGTGCCCCACCAGCCGGCCAGCATGCTCAGGCCCACCCCGATCACGCCGCCGACCAGCAGCGGTCCCCACGGCGGGCTCAGCGTCAGCTCGAACACCTGCCGCGCCACCACGCTGCCCAGCAGCGCCGCTGCGCCCACCGCCAGCAACGCCGACAACAGCCCCAGCGCGCCGAACTCCACCAGCACCGCCCCGCGCAGCTGGGTGCGCGTGGCGCCCAGCGTGCGCAGCACCGCGCTGTCGTAACGGCGCTCGCCGGCCGTGGCCTGCAGCGCCGCCAGCAGCACCAGCAGCCCGGCCAGCAGGCTGAAGCCCATCACCAGCTGCACCGCCTGGGTCACCCGGTCCACCACCTCGCGTACCCGCTGCAGGATCCCGTCGATATCCAGCAGCGAGATGTTCGGGTAGTCGCGGGTCAGCGCGGCCAGCTGCGTGGCCTGCGCACGTGGCAGGTGGAAGGCGGTGATCAGGTTGTAGGGCGCATCGCCCACCGCGCCTTCGTTGAGCAGCAGGAAGAAGTTGACCCGGAACGAATCCCAGTCGGCCTTGCGGATGCTGGTCACGGTGAAGCTGCGTTGCTGCTCGCCCATCTGCAGGGTCACCGTGTCGCCCAGCTTCATCCCGTAGCGCTCGGCCCAGCCCTGTTCGATGGAGGCCTCGGCCGCCGTGCTGCCAGCGTCCCAGTAGCGCCCACTCAGCAGCGTGTTGGCCGGCGGGAAATCATGGCGCCAGGAGAAGTTGACCGGACGGTTGGCATCGTCGTCGTCGTTGCTGTTGTCCTGCCGTTCCTGCCGCTGCGGCGGCCGGTCGTTGACCGCCAGCAGGCGCCCGGTACTGAACGGCTCGATCCCCGGCGCGGCCACGCCCAGCCCCTGCAGGGTGGTCAGCACGGCGTCGCGCTGCTCGGGTTGGATGTTCATCAGGAAGTAGTTGGGCGTGTCCACCGGCAGGCGGTCGCGCCACTGCGCCAGGAGCCCCGGCCCGATCACCGACAGCAGCAACAGCGCGCACAGCGACAGCGACAGCCCCACCAGCTGCAGCACCGCCAGACCACGGCGGCGGGTGAGGGCGGCCAGGCCCAGCTTCCAGCGCCCGCGCAGGCGCGGCTGCAGGCCACGCAGCAGCCACAGCAGAAACGCGCCCAGCGCGCCGGCCAGGGCGGCCAGGGCGGCCAATCCACCCAGCACCCAGGCGGCCAGTTTCACATCGCCGGTGGCCTGCACGGTCAGCGCTACCGTGGCCGCCAGTGCGGCCACGTAGACCAGCAGCGAGCTCGGCGGCAGGGCGGCGAAGCTGCGGTTGAGCACGCGCATCGGCGGCACCCGGCGCAGACGCAGCAGCGGCGGCAGGCCGAAGCCCAGCAGCAGCACCAGGCCGATACCCGCGCCACTCAGCGCCGGGGTGGCCTGCGGCAGCGGCAAGCGGTTGGGAATCAACCCGCCCAGCGCCTGCACCAGCCCGGCCTGCGCGGCCATGCCCAGGCCGATACCCACCAGGCATGCCGGCACCGCCAGCATCACCAGCTGCAGCGCCATGGCGCTGAGAATGTCGCGTTGGCGGGCGCCCAGGCAGCGCAGGATGGCCACCTGGTCGATCCGGCGCAGTGCGAAGCGGTTGGCCGCCAGCGCGGTGGCCACGCCGGCCAGCAGCACCGCCAGCAGGGCGGCCAGCGACAGGAAGCGGCCGGCCAGGTCGAACGCACCGCGCACGCCGCGCTGGGTGTCGGCGATGCCGACGATGCGGTAGCCCTTGGCCTGCGGTGCCAGCCACGCGCGGAAGTCGGCGATGGCCTCCGGTGCACCGGCGAACATCATCCGGTACGAGGCGCGGCTGCCGGGGCCGAGCAGGCCGGCCGCGTCGACGTCGGCGCGGTTGACCAGCAGGGGCGGGGAGAGCTGCATCAGCTCGCCGGAGGTATCCGGTTCGGCCTGCAGCACGCGGGTAACGGTGAGGCTGCCCGCGCCGAACTCCAGCGCGTCGCCCACCTTCAGGCCGAGCGCCTGCATCAGGCGTGGATCGGCATAGGCCTGCCCGGTTGGCGGCGCGCCGGCCGGCTCGGGGGGGGTGCCCTGCAGGCCGCGGCTGACCAGCAGCTGCCCGCGCAGCGGGTAGCCGTCGCTGACCGCCTTGATGTTGGCCATCTGGCTGGCGTCGCCATGGAACAGCACGGTGGGGAAGCTGACCATGCGGGTGTTGGCCAGTCCGCGCGCGCGCGCGGCCTCGGCGAACGCCTGCGGGATGTCCTCGCGTGCGTTCAGACCCAGGTCGCCGCCCAGCATTTCGGCGGCGCTGCCGGTCAGGGCCAGCGTGACCCGGTTGACCAGCGTGCCCACCGCGGTCATCACCGCCACACCGAGCACCAGCGCGGCGAAGACGGTGAGCAGGTCACCGGCAAGGAATTCGCGGCGCAGGGCGCGCGCGGCATGCTTGACCACGTTCATGCGGACACGCCGGCCGCGCTGTCCACCAACCGGCCGCCATCAAGCCGGTAGATGCGCTGGCAGCGCTGGGCCAGGCGCAGGTCATGGGTGACCAGCACCAGCGTGGTGTCGCTGGTGGCATTGAGGGCGAACAGCAGGTCGCTGATCTGCTGACCTGTGGCCTGGTCCAGGCTGCCGGTGGGCTCATCGGCAAACAGGATGCGCGGCTTGGCCACGAATGCCCGTGCCAGGGCCACGCGCTGCTGTTCGCCGCCGGACAGCTGGCGCGGGTAGTGGCGGGCGCGATGGGTAAGCCCCACCTGCGCCAGCACCTCACGCACGCGTGTGGCATCTTCGCGCCCGGCCAGCTCCAGCGGCAGCGCGATGTTCTCTTCGGCGGTGAGCGCCGGCAGCAGGTGGAAGCTCTGGAACACAAAGCCCACTTCGCGGGCGCGCAACTGCGCGCGGTCTTCCTCGTCCAGGGCATTGAGGTCCGACCCGGCCAGCGTGACCCGCCCGCGGCTGGGCAGGTCCAGTCCGGCCAGCAGGCCGAGCAGGGTGGTCTTGCCGGAACCTGAAGCGCCGACGATGGCGATGCTCTCGCCTTCATGGACGGTCATGCCAATGTTGTCCAGTATGTGGACTTCACCCTCCGGGCCACGCGCGGATTTGCCCACGTCATGGGCGGCGATGGCGACGGACGCGCTGCGGGGGGACAGGCTGTCGATGAGGATTCTCCAATGTACCGAGCGATGTGGAAGGGCCGCACGGCCCTGATGGTCTGGATGCTGGCAGCATTGCTGCTGGCGCCGTTGCTGGCGTGTGCCAAAGGTGCCGCCCCGGCCAACGCGGTGCTGGTGGTCGGTGACAGCCTCAGTGCTGCCCACAATATCCCGGCCGAATCGGGCTGGGTGAACCTGCTTCAGCAGCGGGTCAAACAACAGGTGAAGCCGGCCCCGGCGATCATCAACGCCAGCATCAGCGGCGAGACCACCGCCGGCGCGCTTACCCGCCTGCCGGGCCTGCTGGCCAAGCACCGCCCGGCGGTGGTGGTGATCGAGCTCGGCGGCAACGACGCGCTGCGCGGGCTGACCCCGGTGCAGCTGCGCGGCAACCTGGAAAAGATGATCGTGGCCAGCCAGACGGCCGGCGCGAAGGTGCTGCTGCTGGGCATCGACGTGCCGCCCAACTACGGCCCGGCCTACCGCCAGCGGCTCAAGGACGTGTACGCCGGGCTGGCCAGCCAGTACAAGGTGCCGCTGCTGCCGTTCCTGCTGGACGGGGTGGCGCTGCAGCCGGGACTGATGCAGGCCGACGGCCTGCATCCCACCGCAGCAGCCCAGCCGCGGGTGCTGGACAACGTCTGGCCGCACCTCAAACCCCTGCTCTGACAACGATTTCGATTCCGGTGTGAGCGACTTCACACCGCCTCCACTGCCGATGCGGCATGTTTCACAAAGCTGAAGAAAGAGGGAATCCCATGCGTCAGACAAAGGAGACCTCCGGCCTGGTGCTGGTGGTCGAGGACAACCGCAATATTTCCGAGATGATCGGTGAGTATCTGGAAGGCCGCGGGTTCGAAGTCGACTATGCCCAGGACGGGCTGGACGGCTATCGCCTTGCGGCGGAGAACAGTTATGACGTGGTGGTGCTGGACCTGATGCTGCCGCGCCTGGACGGCATTGAAGTCTGCCGCCGGCTGCGCAACGACGCCCGCAAGTCGACCCCGGTGCTGATGCTGACCGCGCGCGATACGCTGGACGACAAGCTGACCGGCCTGGGCTTTGGCGCCGACGATTACCTGACCAAGCCGTTTGCGATCCAGGAACTGGAAGCACGCCTGCGTGCCCTGATCCGTCGCGAACGTCGCCAGGTGGGCTCGGAAGTGCTCAAGGTGGCCGACCTGGTGCTGGATCCGGTGAGCATGCGGGCCACCCGTGCTGGCACCGAACTGCAGCTGTCGCCGATCGGCCTGCGCCTGTTGACGATCCTGATGCGCGAATCGCCCCGCGTGGTGACCCGTCAGGAAATCGAGCGCGAGATCTGGGGCAATGGCCTGCCGGACTCGGACACCCTGCGCAGCCATCTGTACAACCTGCGCAAGATCATCGACAAGCCGTTCGACCGCCCCCTGCTGCACACCGTGCAGAGCGCGGGTTACCGCATCGCCGACATCGCCCAGCCGATGAGCTGATGCACATCGCAGTGGCTGGCGCATGACCGGAGGGGCCGTGACCGGCCCCGATCGAGACAACGCCCCGCGCGTTTGCGGGTCGTTGTCGTTTCTTGCACGATGGAATCACGGCGCGCTTCCCTATAATCGCGGCGAACCGCCCTGGACCCCGTAATGCCGCACGGTCTGCCGCGCAAGATACGCATCGTCTTCATTCTCCAAGCCGTGCTGGCCAGCCTGGGCATCCTGCTGGGCGCGTGGCTGGTGTCGCTGGTGATCAAGCACAGCCTGGTCAGCAGCGCGCTGAAGGAGGAAGCGGCCTACTACTGGCAGCTGCACGATGCGTCGGCGATGCAACCGCCGCCGAACACGCAGAACATCCGCGGCTACCTGCTGGAAACCGGGCGATCGCCGTTGAGCCTGCCGGCCAACCTGCGCGCGCTGCCGCCGGGCTTCCACGAACTGAAGGCCGATGACCAGCTGGTGCTTGTGGACGCGCGCCCGGAAGGGCGCCTGTACCTGGTGTTCCTGCGCTCGCGCGCGGAGATGCTGGCGTTCTGGTTCGGCATCGTGCCGGTGCTGCTGACGTTGCTGGCAGTGTATGGCGCCTCGTGGGTGACCTATCGGGCGTCCAAGCGGCTGGTGTCGCCGGTGAACTGGCTGGCGCGGCGCGTGTCGCGCTGGGACCCGGGACACCCGGAAGCGGCCGATCTGGCGCCGGACAAGTTGCCGGCGGACATGCAGGGCGAGACGCGCCAGCTGGCGGCGGCCCTGCATTCGCTGGCCACGCGGGTCACCGCGCATGTGGCACGCGAGCGCAACTTCACCCGCGATGCCAGCCATGAGCTGCGCACGCCGTTGACGGTGATCCGGGTCGCCAGCGATATCGCCCTGGGCGACCAGGAGCTGACGCCGCGCCTGCGCCGCGGACTCAACCGCATCCAGCGCGCGGGTCGTGACATGGAGGCGGTGATCGACGCCTTCCTGATCCTGGCCCGCGAGGCGGACGTGGAGCCGCAGGTGGAGCTGTTCGACGTCAACGAGATCGTGCGCTACGAGGTGGACAACGCGCGCGAGCTGATGGCGGGTCGACCGGTGGAAATTTTCCTGCACAGCGCCGGCCCGGTGCAGCTGCACGCACCGCCGCGGGTGCTGCAGGTGGTGGTGAGCAACCTTGTCCGCAACGCGTGCAGCTACACCGACGAAGGGCGCATCGATGTGGATGTGCTGGATGATCGGGTGGTGGTGCGCGACACCGGAATCGGGATGTCGGCCGAAGCGCTGGGCCGGGCGTTCGAGCCGTTCTACCGGGCCGAGCCGACGCGGCCGCAAGGCACGGGGCTGGGATTGTCGATCGTGCGCCGGTTGTGCGACCGGTTCGGGTGGAAGGTGACTCTGGACAGCGAACCGGGGCGGGGCACGCAGGCGGCGGTGTTGTACCGGTAGGGAGTTTCAGGGCAACGGCTGCTGGTTCTGTTTTTCTGCGTGTGGGTCGGGCCGCATGGGGAGGGTAGGAGCAGCCGAGCATGGCTCGGCTTTACCGGTGTTCTTCCGGTGGCATCTTTTTCGCGTGTTGATCATTGCCGCGCCGCGCGCGGCCAGCGGACCAACGGTCCGCTCTACCGTTTCAGGCAGCGGACCAACGGTCCGCTCTACCGGTCCAGGCAGCGGACCAACGACGGGTGTGTTTCCGGATGGTTCCCCACAAACGCGTTCGCGGATTGCCTCCGACAACGCATACCCGCCGTGGTAGGTGCCGACCGTTGGTCGGCACGCTCTTCCTCTTTTCCCAAACGCGCCGACCTGTTGTCGAGGGTCGGGGTGGGTGAGGTGGCGGGACCGTTGGGCGCCATGGATGGCGCCCACGAGCCTCCAAGGATGGATTTACGG
>NZ_JBFTIS010000035.1:0-16918 GCF_056395005.1 Stenotrophomonas sp. 10N36 | reverse complement strand
TGCTCGCGGGTCTGCGGCATCGGGCCGTCAGCAGCGGAGCAGACCAGGATCGCGCCGTCCATCTGGGCGGCACCGGTGATCATGTTCTTGACGTAGTCAGCATGGCCCGGGCAATCCACGTGGGCGTAATGACGCTCGGTGGATTCGTACTCGACGTGTGCGGTCGAGATCGTGATGCCACGTGCCTTTTCTTCCGGCGCGGCGTCGATCGAGGAGTAATCCTTGAACTCGCCACCGAAGCGCTCAGCACCGATCTTGGTCAGTGCGGCGGTCAGCGTGGTCTTGCCGTGATCGACGTGACCGATGGTGCCGACGTTGACGTGCGGCTTGGTGCGCTCGAACTTACCCTTTGCCATTGTTGTAGCCCTTGAATGTCAGAAAGAAAGAGGTTGAGACCTGAGCTTACGCTCAGGCCTTCTTGATCACGGATTCGGCGATGTTGTTCGGCGCCGGCTCGTAGTGGTCGAATTCCATCGTGAACGTTGCGCGACCCTGGGTCTGCGAACGCAGCGAGGTGGCGTAACCGAACATTTCGCCCAGCGGGATCATCGCGTTGATGATGCTCGCCGAACCGTCACCGGTGGTGCTCGAACCCTGCAGCACGCCACGACGACGGCTGACGTCGCCCATCACGTCACCCTGGTAATCCTCCGGGGTCACGATCTCGACCTTCATGATCGGCTCCAGCAGGACCGGCTTGGCCTTCTGGAAGCCCTGCTTGAAGGCCATCGAGGACGCGAGCTTGAACGCCATTTCCGAGGAGTCGACGTCATGGTACGAGCCGAACACCAGCTTCACCTTGACGTCCACGACCGGGAAGCCCGCCAGCGGACCGCTGGTGATGGTTTCGCGCAGGCCCTTTTCGATCGACGGAATGAATTCCTTCGGAATCACGCCACCGGTGATGTCGTTGATGAACAGGAAGTCATCCTTGATCGCCGGGGCGATCTTCGGATCGGCACGGTCTTCAGCGGTGATCGGCGACAGCTCGATCACGACGTGACCGTACTGACCCTTACCACCGGACTGCTTGGCGTGCTTGTAGTCCGACTTGACGTCGGCCATCTGGATGGTTTCGCGGTACGCAACCTGCGGCTTGCCGACGTTGGCTTCAACGTTGAACTCGCGCTTCATGCGATCCACGATGATGTCCAGGTGCAGCTCGCCCATGCCCGAGATGATGGTCTGGCCGGATTCTTCGTCGGTCTTGACGCGGAACGACGGATCTTCCTGAGCCAGACGGCCCAGCGCCAGACCCATCTTTTCCTGGTCGGACTTGGTCTTCGGTTCGACGGCCATCGAAATGACCGGCTCCGGGAACACCATGCGCTCCAGGATGATCGGGTGGTCCTGCGAGCACAGGGTGTCACCGGTGGTCGTGTCCTTCAGGCCCACGGCCGCGGCGATGTCACCGGCCAGCACTTCCTTGATTTCTTCACGATCGTTGGAGTGCATCTGCAGGATGCGGCCGATGCGCTCCTTCTTGCCCTTCACCGAGTTCAGCAGCTGGTCGCCAGCGTTCAGCGTGCCCGAATAGACACGGAAGAAGGTCAGCGCGCCCACGAACGGGTCGGTGATGATCTTGAACGCCAGGGCCGAGAACGGGGCCTTGTCGTCGGACTTGCGGCTCAGCGCAACGGTTTCATCGTCGA
Organism: Stenotrophomonas sp. 10N36; assembly: GCF_056395005.1. NCBI lineage: Bacteria > Pseudomonadati > Pseudomonadota > Gammaproteobacteria > Lysobacterales > Lysobacteraceae > Stenotrophomonas > Stenotrophomonas sp. 10N36. The sequence continues at coordinate 15,266 of NZ_JBFTIS010000035.1, read as the reverse complement.
CGTCGGTACCGGTCACGTCCGGCACGTCGATCGGCGACGGCAGCAGCTGCACCACGCCGTCCAGCATGGCCTGCACGCCCTTGTTCTTGAACGCAGAACCGCAGTACATCGGCACGATGTCGGTCGCCAGGGTGCGCACGCGCAGGGCTTCGACGATCTCGGCCTCGGTCAGCTCTTCGCCGCCCAGGTACTTTTCCATCAGCTCTTCGCTGGCTTCAGCCGCGGCTTCGATCATGTAGGTGCGGGCCTCGTCGGCCTCCGCCTGCATGTCGGCCGGGATGTCCAGGTACTCGAACTTCATGCCCTGCGAGGCTTCATCCCAATGGATGGCCTTCATCTTGATCAGGTCGACCACGCCCTTGAAGCCGTCTTCAGCGCCGATCGGCAGCTGCATCGGCACGGCGGTGGCGCCGAGCTTGGCCTTCAGCTGGCCAACGACCTTGGTGAAGTTGGCACCGGTGCGGTCCATCTTGTTGACGAAGGCAATGCGCGGCACCTTGTACCGGTTGGCCTGGCGCCACACGGTTTCGGACTGCGGCTGCACGCCACCGACGGCGCACAGCACGAACACCGCACCGTCGAGCACGCGCAGCGAGCGCTCTACTTCGATGGTGAAGTCGACGTGTCCGGGGGTGTCGATGATGTTGAAGCGATGCTCCGGCAGGGACTTGTCCATGCCCTTCCAGAACGCGGTGGTCGCAGCGGACTGGATCGTGATGCCACGCTCCTGCTCCTGCTCCATCCAGTCCATGGTGGCAGCGCCGTCGTGCACTTCACCGATCTTGTGGCTCTTGCCGGTGTAGAACAGGATGCGCTCGGACGTGGTGGTCTTGCCGGCATCGATGTGAGCCATGATGCCGAAGTTACGGTAACGCTCGATGGGAGTGGTGCGGGCCACGGGAGCCTCTCAATTTCTTGGAATTCGGATGGCCGAACGCCGCCTTTCGGCGGCCTTCGGATTGGCGCGGCACCCCAGGTGCCGCGAAGCGGCACTAATACGTAGTGCCGCTTTGCCTGTTTTGCAAGGCCGTCAAACTCACCAGCGGTAGTGGGCGAATGCCTTGTTGGCTTCGGCCATGCGGTGGGTTTCTTCGCGCTTCTTGATGGCGCCGCCACGGTTTTCCGAGGCGTCCAGCAGTTCGGCAGCCAGCTTCTTCGGCATGGTGTTTTCACCACGCTTACGGGCCGAGTCGATCAGCCAACGCATGGCCAGGGCCATCTTGCGCGACGAACGCACTTCGACGGGCACCTGATAGGTGGCACCACCGACGCGACGGGACTTGACTTCGACCGACGGAGCCACGTTGTCCAGAGCCTTCTGCACCAGCTCGACGGAGTTCGGGTTCTTTTCGCCGATCACGTCCATGGCACCGTAGACGATCTTTTCAGCGACCGACTTCTTGCCGCTCAGCATCACCATATTGATGAAACGAGCGATGGTTTCACTTCCGTGCTTCGGATCCGGCAGGACAGAGCGCTGCGGCGTATTACCTTTACGAGACATGTGTACTTTCCCTTAGCTCTTCGGACGCTTGGCGCCGTACTTGGAACGGCCCTGGCGACGCTTGGCAACGCCGGAGGCGTCCAGCGAGCCACGCACGGTGTGGTAACGCACACCCGGCAGATCCTTGACGCGACCGCCACGGATGAGGACCACGGAGTGCTCCTGCAGGTTGTGGCCTTCGCCGCCGATGTAGCTAATCACTTCTTCCTGGTTGGTCAGGCGAACCTTGGCAACCTTGCGAAGCGCCGAGTTCGGCTTCTTCGGAGTGGTGGTGTACACGCGCGTGCAGACGCCACGGCGCTGGGGGCACTTATCGAGAGCCGGGGAGGCACTCTTATAAGTGGTTGCCTGCCGCGGCTTGCGGACAAGCTGATTGATCGTCGCCATCAGTATGTTCTTCTGAGAGAGGCCAGTGAAAAAACCGGCCATGAATGCGGATATGTGCGAGCAGGCAAGAAACCGGCCTGCTGAGACAGACGATTGTAGCAACCTGGCGAAAACGCAGTCAAATGCGCACGCGCCAAGCCAGCCCTGATCCCGGGCCGTTACAGGGGAGCCTTCTCCATGCCCCCCGTTCAGGTTGTCAACCCGGTCCTTTGAGAGACCGGGCGGGCATCCTACCTCATCGGCAGCCATCCGGCCAGTGGCCGGTGGCGTCCGAGGGGTGGGGTCCGGCCAATGGCCGGGGCCCTACCCGTTCGATGACCCGGCCAACGGCCGGGTCCTACCATGTGGTCCGGCCAGGGGCCGGACCTGTGGATCACTCGTCGGCCTGCTCGGCGTCGGTCGATTCGACCGCCACTTCCGGGGCAGCCACGGCGACCGGTGCGGCCGCGACCGGGGTGCCGGCCAGGGTCTGCATTTCCGAATCGGTCAGCCCGCTCGCGTTGCGGCGGCGGTTGGCGTGGTACGACAGACCGGTACCGGCCGGGATCAGACGGCCGACGATGACGTTTTCCTTCAGACCGCGCAGGTTGTCCTTGGTGCCGCGGACGGCCGCCTCGGTCAACACGCGGGTGGTTTCCTGGAAGGAAGCGGCCGAGATGAACGATTCGGTGGCCAGCGACGCCTTGGTGATACCCAGCAGGACCGGATCGAAACGGGCAATCAGCTCGTTGCGGGTGGTCAGGCGTGCATTTTCCTCGATGACGCGCTGGCGCTCGGCCTGCTCACCATTCAGGAACTTGCTGCTGCCCTGGTCGGTGATTTCGACCTTGCGCAGCATCTGGCGGGTGATCACTTCAATGTGCTTGTCGTTGATCTTCACGCCCTGCAGGCGGTACACGTCCTGGATTTCCTTGACCAGGTAGGCCGCCAGCGGCTCGACACCCAGCAGACGCAGGATGTCCTGCGGGCTCGGCTCGCCGTCCACGATGGTTTCGCCCTTGGTCACGTGTTCGCCTTCGAACACGATCACCTGACGGTACTTCGGGATCAGCTCTTCGTGTTCCGAACCATCGGTGTCCTTGATGATCAGGCGCTGCTTGCCCTTGGTGTCCTTACCGAAGCTGATGATGCCCGAACGCTCGGCCAGGATCGCCGGATCCTTCGGCTTGCGCGCTTCGAACAAGTCGGCCACGCGCGGCAGACCACCGGTGATGTCACGGGTCTTGGACGCTTCCTGCGGGATCTTGGCGACCACGTCACCCACGCCGACGGCGGCGCCGTCCTGCAGGTTGACGATGGAGCGCGGCGGCAGCAGGTACTGGGCCGGCAGATCGGTGTTCGGGATGGTCAGGTCATTGCCCTTGGCATCCACGATACGCACGATCGGACGGAGGTCCTTGGCCTGCGAGCCACGACGCTTCGGGTCGGTGATTTCACGCGACGCCAGGCCGGTCAGTTCGTCGGTCTTCTCGATGACGGTGACGCCGTCGATGAAGTCGATGAAGCGGATGAAACCGGCCACTTCGGACACGATCGGGTGGTTATGCGGGTCCCAATTGGCGACGGTCTGGCCAGCCTTGACCGAGTCGGCGTCCTTGGAGGTGATGGTGGCACCGTAGGGCAGCTTGTAGCGCTCACGCTCACGACCGTGGGCATCGAGCACCGAGATTTCACCCGAGCGCGAGACCGCAACCAGCGAACCGCTGGCATGGGCCACCGACTTGAGGTTGTTGAACTTGACCGAACCGGTGGTCTTGACCGTGATGTTGTCCACGGCAGCCGCACGCGATGCCGCACCACCGATGTGGAACGTACGCATGGTCAGCTGGGTACCCGGCTCACCGATCGACTGGGCGGCGATGACGCCGACCGCTTCGCCGATGTTGACGATGTGGCCACGGGCCAGATCGCGGCCGTAGCAATGGGCGCACACGCCGAAGGCCGAGGCGCAGGAGATGGTCGAACGGACCTTCACCGACTGCACGCTGGCATCTTCAAGCTTGGCCACCCACGCTTCGTCCAGCAGCGTGTTGCGGGTCACGATCGGATCTTCGTCGTTGCCCGGCAGGAACACGTCCTCGGCCACGACACGACCCAGCACGCGGTCCTTCAACGGCTCCACGACGTCGCCGCCTTCCACGATCGGGGTCATGGTCAGGCCTTCAGTGGTACCGCAATCCACTTCGGTGATGACCACGTCCTGCGCGACGTCCACCAGACGACGGGTCAGGTAACCCGAGTTGGCGGTCTTCAGCGCGGTATCGGCCAGACCCTTACGGGCACCGTGGGTGGAGTTGAAGTATTCCTGTACGTTCAGGCCTTCACGGAAGTTCGCCTTGATGGGCGTTTCGATGATCGAGCCATCCGGACGCGCCATCAGGCCACGCATACCGGCCAGCTGGCGGATCTGTGCCTGCGAACCACGCGCACCGGAGTCGGCCATGATGTACAGGGAGTTCATCGACTTCTGGTCGATGGTCTCGCCCTTGGCATTGATGACCTTCTCGGTACCGATGGTGTCCATCATCGCCTTGGCGATGCGCTCATTGGTGCGCGACCAGATGTCGACCACCTTGTTGTAGCGCTCGCCGGCGGTGACCAGACCCGACTGGTACTGCTCCTGGATTTCCAGCACTTCGGCTTCGGCCTCGGTGAGGATGCCCTTCTTCTCGTCCGGGATCAGCATGTCGTCGATACCGATCGACACGCCGGCGCGGGTTGCGTAGGCAAAGCCGGTGTACATCAGCTTGTCGGCGAACACGACCGTGTCCTTCAAGCCCAGCTGGCGGTAGCTGGAGTTGATCAGGCGGCTGATGTTCTTCTTGGTCAGCTCGGTGTTGGCCAGCGCGAACGGCAGGCCTTCCGGCAGGATTTCAGCCAGCAGGGCGCGACCGATCGTGGTGTCCACGATCGAGGTCTTGTTCTGCTTGTTGCCGTCTTCGTCGGTCACCACTTCGGTGATGCGGACCTTGACGCGTGCGTGCAGTTCCACCACGCGGTTGTCGTAGGCGCGCTTGACTTCGGCGATGTTGGCGAAGGCCATGCCCTCGCCCTTCTTGTTTTCCAGCGAGCGGGTCATGTAGTAAAGACCCAGCACGACGTCCTGCGACGGCACGATGATCGGCTCGCCGTTGGCCGGCGACAGGATGTTGTTGGTGGACATCATCAGCGCACGCGCTTCCAGCTGGGCTTCCAGCGAGAGCGGCACGTGGACGGCCATCTGGTCACCGTCGAAGTCGGCGTTGAACGCGGTGCAGACCAGCGGGTGCAGCTGGATGGCCTTGCCTTCGATCAGCACCGGCTCGAACGCCTGGATGCCCAGACGGTGCAGGGTCGGCGCACGGTTCAGCATCACCGGATGTTCGCGGATGACCTCTTCCAGGATGTCCCAGACTTCGGCTTCTTCGCGCTCGACCAGCTTCTTGGCGGCCTTGATGGTGGTGGCCAGGCCACGACGCTGCAGCTTGGCGAACACGAACGGCTTGAACAGCTCAAGCGCCATCTTCTTCGGCAGGCCGCACTGGTGCAGGCGCAGGTACGGACCGACCACGATGACCGAACGGCCCGAGTAGTCGACGCGCTTGCCCAGCAGGTTCTGACGGAAGCGACCCTGCTTACCCTTGATCATGTCGGCCAGCGACTTCAGCGGGCGCTTGTTGGTGCCGGTGATGGCACGGCCGCGACGGCCGTTGTCCAGCAGCGCATCGACCGATTCCTGCAGCATGCGCTTTTCATTGCGCACGATGATGTCCGGCGCGTTCAGCTCGAGCAGGCGGCGCAGGCGGTTGTTGCGGTTGATGACGCGGCGGTACAGGTCGTTCAGGTCGGAGGTCGCGAAGCGGCCACCGTCCAGCGGCACCAGCGGACGCAGGTCCGGCGGCAGCACCGGCAGCACGGTCATGACCATCCACTCCGGACGGTTGCCCGACTCGAGGAAGGCTTCGACCAGCTTGATGCGCTTGGTGAGGCGCTTGAGCTTGGTTTCCGAACCGGTGCTGGAGATTTCCTCGCGCAGGCGGGTCATTTCCGACTGCAGGTCGATGGTGCGCAGCAGCTCGTACACGGCCTCGGCGCCCATGGCGGCGTCGAAGTCGTCGCCGTGCTCCTGGCGGGCCTGCAGGTACTGTTCTTCGGTCAGCAGCTGGCGGCGCTCCAGGGCGGTCAGGCCCGGCTCGGTCACCACGTAGGCTTCGAAGTACAGCACGCGCTCGATGTCACGCAGGGTCATGTCCAGCATCAGGCCGATGCGCGACGGCAGCGACTTGAGGAACCAGATGTGCGCGACCGGCGAGGCCAGGTCGATGTGGCCCATGCGCTCGCGGCGCACCTTGGCCAGGGTGACTTCGGTGCCGCACTTTTCGCAGACCACGCCGCGGTGCTTCATGCGCTTGTACTTGCCGCACAGGCACTCGTAGTCCTTGACCGGCCCGAAGATGGCGGCGCAGAACAGGCCGTCACGCTCCGGCTTGAAGGTACGGTAGTTGATGGTTTCCGGCTTCTTCACTTCGCCGAAGGACCACGAACGGATCAGGTCCGGCGAGGCCAGCGCGATCTTGATCGCGTCGAAGTCCAGCGTCTGGCGCTGCTGGTTGAAGAGGTTCAGCAAGTCTTTCATGGTGTTTCTCCGAAAGGAGGAAATCTTGTCGATGGGCTGTCAGTAAACAAACGGGTGGCGCGGCTGCCGGGGCAGCCGCGCCTGCGCCATCAGTTGTCTTCCAGTTCCATGTTGATGGCCAGCGAGCGGATTTCCTTCACGAGAACGTTGAAGGATTCCGGCATGCCCGCGACCATCTCGTGCTCACCGTCGACGATGTTCTTGTACATCTGGTTGCGGCCCTGCACGTCATCGGACTTCACCGTCAGCATTTCCTGCAGGGTGTAGGCCGCGCCGTAGGCTTCCAGCGCCCAGACTTCCATTTCACCGAAGCGCTGGCCACCGAACTGCGCCTTGCCGCCCAGCGGCTGCTGGGTAACGAGCGAGTACGGGCCGGTCGAACGGGCGTGCATCTTGTCGTCGACCAGGTGGTTCAGCTTCAGGTAGTGCATGTAGCCCACGGTGGTGTGGCGATCGAATGCCTCACCGGTGCGGCCGTCATACAGCTGGGTCTGGCCGCTCAGCGGCAGGTCGGCCAGGGCAAGCATGTGCTTGATCTCGGCTTCGGTGGCACCGTCGAACACCGGGGTCGCCATCGGCACGCCGTCGGTCAGGTTGCCGGCCAGGCGCAGCAGCTCCTCGTCGCTGAACTGGGTCAGGTCGACGTGGTTGGCGTGCTGGGTCTTGTCGTGGTTGTAGACATCGTCCAGGAACTTGCGCAGGTCGTTGATCGCGGTCTGGGCTTCCAGCATGCCCTGGATCTTGCGACCCAGGCCCTTGGCGGCCCAGCCCAGATGCACTTCCAGGATCTGGCCGATGTTCATACGCGACGGCACGCCCAGCGGGTTCAGCACGATGTCCACGGTTTCGCCCGAGGCCATGTACGGCATGTCCTCGACCGGCACCACGTTGGAGACCACACCCTTGTTGCCGTGGCGGCCGGCCATCTTGTCACCCGGCTGGATGCGACGCTTCACGGCCAGGAACACCTTGACCATCTTCAGCACGCCCGGGGCGAGGTCGTCACCGGCGGTGATCTTGCCGCGCTTGTCGGCGAAGCGACGCTCGAATTCCTTCTCGTGCGCCTGGATCTGCTTCTGGGCGCGTTCGATGGCTTCGGACGCGTCGTCGTCCTTCATGCGCAGCACGAACCAGTCGGCCTTCTTCAGGCCGTCCAGGTACGCGTCGGTGACGGTGTCGCCCTTCTTCAGGTTGGCACCACCGTTGACCACCTTGCCCACGATCTGCGAACGCAGACGGGCGTAGATGGCGCCTTCCAGGATGCGGAACTGGTCGTCGAAGTCCTTCTTGACGCGCTTGATTTCAGACTCTTCGATCTGACGGGCGCGCTTGTCCTTCTCGATGCCGTCGCGGGTGAAGACCTGCACGTCGATGACGGTGCCGTCCATGCCCGGCGGCACGCGCAGCGAGCTGTCCTTCACGTCCGAGGCCTTCTCGCCGAAGATCGCGCGGAGCAGCTTCTCTTCCGGGGTCAGCTGGCTTTCGCCCTTCGGGGTGACCTTGCCGACCATGATGTCGCCGGCACGCACTTCGGCGCCGATGTACACCACGCCCGACTCGTCCAGACGGTTCAGCGCCTGCTCGGACACGTTCGGGATGTCGGCGGAAATTTCCTCCGGCCCCAGCTTCGTGTCACGCGCAACGCAGGTCAGTTCTTCGATGTGGATCGTGGTGTAACGGTCCTCTTCCACCACGCGCTCGGAAAGCAGGATGGAGTCTTCGAAGTTGTAGCCGTTCCACGGCATGAAGGCGATCAGCATGTTCTGGCCCAGGGCCAGTTCGCCGATGTCGGTGGACGGACCGTCAGCCAGCACGTCGCCACGCGCCACCACGTCGCCCACTTCCACCAGCGGACGCTGGTTGATGCAGGTGTTCTGGTTGGAACGGGTGTACTTGATCAGGTTGTAGATATCCACGCCGGCGTCGGTCGCGTCGGTGATCTCCACTTCGTTGACCTTGACCACGATGCGGCCGGCGTCGATCTGCACGATCTCGCCACCACGACGGGCATTGACGGTCACACCGGAGTCACGGGCCACGGCGCGTTCGATACCGGTACCCACCAGCGGCTTCTGCGCACGCAGGGTCGGCACGGCCTGTCGCTGCATGTTGGCGCCCATCAGTGCACGGTTTGCGTCATCGTGCTCCAGGAACGGAACCAGCGCGGCAGCGATCGACACGGTCTGCATCGGCGAGACGTCCATGAAGTGGACTTCCGCCGGCGGCTTCAGCAGCGACTCACCCTGGAAACGGCACGGCACGAACTGCTCGGTGAGCATGCTCTTGGCATCGGTCAGGGCGTTGGCCTGGGCGATGACGTACTCGTTTTCTTCGATGGCCGACAGGAACTCGATTTCATCGGAGACCTTGCCGTCAGCAACCTTGCGGTACGGGGTCTCGAGGAAGCCGTACTGGTTGGTGCGGGCGTACACGGCCAGCGAGTTGATCAGGCCGATGTTCGGGCCTTCCGGCGTTTCGATGGTGCAGACGCGGCCGTAATGGGTCGGATGGACGTCGCGCACTTCGAAGCCGGCACGCTCACGGGTCAGGCCGCCCGGGCCCAGGGCCGAGACGCGACGCTTGTGGGTGACTTCCGACAGCGGGTTGTTCTGATCCATGAACTGGGACAGCTGCGAGGAACCGAAGAATTCCTTGATGGCAGCGGCAACCGGCTTGGCGTTGATCAGCTCCTGCGGGGTCAGGCCTTCGGATTCGGCCATCGACAGGCGTTCCTTGACCGCGCGCTCGACGCGGACCAGGCCCACGCGGAACACGTTTTCGGCCATTTCACCGACCGAACGCACACGACGGTTGCCCAGGTGATCGATGTCATCGACCACGCCGCGACCGTTGCGGATCTCGGTCAGGACCTTGATCACTTCCAGGATGTCGGAGGTGTCGGCGTGCTCGGCGACCAGGCGCTTGGACTCTTCGTCGTTGCGCTCACCGAAGTACTTGCGGTCGTACAGCACCGCTTCGCCGGTGACAGCCTTGCGGCCGACACGACGGTTGAACTTCATGCGGCCGACCGTGGACAGGTCGTAGCGCTCGAAGGTGAAGAACAGGTTGTGGAACAGGTTCTGCGCGGCATCCTTGGTCGGCGGCTCGCCCGGACGCATCATGCGGTAGATCTCGACCAGGGCTTCCAGCTGGGTCTTGGTCGGATCGATGCGCAGGGTGTTGGACAGGTACGGGCCACGATCCAGGTCGTTCACCCACAGGGTGCCCACGGCATCGACGCCGGCCTTGCGGAAGGCCTGCAGCTGTTCGTCGGTGATTTCGTCGTTGGCCTGGGCCAGCAGTTCACCGGTATTGGCGTCCACGACGTCGTGCGACAGGATGCGACCGACGATGTAATCGTCCGGCACGGCCAGGGCGGCGATGCCCGAGGCTTCCAGCTGCTTGACGTGGCGCGCGGTGATGCGCTTGCCGGCTTCGACGATGACCTTGTCGCCGTCGGCCAGGTCGAAGTTCAGGGTCTCGCCGCGCAGACGCTCGGCCACCAGTTCGAGCTGCACACCTTCATCGGGGTTGATGTGGAAGGTGTTGATCTCGAAGAACTCGGCCAGCATTTCTTCATTGCTGTAGCCCAGCGCACGCAGCAGGATCGACACCGGCAGCTTGCGGCGACGATCGATACGGGTGAACAGCGCGTCCTTCGGGTCGAACTCGAAGTCCAGCCAGGAGCCGCGGTACGGAATGATGCGGGCGCTGTACAGCAGCTTGCCCGAGCTGTGGGTCTTGCCACGGTCGTGGTCGAAGAACACGCCCGGCGAACGGTGCAGCTGCGACACGATGACGCGCTCGGTACCGTTGACGATGAAGGTGCCGTTGTCGGTCATCAGCGGGATTTCGCCGAGGTAGACCTCCTGCTCCTTCACGTACTTGATGGCCTTGGTGGACGACTCGCGGTCGTAGATCACCAGGCGCACGGTCACGCGCAGCGGCGCGCCGTAGCTCATGCCGCGCTGGCGGCATTCGCGCTCGTCGAAGACCGGGTCGCCGAGCTTGTAGCCGACGTATTCCAGGGCAGCGTTGCCGCTGTAGCTGGCGATCGGGAAGACCGACTTCAGCGCGGCGTGCAGGCCCAGATCACGGCGCTTGGCCGGATCAATGTTTTCCTGCAGGAATTCGCGATAGGAATCCACCTGGATGGCAAGCAGGAAAGGCACTTCGAGGATCGAGCGCTGCTTGCCGAAATCCTTGCGGATACGCTTCTTTTCGGTGAACGAATATGACGTCATGGGGTCTCACCTTGGCTGTGCGGGCCGCCGTACAGGCGCGACCCGAAGGGAACATGAAAATTGTCAGTTGGAAGTCGCTGGTATTGCCGGCACCAGCACGCCTTCTCTTGCTACTTCCAACTGCCAACTCGCCGGCCTGGGGCCGGAAAGGTGTGGCAGCCGACTGACAGTCGGCTTTACCGCTGAAGAGCAGCCGACCAACGGTCGGCTCTACCGGCAGGAGCAGCCGACCAACGGTCGGCTCTACCGGTTGTTGTCGCAACAACGACCAAAGGCCGGGGGCTTACGCCCCCAGCCTTGGCTGCATCGCCGTGATTCGATGGCGAGGCAAGGAACTGCTTACTTGACTTCGACAGTCGCGCCAGCAGCTTCCAGGTCCTTCTTGAACTTGGCAGCGTCGTCCTTCGAAGCGCCTTCCTTGATCATGCCGCCGGCTTCAGCCAGGTCCTTGGCTTCCTTCAGGCCCAGGCCGGTGATGGCGCGGACAGCCTTAATCACTTCGACCTTCTTCTCGCCGGCCGACTTCAGGATGACGTCGAACTCGGTCTGCTCTTCCACGGCAGCAGCCGGGCCAGCAGCAGCAGCTGCGGCGACCGGAGCAGCGGCGGAGACGCCGAACTTCTCTTCGATGGCCTTGACCAGCTCCATCACTTCCATCAGGGACTTCTCGGCGATGGCGTCGACGATCTGTTCGTTGGTAAGGGACATTTTGATTACCTTTGGATAATTTTCTGGGTTGAGGTTCCGTCAGGAACCACGGAAACGTCGACTCAGGCGGTCTCGGCAGCCGGTTCGGCAGCATCGGCAGCGGCTTCTTCGCCACCACCCTGCTTGTCGCCGATGGCCTTGATGGCGCGGGCGAACATCGTGACCGGCTCGGTCAGGACGCGGGCCAGCATGGCCAGGGCCTGATCACGGGTCGGCAGCGAGGCCAGCACGTCAACATGGCCAGCCGGGAACAGTTCCCCGCCGATGGCCACGACCTTTGCCTGCAGCTTGTCGTTGGTCTTGGCAAAATCCTTGATCAGGCGACCGGCTGCGCCGGGCTCCTCGAGCGAGAACGCGTACAGCAGCGGACCGACGAGTGCGTCTTTGGCGCACGCGTAGTCGGTACCTTCCACTGCACGTGCCGCCAGCGTGTTCTTGACAACTTTCAAGAAAACGCCGGTTTCGCGTGCCTGCTTGCGCATCGCGGTCATCTGGGAGACCGTGGTGCCAGCGTATTCGGCTGCGATCAAGGAGTGAGCCTTGGCGGCGACTTCTGCCAGCTCCGCGACTACTTCTTGCTTCTGGGACAGATTGAGAGCCATTGCACTCCTCCAATTGAACTCCGCTTACGGCTCCTGCCGTGTGCGGTCCTGGGCGGCATCCGTCCTGGACGCCGGGAACATCGGGTTGATGTTCCAAGGGTGGGCCGTTCTAGACCTGGATGGCCAACCTGGGAGAACCCAGACGTGCGTAAACCAGAAAAACTCCAGAAGGGCACCATCTACGCAGGGTGATTCCCGAAGGAATCGATTAAGCGGTCGGTACTGCGCCGGCGGCGACTCCCTGCCAATGCGAGCATCCCTGCCCGTCGCCGGTATGTACTGACCGCGCCTGCGGTCTTTGACGGCTATCGTCGCGGGGCGGACCCCACTTCGATTGCCTTCAAATATCGCGGGAGCCGGACGTGTGCCCGGCTCCCGCTTGAAACGATTACTTCAGGGTCAGCGACGACTGGTCGACGGTGACGCCCGGGCCCATCGTCGAGCTGACCGATACCTTCTGCAGGTAGGTGCCCTTCGAGGTAGCCGGCTTGGCCTTGATCAGGTCCATCAGCAGCGCCTGCAGGTTCAGCTTCAGCGCGTCTTCGGCGAAGTCGGCCTTACCGATGGTGCAGTGGATGATGCCGGCCTTGTCGGTGCGGTAACGCACCTGACCCGACTTGGCATTCTTGACGGCTTCGCCCGGGTTGGCCGACACGGTGCCGACCTTCGGGTTCGGCATCAGGCCGCGCGGGCCGAGCACGGTGCCCAGCTTACCCACGACGCGCATGGCGTCCGGGGTGGCGATGACGACGTCATAGTTCAGATCGCCGGCCTGCATCTTCTCGGCCAGGTCTTCCATGCCAACGGCTTCTGCGCCAGCGGCCAGGGCTTCGTCAGCCTTGGCACCGGCCGGTGCGAAGACGGCAACGCGCACGCTCTTGCCGGTACCGGACGGCAGCACGGTGGAACCGCGCACCTGCTGGTCGGACTTCTTGGCGTCCACGCCCAGGCGCACAGCAACGTCGAAGGACTCGACGAACTTGGCCTTGGTAGCGGTCTTCAGGATCTTGATCGCGTCCTCGAAGGCATATGCCTTACCCGGGACGACGGCGGCCTTGATGGCCTTCTCACGCTTGGTCTGTGCCATCTTCTTAACCCTCCACCACGAGGCCCATGGAACGGGCAGAACCGGCAATCGTGCGCACCGCGGCGTCCAGGTCGGCGGCCGTCAGGTCGGCTTCCTTGGTCTTGGCGATTTCTTCCAGCTGCTTACGGGTCACCTTGCCCACCTTTTCGGTGTTCGGGCGCTTGGAGCCCGAGGAGATGCCAGCAGCCTTCTTGAGCAGCACGGCAGCCGGGGTGCTCTTGGTGATGAAGGTGAAGGTACGGTCCGAGTAGGCCGTGATGATGACCGGCACCGGCAGACCCGGCTCCAGCTTCTGCGTGGCGGCATTGAAGGCCTTGCAGAATTCCATGATGTTCAGGCCGCGCTGACCCAGCGCAGGACCGACCGGCGGCGAGGGGTTGGCCTGACCGGCCTTCACCTGCAGCTTGATATAACCGACAACTTTCTTTGCCATGAGTATGCTCTCCGGGTGCTAGCGCCTTACGACAACAGGCTCCCCATCGGACCGGGAATCACGCGTCCCGGCATCGCGTTTTGAATTCACGCAGAAGGCCACCTCGCGGCGGCCCTTGCTTTTGCCAGCTTCCTGGCAGGAAGCCGCGCACTATATCAGGTTTTGGCCCGCCTGTCTGAATACGGCAGGGCAACGTAGAGCGGGGCTCTGCCCCGCTTCGCAGCAACGCCGGGCAGAGCCCGGCGCTACGTTATTCAACCGGACCGTAGAGCGGGGCTCTGCCCCGCTGGACGTTCACATACAGCCGGGCAGAGCCCGGCGCTACGCGCGGTCAGACGGCCTTTTCGACCTGGCCGAACTCGAGCTCGACCGGGGTGGCACGACCGAAAATCAGCACCGAGACGCGCAGACGGCTCTTCTCGTAGTTGACTTCCTCGACCACGCCGTTGAAGTCGTTGAACGGGCCTTCGGTGACGCGGACCATCTGGCCCGGCTCGAACAGCACCTTCGGACGCGGCTTCTCAACACCTTCCTGAACACGGTCCAGGATGGCAGCAGCCTCTTCGTCGCGGATCGGCAGCGGACGGTCAGCGGTACCGCCAATGAAGCCCATCACCTTGGACGTATCCTTCACCAGGTGCCAGCTTTCATTGTCGATGCGCGGAATGCCGTTTTCTTCGTGGGTCTCGATCTGGACCAGCACGTAACCCGGGAAGAACTTGCGCTCGGAACGGCGCTTCTGGCCGGAACGCATTTCGACCACTTCCTCGGTCGGGACCAGGACATCACCGAAGCGCTCCTGCATCTCGTCACGCACGATGCGATCGCGCAGAGCCTGCGCAACCGACTTTTCGAAGCCCGAATAGGCGTGAACGACGTACCAACGCTTCACTGGTTTCTCCTTATCGACCCAGGAACCACTGGGTCGCTTTCTGAATCAGGAAATCAAATCCGCCCAGCAGCAAGCTGAGGATGATCACGACAACGATCACCACCCAGGTCATGCGGATGGCTTCCTGGCGGGTCGGCCAGACTACCTTGCGCAGTTCGAAACGCGATTCGGAAAGGAATTCACGCGTGTCGCGACCTTTGCCGGTCATCAGGAACACGCCTACGCCGGCCACCAGGCCAACGACAACGGCCAGACCGCGAAGCGGACCGGCCCATGCACTCTGGGACGCATGCTCAGGGGTGCCGAACCAGTACCAAGCAAAAAGACCCGCCAGCACCAGGATGGTTGCGGCGGCGTACTTGACGATGTCACCTCCAGTGGAGGTGTTGTCTTTGGAATGCTCGATCTTGCTGTTCATCCGGCTCTGGCTGCTAAGGCGGCATGGCCGCTGGAAGGGAGAAGTGGCACGCCAGGAGGGACTCGAACCCCCAACCTGCGGTTTTGGAGACCGCTGCTCTGCCAATTGAGCTACTGGCGTACTGAAAAACTGCCTTCCCTTAGACGGCGAAGGCGGACCGAGGTTCCCGGCCCGCCATTCGCGAGACCGGCGGAGCTATGCAACCGCCGGTATTACGAAATTACGCGAGGATCTTGGAGACCACGCCGGCGCCGACGGTACGGCCGCCTTCGCGAATCGCGAAGCGCAGACCTTCGTCCATGGCGACCGGGTTGATCAGGGTGACAACCATCTTCACGTTGTCGCCCGGCATCACCATTTCCACACCTTCCGGCAG
>NZ_JBFTIS010000034.1:0-22015 GCF_056395005.1 Stenotrophomonas sp. 10N36 | reverse complement strand
GCATTACATGGACCGACAGCTCGGGCACTACCCTTGCTCGTCTGATTTCACGTATGCGTGGCTATATCCGATTGTCCTTCCGGTCAAAAAAAACACAAAAAAGAAGGAGCCCCACGAATGGGGCTCCTGTCGGATATTCATCAACTCTTACAGCTGAGTGTTCTTAGAACGGTTGTGCACACCACCAGGCATAGCCAGCATCGCCAAAAGCACCAATCCACACTAGATTTCATGGCGTTTTAGCGAGTCCTAGCCACTTCGGAAATCAACCAGATCCAAACAATCAGGAGAATATAACAAAACGTAAAGCACTCCATCGCTTCAAAGCCGTGGCTGGCGCCGAGCTGCGACGGCGCTGCAGTACGGCAGCTCAATCAACAGGCAACGAGCTTCCAGGGCCCACAATTGACATCGAGAAATGATTAGTTCGCAACTTTGCGGGCATAAGCTGCACACTCAGAATACAGTCCGTGTAGCCAAGCGACCGGGCGCCCCGCTCAATATCCGGATATTTTTTGAACAAAGTAGTGTTGTAGGACGGTTTCATAGTACTGATCAGCAAAGCCTCAGCCTCATTGGTTAGCTCCAAGGTTGGCCCATCCACCCATGGCTCCACGAATTTCTGCATGGAGTCCGCACTATCAAGCACATGAAACTGCGGATTCTCAAAGATAGGAAAACCCATGTATGGAGCAATCACCGCCTCCGTCGCGCCTACAAGCTCAAGCATCAAAAGCGAAACCTCGAATGGCGCGCCCAGAGATCGAGCATTTCTACTCGGCTCCATTGTCAGAATGCGCTGCAACTTCTCGTGACCAGTCAGCCGCTTCCATATCCCTTGATCAAAAGCCTTCCCAATGTAGTGCACCTCGTAATCCATGTATGCCTCAATGTCGCCCGAGACAGCAAACCCTGAAGTACCCTTAATAACGTGATATAGAAACCGCTCCGCCGTCACCCAATGTCTGAATTTTGAATCACTACCAAGCACTTTAAATCCAGCAACCTCATTTAGCGGAGGCACTGACTCACCGTTATTCTTAAAGAACTCGGCATGCAAAAAATAGTCATCATCTGCATCGCGATCAAGTATTTTTGCCGCGTACAAATCAATTGAACAACGCAGCGGACTCGACTGGGTATCATCGTCTATAGAAAACTCAATCACCCCCCCACTTGCACAAAGACCATTAATAACCATCAATGGGCGCTGAACAATCATATACAGCGTACACGGCCTAAGATAGTCCGTAACCCCGGACTCCTCTTTCAGAAACTCGAACTCATAAGCAGAAACTATCGGATACCGCACAGAAGCCTGCACAGCGAGAGTCTTCACCCCAACAATTTCGTCATCTCTCACCACTCACCCCATGAATTCCATGAAAACAAATTATATATGACTCCAAAAATGGAGTCACCCAGGGGTTCATAGCTACCTTACACCCATGAGCTGCACCCCAAAAGCAATACCCCCCCCCCGTTTAAACTTACTAAGATCAACTGAAAATGGAATTCAGCTCGGCCACGTCCCGCTTTCAAATCCCCCCTGAAGAATGACCACTCGAGAGCTAGAACAAGCCGAGCCGTTGCCGCTACTGAGTCCCGCCCTTGCCCCACACTGGCTCCCGGCAAATATAGAAACCACTAGATCAGCCCTACTGAACTGTGCGGTATAGTACCCCCTCTCAATCTATAGAAAGAAGTGCGCACATGGAAGAGCTGAGCTACGTTGGAAACGGAAGAGTAAAGGTCAAGTCCACCAAGTACGGCGATCTGACCCTAGTAAACCCGAAATTTGATCCGTTGGATGTGTCCGCACTGGAGAGCTTCCGCGAAGGAAAACCTTTAACCCTTACCTTGTACGAAGCTGCGGTGGAAGGCGAATCTCCAATCGACCTTCTAACGATGGACGTAACTATTCCAAACCTACTAAAGACCTACTGCGGGGTGAGTGGCGGCTGGCTTCCGCCTCCACTAGGGATGATCAACTCATCGGCATTTGCCGATCGAAATTTCTTCACTACGCTGAAGACATATTTCGAGGACAACAGACCTAAGCCAGAATACAAAGAGCTGGAACCCTGGTTTCCAGATCTATCCATGCTCGATCTCAACGTTGATGTAGTTCCCTACGCATTTGAGGGGAATAGTCGCCGGTTCCCGACTTGGGAAGAGGTCTGTCAGCAGATCGAAGAAGCGAAATCCGCATTGAAGCGAGCTGCGCCAGGCATTGGAGTTCTTCAGCACACCATTCCCGCTGAGCAACGCGCGTGGAAATTCGTCCAGCATTTCAGACCCATAACAACGAGGCGAATGGCTTTCCTTTCGGCAAGCGCAAAATATCTGAAGCCATCCAGAGATGTTCGGAAGGTCGTAGATCGTTGGAAAAAAATTGTCGCTGAGGCAAAAAAAGCAAATGTCGCAGGTGCGGACATCACAATTTTACTCGCCCTTCTCTGCGTCGCAGTTCCTCAGGATGATCCGGTATTGGTCAGACTCCTGAAGGTTAGCGACGCGTACGATCAAGAGAAGGCGTATGGCGCATGCACCGACATCGCTCTACTTGAGATGCTACTGCAGCACCAGCATCTGGATCCATCAAGACGCTATGCGGTTATCAGTGGCGACACGCCTCTAATTAAGCTTTTCGGATTTCTTCGGCAACCGACGCAGGTTGCTTCCAACGGAGTATCAGCCAGGATCGACGCGAAACTTGTTCAACTCATGGATCGAGCCGATCCCGAATTGCGGCGCCTACTTCCGATAACCCTAAAGGCCATGGGATGATCCTAGATCATAGATTACCCACTCTCGATAGCAGGGGCATCAGCGGGTGGATTTCGGCCTCTTGGGGCGCATGGGAATTCACTTGGGACGCATGTTCTTTGGCGAATTCTGCAGGGGGTTTCGGTAGCCAGCAACGACACTGGTTGCAGGCGGCCAGCCAGCCTTCTCGGCTGATCCACGCGTTGTGACCCAACGTGCTGAGACATTTTCCCCACAGGTTACCTGAGTAGCGCACCGTGGCGTCCTTGCGGAAAGTAGCTCTATAGCAGGCACCTTATGCGCAGGAATGTACCTCCGGAAACGACTGCGTCTGCTCAAGCCAGGGCGGATGCCGCAGTGGGTTGGTTCGACGCAGCCACGTTGGAATCCCTGCTAAGCCCTCACACTCTCCAGAACTGGACGCTGATGCAATGCCTGCAATCCGGCAGCGTTTTGGGTGTATGGATCGCGGAACGGAAGCTCTTTCTCTTTCCTCCATGGCAGCTCGACTCGAGTGGGCTCCCTTTAGCAGGCCTTTCCGAAGTGCTGGCGCTTCTACGGGGTCCTATGGCGTCTCAGCTGGCGAAAGGACGTCAGGCTGGGATGAAATCGAATGGCTGATTGCTCCGCATGCACGATTATCCGGGGGCACACCATCAGAAGTCCTGGCTCTGGATCCGGACCTCGTCTTGGAAGCGGCCAAGCAAGACTTTTCTTCTTGGAGCGATGATGCGCGCTGGTGAGCCTCGGAGCTTGCGGTCGAGTCTGATCAGGCAATCGTGGACGTTTCTCCCACGCCTTGAGCGTGTCTTCTATCCGGTCGGCAAATGTAGTCCGGCAACAAACTATGTCCATGCCGGTGACGTTCAATGCCAGCTGCTAATCGGCCAGAAGCCTCTCCTGCTACTCCCCGGCTGACGCTAGTAGGCAATCGGTGAGATATCTGTCGGTGCCCCCTCCCAGAATCGACACGCCGCCCTCGCCACGGGGTTGCTGCCGAGTCGATCAATCAGCGCGGATTGGCTCGCTTCGCCCGCTTGATCTGATTGGCGCCGCCCTTTTCACATTGGGACTGAAAGACCGCACATGCCCGGGAGGGGGCTTCGGAAGCGCCCGGCGCGCTCGTTTCCCGAAACTCCGTGTAGAGCCACTCAAACTCAGCAAGGTCGCACTGCTCATCCCACTGCCAAGCCAGACTCTGCGCCGCGCTTGGCTTCAGAAAGAGCGGCGTCCTTCCCGATCGAGGTATCCAAACCATGGCGAAGCGAGCTAGATCATTGCCTGCAATGTCACTTTTTCTTAGCTTTGGCGAGCTTCCTAATAGAATCCACAAGAACCAGATTATCTCCACCTGCAGTGTGGGCCTGCGCATCAATGAACCTGTTTAGATACGATCGACCGGAATGTGACTCCCATGCGTCGACTATCAACCCGTCTACGAGGTCGCGATCACTAGATATCTTCAGAAGCTTGATAGGATCGAAGTTACCATCTACGAACTTCCGAACCACCGTTGATCTTAGCCTCGAACAATTATCCCATTCCAACCAGCGTCCGCGGTCAAGCCGCAATGTTGCGATCGCTTGCTCACTAACTGAAAACAGCCCTCTCTCTAGGGCGCGATAAGCCGGGGAGTAGGCGAAGGTCAACAGGTCCGGCACTGATCTCGACTGATCACCTAGCGCACGACATAGCAGATGCGCGGCCAGGTAACGCTGCTCCGGGGAGCCGGGCTTGGGATAAGCAGATCGCAACGCAATGGCCCACGGATCTTCTCCATAGGAATTGGGCACCCTGTCCGGACCGCTGAAGCTGGCCAATACAGCCAAGGTGGCAGCCTCCGTCACACCTCCAGCAGCGAGCACCGCCGCCATCAGCTCTTCGTTTCTAGCAACGTGCTCAAGCCAACTTCGCAGGGTGCCACGATTCGCGTTTTCGCTACTTAGCATTCTTCCTAAAGCTTCAGGCTGAACTTGCGCCAGCAAATACAGGGGAGGAGCCGGCCAATTGGCAGCCAACATTGCTGCCCCGACAGCTGGCAACAGCTCGGCTGACACCAGCGTTAGCCACTCCTCGTCGGCCTGAGGAGTCTTCCAAACTTGAGCAAAGCTGAGCAAACCTGGACGGAGCTTCACAACGCAACCGACAGCGCACGGCTGATCATCCAATCCTGCCAAGATCGAATTCAAATCAACACCCAATAGCGTCTCAACCGCGAACGGCCTGAGCGAACCATTCCCCCCTATGACTTTCCAGAACTCGGGCCTCGAATTGACCCACAACGTATGAGAGAGCTTGGAGCCAATAAGCGAACGACTATCACCATCGACTGCGTGCTCAAACATATCCAAGAGGAACGTGAACACCGGACCGTCAGCATCCAGCGGTTGCGACAAGGCCTGTTTGACTACTACCGATCGAACAGTCCTTGCTTGATGGCCTATCGGGCCATCCAAAGCGGACAGCGCCGTGACAGCTCCGCTTAAGTTCGGAGGCCTGCTATTAAACAGGCTAGTGTAAAGATCACAGAGAGGTAGCATGGCGGTTCGGTGACCTTGAACATCACCTCCCGCTCGGCGGAGGAAGTCCCTGAAGTCAGAGTCGCGAGGAGCTGCAAGATCCCGCTCCAACGGCAGCAGCGATGGATGGATCAAAGCTGCAGCACCTGCAAACTGAGCGTTCGGAAAAGCTGACTCCACTGACCTTGGGGAAAGGCGTGCGAACTGAAGGTCTAGATATACGCCCTTGCCAGTGCGGTCCACCGCCGCCAACGTGCAGAACCCGAAGGCTCGGCGTAACCGAGGCCACTGCTGCATCCACACGGCAAGCGCCACCTCCTCATCATCCTCACAATCACCCGCTTCAGCAAGGATCTGAGCGGAGGCGGAAATGTAAAGCGAGTTGACTATTCCCCTAGCACGGTCAGACAGAACAATCACAGGCGGCACGTCGTCCAGACGAGCATTTAGCGCATGGGCGTACTTGGCACCGATGTCGTCATCTGGCCTTTGGAACAACGAAAGCAAAGACCTCGCTTCCACCAAGAGCGCTAGATCGGCGTAGTCTATTAGCAATGAGTGTGTCCAAACACATCCTGGACGAGGCATCTCGGGTGCCGCCCACGTGCGAGCGAGTACATACTTTCCTGCGTCTTCCAGCGGATAACCGGTGAGGTAACCTCGAGCAGGAGGCTTGACTCCGGGGCCTGACAGATCGGTCATCACCAGCATAGCCCTTGCAGCCTGACTATCCAGTCGCAGCGAGCCGCCAATTAGACGGTGGCCATCACTGTACCCGTGGAGCATTTGATGGACAGTAATAGATCTGTTCATCAGCTTACCAGCCACTCCAACGGGACGGTAAGATCGCTACTTGTTATGGTGCCATCAGCGACCATGATCCGCTCAGATGCCCTATCCATCTCCAGCAGGCGGGCGGTTTCAGCGCGATCCTCCCTCTTGTCGGGATCATTATAATCTCCGCCTTGAGCACTGACGCCCCATACGCGCCAATCCCAATCATCCCGGCCAGCCTCCAGATATTGGTAGAGCAGGGGCATCTGTCGCTTCACGAATTCCATCGGCGATACGCCCTCGTGGACTACCTTATCCCAGGACGAGACCAAAATGGCTAGCTTTCTTTCTCCAATATCTAACGGAGGCTCCATCAGCATCTGAAGGAGCCCTACAACCTTAACCTGGGTGGGCGCCAAATCGGCGCTCCAGTCCAAAGGCTCTATGGATGAAGCACTGTCCTGCCGACCAGCCTCGCTCGGCGCGGTGTCCTCAACACAAATGTAACGCCTGAGCTCCTCTCGCTCCGTAACCCATGCGGGCAACTTGATGGTGTCGCCATTGATCATCAGAGCGACTGATTGCGCGTTCAGCATTTCAACTATCGATTGATCAACCTCCCGCCGCTCCCACATGCGCGAAAACTCCTCACCAGCGACGTCGGGAAACGACACCTCGGAAAGATGCCCACTCGAGCTCCTCAGCTCCATCGTCACAGACCTACTGGCACCAACCTGTGTTCGCACTTGCGTCTTGCCTGCACGCCACCGTTTCGAGATGACGTTCAAGTGCTCGTAATTTGCCTCACTATAGCTACTTAGTTCGAGTGCAGTGGAAGACCCGTCTTCGTTGATGATGTGCCAAAGCGCCGCCAGAAATGTAGTCTTGCCGGACTCTGGCAAGCCCAAGATAGAAACACGCTTTCCTGTTTTGGATTTCATTCATCAGCCTCCATGTCGAACTGATCAATCATGCGTCCGGCACTAGAGGTGCGGATAGGCTTCACATGCGCGGGTTCGGGCAGTGCCCTGATCCAAAAATCTACAAGACTGCTGACTCCATCTCCACGCTGCACACCACCATGAATTTTGGGCGAAGCCGCCACCTGGAAAGGCTCGACTTCACCAAAGTGTCCGCCATGCAAGCGGCGGATTCCTTCGACAATAGTCGCAAGATCGCCTATTGCCCGCTCAGCATGCGGCGATGCAATTACCGAATCGTACTTGGTCATCACGATCGCCAGTCGCGTTCCTTGCCGAGTAGATCCTGCTTCCAAAAGAGATCTCACCAGCTGAAGTGTCACTGACCGCACCTCTTGGCGCTCTGAAGACTTGAGCAACTGCTCACCGTCCACCAGCAAGGCCAGCGTGTCGGCACGGCGAAGCTCGAAGAAAGCCTTCGCTGTAGATAGCTGATTTATTATTTGAAGATAGTCCTCTCCTGATCGATCTGCTATTAGAAGCGACAGAACTTCTTCGTCCTGCCGGCGCAAGTCAAGATGAAAGAACTTTGCATCCTCTCCCAAGCTAGTTCGCTCTGTGTGCGCAACGGACCTCCCCGATGCCGCACGGGAGTGATGGCACGCAACTTCAAATCCAAGCAACGTCGACGAACCTGCAAAACGTGCGCCCGCAATACAGCCCACCTGGATGCAATCGTAAACGCCGGCAATGAGGCTCGTCTTCCCAGAATCGTTAGGACCTATGACTGCAACGACCCTCGCTGGATAGCGCCGAAGGAGCCTAGACGTTGCGCCCCTGTCAAGTGAATGGCCCTGCTCCAGCGGGATACCCAGTTCCACTACCAGTCGCGAAGGAGTGCTTGGAACCTCCGCGATTGAGGACACCACTAATGTCGATGCGTGAGGGCAGGCATCTACAGCGTAGCCCTCAACGCACTTTCCGTCCTCACTGACTCGGCAGGCGGAATTCGAACAACTCATCGTCGCCGAAGTCATATGGTTAGCCGCTCACGTAGAGATAGAGACGTTCTCGATAGAATTGCTGAGCAAGCGCAATCTGCGGAGCTTCGTCCTCTGCGTCGAAGCCGGTGATTGCTCGCCAAGAAGCGGCCCATGCAGGGTCACCGGCAAGCTCAACCCGTTTTTCAAGGGCGAAGTGCAGTGGGGTCACGAGAGGGGATACCCTCTCCGACTTCACAAGTACTTCAGAGGCACCAAGGCCCACCGCCTCTACCGAGCTCGCGACCTTGACCTGCGCGCCACTAACGCCCGCACGCGACAAAATTGCTGATATGGAAGCTGGCCCAGGTGAGACATCGGTAAGGCTCGCCAGATCGCTCGCAAACGCGAAAGTTCGAAGTTGCTCTGAAACTTCCGGGAAGTCCAATTCCGCGAACTTACTTCGCCCCCCGAAGAGCCACCAAAGTATTTGATGTTCCTCATCCGCCAGAACCAGACGCCGTGAAAGGCTCTTAACTACCCGCCCATGCCCCTCGACCATATTCTTGGTCGCCGCTCTGATTACGTCCCGGAAGCGCGAGAGCTCGGCCTTTAGCATAGCCCCATCCAGCCCCTCAACGGCAGCATCTGACAGCTCAAAATCGATCTTAGGGGCAGCCAGCTGGAGGGTCGCATCTACAGGCCGAGCGTGACGGCTTTCCGTTAGCGCTTCCAGCGCTGCGGCCGCCATTCCAGCTAGGTCCATGGGAAGATTATACTTTCGGCGTCCGAGGAACGTTGCATTTACGACCGCTAACGCCGCATCAGGAGAAGTTGGGAACAAACGCACCAGAACGCAGGCCGCCAGAACCTGCGCCTCACGGTTAGATGAAGCTCGAGCTGCCGCCGATTCACTAGGGCACAACGCGCCGGCCGTTTTAGTGATGCCTTCTTGCAAACTGAGGTAGCTCTTTCCCGCAGGCGGAGCTACGTCTAGCGCGAGATGAACCAAAAACTCGAAACTATCGTACGAAGCGGAAGCCGCGACGTCTACGACTGCCTTCCAACACTCATCTCGCCTCTCCCCCTCATCCATGAAGGCGTCGTTGTACCATCGAGCAAAATCGGCATCCATCTCCGGCGTCTTTCCCACAGTCATCTCTCCATCTGTTGGATTTCTGATTCAACTCGCGCCATAAGGCGCCGCTCTGCCGCGGCCATTAGCGCGCGCCGATATCTCTCAGGTTCAGGCAATGCATGCTCATGCTGCTCAAGCAATCCAAGCGTCGAAGCGATTTGTCGCCTCTGGCTGCTCGTCAGGTTCCAGAAGCGATAAAGCAGCTCACGACCGTCGGGCAGGCCCAAAGAGACCTCTGCGTCCGGCTGTTCGGCCGCATCGATCGGAATGACGACCTCTATGCTGCCAGCTGGGCTCGCGGCCGGCTGTAAGGCAAATAGAGGAAAATCCGGTGCCGCTGGCACCGGAATCGCTGTCCTAAATACTGGCTGGCCCCGTTGATTTTCAATAGCAACGAACCTCTCGGGATTCGATTGGTACTTCCGCTGGTGGACAGCAACATGCAGACTGCGATCTTCCCCCTCACCGTGCACTGCCAAGTCGATGAGGTTGTAGCCTGGCTCGTAAGGCGATTCACTTCTAGACGGGTTTGCCGCCCCGGCCGATATTTTGACGTGAGTGTTAGCCATTACGATCCGCTGACGGTGCTTATGACCGAACAGATGAAGCGCGGCACGATTAACCAGCGCATCCTCAACGTCATCCCCATCGAAGAGCCAATCCACGGGGTGATGAAGTAAGGCCAAATTAACCTTGTTGGGCGCAGGATCGAGAGTTGTCTGCAAAGGACTCAGATATAGCGTGCCTTGCACATCATCGGCTCCGTCCTGACCAGACAACAGCGTTGATGTCAGCCCATAGATCGCGAGGCCCACGCCCTCACCGATGTCAAGTTCATGGCGCCAGAAGGGCTTTTCGGGATAAATCTGGCAATCGAATCGTGCGGCAAACTCGTTATATGCTGAGTGCGCTTTGAAAAGGGCTTGACCTGCTACGGCGTCGCCAAGCTGTTGCCGCAACTTCCACTCACGGTTCTGGGGCGCCGCAGCTGTTATCGCAAGCTGAGCATTCTGAATGGACAGCTCTCTGGTTATCGACGATCGATCTACATCATGGTTCCCAGGTACAACGAAAACCATTTCGATTGGACAATGCACGATCGCGGCGAGCTGCTCTATCCATGCCAACGCAGTCGCATATTCGTCGGGGTCTGCCTTGAATGCAACATCGCCGCCGATGAGAATCGAACCCACCGGCCCGAGCGTCAAGCACATTGTCTGCAGATCAAGCATGATCCGCGTACGGATTGACCGATCTGGATCCGTAGCAGCGTTGAGACACTGCGGGCTTTTGAAGTGGATGTCCGAGATGTGCAGTAAAAGCATGAAGCGTCCCTTTCCTTTTGCCTTCATAGACTTCCGTCAAGCCTTAGCGTGAAGATAGACATTTCGGACAAAAGTTCAAGCGAGGTGAAGGACCGAATGAGTGCCACAAGATCTCATTGCGGAGGGCCGCGTCACGGTCCGGGCAGCGGGGCTGCACGTAAAGCATTGTTTTTGTTGGCAAGTATCACGTAGCAGACCCCTCACCGTGTTCGGCAGGATTACTTACAGCGCGAAGCGCGGCGCGTGTGTTAGCGCCGCGGTGGGGCGACCTTCTCCCATAAACGACCGCAGCAGCTGGCAGCGGGCAACAGGCATCCAGACCCTTCCAGCGATCCACTCCCCATGCTTCCAAAAGCGAGTTGGTGATCTTTTTTAACACTTTGTGGAAGATGTCTAGCTCCGCCTGCCGCTTGAACGCGAAGTGTCTACGGAACCCTGGGCGATTCAGCGCTTACCAAGACCGCAGCCGTCGTAGTGGTCAGGAGGAACAGGTCCCCAATGCTTCTATCGACAGCCAATAGCTCTGCATGGCTGACAAAGGTCCGGCCAGCACCCAGTCCTCGGTTGCTTGGGGCGACCGCCAAGGAGCGAAGCAGCCTGACCAAGATCGTCACCAAGGTGAAGGACACCCACGCCCAAGTATTTGGCGTTTGACTTAAGCTACATTGCGAGGCGGCGTCGGCTTGAGTGAACGTTAGGCCGTAACCAGGTTGCGAAGGTGAGTGAGCACAATCTCCGCTTCCGCCAGGGACTGATTCTCAGCCTGAAGAATGTCATAAAAATTACTCCCGTCTTGGATGGCGGCGTAAAGGTGGACGGTGTTGCGACCGTCGTGCAAATTCTGGAGTTGTAGCCAGATTGGCGCAATGTCTGGTCGAGGCATCTCGTCTGGTAATTGCCACGCCCCCAGGACTTTGCCAAAAGTTCGTCGATGGACGACAACCGGCAAGTTGTATTGACGAGCCTCTGCATGCGCGCGAAGAGCTGCCTCAGCGATTGACGCACAGAGCAATGTGGCGGTTTTAAGCGCGCCGGCACGGACAGAGAGCCCAATCGGAATGGCATCACCCCCATCAATTGATTGGTGCCGAAGGCTGTTTATCAGATAGTGGTGGAAGGCCAAATACTGCGCTTCAACGGCAATGACGTTGCGCGCTTGAGCGTCAGGAATATTGCGCCACTCACGCCTTAGCGCATGCACCGATGGCGTTTCGTACTCGTCTGGGGTAAGGGAAAATTTTCTGGACATGTGGAGATGCCTCCTTACGGCCTAACGGCTGAATTAACCGGACCCGCAAAGCGGGTTCGGCTTGAACAACTCTTGATTCGTGCGACTCGGTACTGCCAGAAGCGGACGCTAGCTCTCCCACTAAGTTCCGGGCAGTTCACACCGGACGTAAGGGTGGAATTAGTCATACCTTCATGTTGAGTCCGCGCGGCCACAGAGAAGACTCCTGAATTAGTCTCGACTCGTAAGCTTTTGCGGCCTTCTGAGTCATCCCATACCCAGACACGTCATGCACGCAGACGACCTCCTGCCCCTGCATAGATCGAATGGCGTCATGAAAATGTCGGGAAGAGGACCTCTCCAGAGCCTCCTCAACGTGTTCCAAGTACCTCCTCTGCCAACTTCGACGCGTCATTCCAACGTAAGTCATACCAGGCACAGTCTCGTAGCCAAGCCTGCACTTGGTGAAAGCGAACGCCTTCAACTTCTGCTCCGCGGTGCCGCTGGACATCAGCCTACTGATCTCCTCTGAAGTGAAGGACGCTCGCTTATAAGTGTGGCGATAAACAAGATGGTCTCCCGGCGAAGAGAAGAGAGACGAGCAAAAGATCAGCGGCACACAAATCAAAGTGCTACCGCCGAACAATCGATGCCGACTCTCTGCGAAGAAGCTAACGCCACTCATCTCGCCCGGATGTTGCATCAAAATTGCGGTAGACAGGCCCGAATCAACGTCCTGATATCCGACCAACTGAATACCCGTGTGTGCCCGACCCTGCTGCATCGACAGCAGCAATTCTCTCTTGAGGGAAGCCACCTCGCCATAGTTTGAAAAGGCGTGCATTGCGACTTCTAGGTTAAAGTGCGGGCCAAAGAAAAACTGAAGCGCTTTGGCGTTCAGAAGATCAGACATGATAAATAACTCCATCACAGCAAGCGCCAAGTCGCCGCGATGGCGGACGCGCGGGCAAACCAAGCCCACCCCACGAGCCGGAAACAAGCCCGAAGCAGCCTGTAATCATGAAGAGCGGCGCACCGCTCCGCCACTGAGGCAATTCGAATGGCGAGCGCCGATTGCGCAGATGATTCATCAGTGGTACTTCATACGACGGTTATTGAAGGCTGGCTTGGTACCTTCCAGGACATTGATGACGAGCTGATTTACCTCAGGGTCTTCAATAGATCCAGCGGTATATTCAATTCTGGAGCGATTCTTTCTATCAAAGTGGGACCATACGAGCTGCTCAGCATCACAGACCACAGCGAGGTTTGGATTGTGAGTCACCATGATGATCTGTCTACGCTTCTTCGCCTCAGTCAGAACAGGAACGAGCAAACTTACGACTGTCTCGTTGTCCAGATTTTCCTCAGGCTGATCCAAAATGATTGGCGTACGACCCTTATCAACAAGTAGATAGAAGATGAGCAGCAACGCACCTCGCTGACCGGGAGAAAGCTGTTCAATCCGTGCGTCTTGAAACAGAAGCGAATAACGCGGCTCAAGATAGCTCAAACCGAAAAGAAGATCGTAGACCTCACTTGCACTTTTATCCTTGCGGAGAACCGTCGCGATCCCTACTCCGGGCTTGCTGCCAACAGAACTAGCTGCAGCGGAGATCTTCTCGTACAGCTGCTGAGCAAAGCCGATTGCATCCTCCCGAACATTGAAGTCAAAGGTCTCTGCAAGTTTTCGTATCGTGTTGAAGCTCTCATCTTCACCGCGAAATTCCCCAACGCTCTGCTTGATGAGCGTGAACAATGTCTCGGCAAAGGGGTCGATTGCACCGCCCAACGCTGCGCGAAACTGCAGTTTGTAGTCCTCTCGAATCAGGCTATTGTTTTGGATGAGATCCTGGACAGGTTTGAAGAGCATCTCACGGGCCAGACGCTGCGCCTCAAGAACGTCGTAGATTCCGCTGGCAATCGAGCTTCGCTGCTCTTGGCGCTCGAGCAACTTCATAGGCAATTGCTCTATCTGAGCAATTCGGGCCTCCACACCCTGCAAGGTATCAGGCAAGTCCGCGGCCCCAACTATTTCTTCTAACCTTGTGTTCCACTCACCCAGAAGCTGAACATAGCGCTGATAAGCCTGTTGAGGAGCGTCGAGCTTAGTCTCTGCTTCACGTTGTCGCACCACCAGCTCTTCTCTCTGATGAGTTGCGAGATCACCAGCAATCCTTAGTCGCCCTTGCTCAGCTGCGATTTCAGATAAAGCATCCTCAATCGGCACAAAGGAGACGCCAAACCTTATTAGTTCATCCAAAGGGATCCCAAGCAGTCTTATGTCCTCCTCTGTGTCGACGCTGAGCTGCTCATATGTTCGCTGCATCATTCGTAGCTGTTCGCGAACATTCTGCGCAGCCTTAAGGCGAGCAGCCAATAGCGCCAACTGCGCCGCAAGTTCACTCTTGCTCTGATCAACTAGCGCAAGCTTGCTGGTCGCATCCCTTAGGAGTTCTGAAGCCGCTTTCTGATTCGCATCAAGCTCATCAGTCGGCTCCACGATCTCTTCGGGCTTAGCTTTGTGATGCTCGTCCAACATGCGCTGCTTAAGAGCCAGTTGCTCCTCTAGCGCCACCTTGGTGCCAGGCTGAAGCTGCTCTTCAAGAATGACGATCTCTTGATTCACCCGCCGCAGATCCCTGCGAAATTCGTTCAACTGCTGTCGGAACGTCCTTTCCTGCTGCTCAATCAGCTGCTCAAAATCGAGTGCGCCAAGGCGAATCGCATCGTCTGCGTGCGAAAAGATGACGGACCTCAGCTCAATCTCAAAGGCATCGGACCGCCCGCTGACATGCGCATTGCAAAGAGCTTCAAAGTGACCCTGGGGAATGTAACGAACCAGCTCAACCTTCTCCGGCGGCGGATCTTGATTAAGATTTCTAGACTCGCTAGCCCCATCTACCCACTTCAGCTTTGCCAGAAAGTGTTTCGCCGGGTCTCCCGACTTCCCGCGGAAGCGGTCCCGCTTTAGGAAGGAGAAGTGTGCAGACTGCCTGGAGTTTCCGACCAGCGCTACTACATCAGCTAGAGCGCTCTTGCCGCTTCCCTTGTTTCCGATGATCGCAACCAAATCGCAATTTAGAGGCAGTCGGGTACCGGAAAGCCAGTCTCCATCCAGACTTGAGGTCTCTTCCTTATCAATGATGACTGAATCGATGAAGTAGGTCTTGTTGGCTGCGACCTCCGCAAGCTTAGGGGGCAACGCACCGATGTATGAGCGCTTCGCCGGTTCTCGGAGTGCTTGCTGCAGGCCTCTAAACGTGGGATCGGCCTTGATCCATGTGGCTTTCCCGGAAGGAAAGTCGCCGTAACCCCGCCGGTTGTTGTCCCCAGAGACCCCAACAAACTGATGTGCGTCACTTCCAGAGACCACCAGGCGCGGCACCCCGCCTAGTCCACGCTGAAATTCGTCAATGTACTTAGAGTTCCCCACGGTGAGCTCGTTTACGAACGCGCCCCGAAGGTCTAAATTTCTGGATTCAAAGATAGCCGAATTTCGAACTAGGCCAAGGAAGTATCCGTAGTGCTCTTGCCATTTAATGTCAGCCAAACCATCACTTGTATCGTACGGCATGTAGCCGATCGCCTGGCCCTCCGGCACCCGAGAGATTGCTTCTTTGTAGCTCTCGGCAGTGACCTCCGCGACCGTTGAGCCAGCCCGCAGCGCCTCTGCATCCTCTGCATCAACCCGGGCCTTATCGAAACCGTGGAGGTGCAGCTTTGCAGCCCCAATGTGATTCCTGACCAGATCTACTAGCGCATGATCTGACAGAGGGCGGTCACTCAGCGCGAGTCTTAGGCTTCCAAGGAAGTCACGAAGCACTTGATCATCGAGCTCGTCGGAGAACAATACATGTGCATTTAAGCGCGCGGGCATCGGTGCTACAAGTCGCAGCTCTATCCCAGGAAATACTTTCTTAGTGAGCTTGGGAGCGTCGGCATCCTTGATGCGACGCTGGAGCGCGAACCATCCGTCAAACGTCCAGTAGTCCATCAAGGCAAAAACAGCGGGTTCCGCGAAGTTCATCGCATTTATCATCTCGTCGACCAGGGCCTTCGACTGCGCCGATCCTAGATCGCTGTCAAACTTCTTACCAGTCCAATGAAACGATGCCGGCGTATGGACGTGCAGATCCCATTGCCGCCATTCCGAGCCTCGCTCATAGCGCAGCTTCATCTTAGTCGCTCCCCTTTATATGACGCTCCTGCATGGCCATCCCTCGCAGGATCGCCTCCCTGTGACACGGCGCAGCTTCCCACCATTTCCGACCAGCAGTAGGTCATGCTCCCAGCCCAATTATGGCGAATTAGGCCACGGATGCCGACACCACGCTTATCCAATTGATTGAAATAGCTTTTCTACCAATTAGCGATACCTAGGCCGGCACAGCGAGGCCTATTGGAGCCAGCAATCAAGCTCAAGTGTGGATCAGTTCGCCCAATGCGCCGCTGCCTCAAAGTTTCGACCAGCTGCGACTACGGCTGAAGTGTGCCCCCCCCCTTTGGCGCCCGACAACTGGACAACCCCGCGCCTGGTAGTGCGGATAGGTGACTTGCATGAAGACAGTCAGGGAACCAGTGGGGCTGGCCGCATGCGTGAGGACCTGATTGAGGAGGGCGAGACTGCAAGCCTCAACCGGGCGGCAGGCCTGATGGCAGCCGAGGGCCTGCAAGGCTACAGTCGGCGACCGCGCCAATTGAGCTGCCCAGTCGAATCAGTCGCCAAGAACGTTCTGGCTCCCAGCTTCAACGTGACTGAACTAAATGGCGCGTCGGCCACAGACACCGCTGACATCCGCACGTACGACGGCTTCTTGTACTTGGCGGTGGAGCTTGATCTGTTCGCGCCGGGTCACTGGATGAGCAACCCTGCCAACTCAGCATACGGACGTGGCTCTGCAGGTGCTGTTGGCTGCAGTGTGGCGCCGAAAGCCAGGCTCCGGGCTTCCGCTTCACTCCGACCAGGGAACCTAGTTCACAAGCCACGATTGGCAGAGCTCTCTGCGCCAGCACGACATCGTGTGCAGCATGAGTCGGCGACGAAACTGCAATGACAGCGCAGCGATGGGGCTTCCTCTAGCTACGTTGGGCTACCGCCGATGCGCGAGCTCCGTGCACGATCCAATGCAGGGAGGGACTTGTCCAATTGAAGAAGGTCCATCCGAACGTTGTTGGCATAAGCGTTGTACTGCCAACGACGAAACTGATCCAGCAGCAGCGCGTTGGTCTCTTCAAGGCGCCGCACTTGGGCCTCGAGTTCAGCTATCCGGCGGATCGCGGCGGTCAGGGTGAAGTCCCTTGGAAGCGCATCTTTTACATCCCGGAGATCCCGTTGACGCTGCTGGAACCGCTCCTTGATTGTTGGATACAGGTACATCGTGTGCTTCGAGACAGACCCGACGCCGAGCACGGCTGCTACCCGCGCACAGAACAGTGTCCAAGTGAGCTTTCCCTCCCAACGGTCAAGTTCACGTAATATCTTTGGAAGAGCAGCTTTGGTGACTATGATTTTTGGCATTTTTCCATGCCTCCGGCTGCGGCAACATCAATGTAGGTAACGGCCTCTGCTAGAGGCTTTTCAATCAAATCAAGATCAATCAGAGCCTTCCGAACGGGCGAGGGATCATGTCCGTCAGGTATCCGGAGGACGGCCCCCACCGGCACACTCGGGTGTTCCAAGGCCATGCGCATGGCCTTGACATGCGCAAGCTTCCACTTATGGTTATCCACCCACCGGTCGGCACCAAAATCGCCTTCCTGGTGCGCAACCTGAGCACGCTCAAGTAGCGTCTCCGTCTGTGCTTCTAACAGGCGGATGCGGTCTAGCGTCACATGGTCTCCCTTGATACAGACATGTTCTTTGCAGCTCATGCATTCCCGCTGTTTCTGGCAAGGCGCCATGGCGTAGTCATGGATGCACATTCCGTAGAGAGTCGCCTTGGCAACTCCTAGCCGATTGACCCCGAGCTCTTGGTAAGTTACCGGCTTACGCTCCGAGAAGCGCTGAAGTAACGGCTCCTTCGACACGGGCAGCAGATCTCTTGCACCATTAAGCCGCTCCAGTGAAGTGCGGTGATCGTAGTGCCTGTTATCGCATACTCTTGCACGCCCTGCCCACTGCGCCAGCGTGTAATCATCCATACCCGCGCGCTCCGACATTGTGCTGATCCAGTGGCGGAGCTGATGGGTGGTCAGGCCGATTGAAGAGTCACCATCTCCCTCCATCCCACCGGGATAGGGTGGGCAAGTCGGGGGTCTATTCCCGAGACGCCGATTCACCTCACCGGTAGTGGCGATTCGCCAAGAGAACTGCTTGGGGGAGACATCCTTGTGGAACTCATGGATCCGATGAAGACATAGCGCGTGCCAAGTAAGCACGGATCGCTGGGTATCCACGTATGGCCAGTAGGCACCGCTGTATTCCCTCAGGACATGCTCCGCCAAGTCCTTGTAGCTTGTCCTCCCATGCGCAACGAGAGACTTGAGCCTCCTGTCCAGGAAGACCTCATGCCAGAAACGCTTACCTGCTCTCGGCTTACGAAGCGGATACTTGATATTTATAGCCGCACAGAACTGCTCCGGCGTCAGAGGTATCTCATCGATGCCACTTGTCGTTCGTAGGCAACCGGAGTGGTGCATGAACTGTCCCGGATGATCTGACGCAAATCTCGCCGCCTCCCTAGATGGCTGACCAATCTCTATTAGTCGATGCACCGCCTCTTGGACGACCTCATGCATTGCGGGAATGACCCATTTCTTCATAGCCCCTCCTCCCTTCGCCGCCTGCCAGCGTAGGTACATCTGAGGCTGGCCCGCTTCGTCCGGCTCCCACTGAATACAGTCAACGTGAAGTCGGAGCACCTCCGAAATCCTGCTTGGAGTTGCCATCAAAAGAACAAATATCGAACTGAAGTAGCGGCTCTCAACATCGCCAGCTTCCGCGAAATAGTCGGCCACCTTCAACATAGCGCTGCTTGAAGGGAGCTTTGATTCACGATACTTCCGCCCGACCTCTCCGATATCCTCTGTCAAGATTGCCGGCTTTCTGAACGGCGATTTCCATAGGGGCAACGACGGCACTAGCGCCTTCATTCGAAGGAAATCGAAGATTGCCTGGATCTGACGACCCGTCGCGTACAGAACCTGCGTGGCGCGGTAGAACTCCCTACATTTGCTTGCACAAACGTCCATAGCCGCACCACTGAGATCTCTGACATCCGCGCGTCCGCAGGTTGCAAGCAACCCAGCTTCCACGCAGCGAAGTCCTTGAATCATGGTGGTCATGCTCTTGACAGGCTTGTGGCTCCAGGCATAACGCACGTAAGCCTTAGCGAATTGCTTGAAGGGCTCGGCCATCGAGGTAAAATGGTACGGATCAGAAAATTCCGTTCTAGTTGCAAAAACAATAGTGTTTCGCCCGTGCGCCCACTTATCACTATCCCAGGCGCCATCATTCTCAAAAGCGATTAGATCCTCCCTCGCCATTCGGATGAACTCTGAGAGGTTCGCGCCAGCGTCCATATCAGATCGTGGCGAAAAATGTACGACCTCACCCATGAGTATTTGCTCCTGAGGCAATGCTGTTTACGCACATAGTTTGGCGTTTCTGCACAGGTATACGCAGTGCTCAACTGCCAATAGCAGTTGATCGTTCGAGTTCACCACAACATCGGCACATCCAGCCGAGCGAGTTCGGTCCTTCTCAGCATAGAGATCAGCCAGAACCTCCTCATGTGGGCCATCGACCCAGGGTTGAAAGTGGCTGCACGTGTAGCAAGCGCGATACCCACTTGCGCAGAAGCCGTAACTGCCGCAGGTTCCCACCGCGTTCTGCCGATCATTCGGCACGCGACTTCTTGGGTCGTCACCTCGGATCGCCTCCCTTTCTGTGGTTACCAACGTGCCAAGGCAGGCTTGAGCGAACGGGGCTAGCTGCGCACCAACAAGCTCATTGATTACCACTGCCTCCTGCGCTGTGTTCTGGATATACACCCCCACATTTTGGATGTCCGAATGATCGAGCAGTTCAGCAATGACGAAGGCACCGAATCCTTCTCGGCGCAGCTTTGTCCCGCGGGTATGCCTGAACCTACTTGCTGACAGCCTGATGAATTCGCCGGTGCGCTCCGAGCGCGCTTTACTCACACTGGCACAACGATGCAACGCGTCACTGAGCAAGTTGGTCGTTATGTGTAGCTGGTCGGGCGCATTTCCCGTCAGAAGCCCCCTAAGTTCCGCAACAGAACTGACACCTCTGAGCAGCCTTTGATTAGGAAAGATCGGAAGCTCGTCCGCTAGCTCTGGATCCAGCGACTGCCCCGTCGCCTCATGCGCCTGAGCGACTGACCGCCGGTGTTGTTGACGTAGCACGAGGTAAAGGTCCTCGATGATCGCCAATGTGCGATATGCACTTCGGAACCCGAGCCCCCGCCGTTTGGCTCGGGGAATTCGGAGCTTAAACAGCGGGGCCACGCCGCCATCCTCTCGAATCAGATCTCGCCCCCTAAGTGCAGCAAGCTGGACCGGGCGACGTGCCGTCATAGCCAGCGCTAACAAATAAGCATAGTCCTCGAAGGCGACGCACTTGCGCGTAACGGCCGAGTTTGCCCAGTCCAGAAGAGAAGCCATCTCCAGATCACTGTAAGGCCCACGGTCGGGACAGCCACTGGCGACCGCGGCGCCTTTTTCGTTGCCTACGATTCGCCAGCCTTGCAGGAGTTCGACCACTTCCCTACTAACCCCCAAGAATCCGTAGTCATGCCACGCTATTAGAAAACCCTTCAGCCCGCCCAATTGCCATTGCGCGCGTGATCCAAGCATAGCCCGCCAGTTGATGAGGTCGACGACTGTAACGCGCGAGGCGCCAGTGTCACGGAGGTAGCGCTTAAAGCGCGTTTCCATATTTCGCGCATGGCGTGCAGACGCCTCTTCTGCGTAGCGCAGCATTGCCGCTCGAAACCCAGATTCGGTGACCCCATCAACTCCTTCAGGGAGGCATACCGAAACCTGTACGTCCTTGTTCAAGCGCCAATAGCTTTCGGAGGGATCGAACGGATAACCGTCCCTAGATATCGCCGGATGGTCAACCTTGCTCGACTCAACATGCGGCACCCGCTTAGCTCGCGTCATCGCCGTCTTCCCTCGTTCGTTTCGTGCGCATGATCTCTGTTTGGACCCGACGAGCGGCCTTATCGCTGACCTCACGAAGGTGACGCCGGTTGTAACCCGCACCAGAGGCCTTGTGCCGGTGACCATTCAGAAATGCACGAACGTCCAGCTCTCTAGATTCACTAATCGGGACTGCACCCTTCTGGTCAGAAGTTGACCTAGCCTTGGCGTTGTGCTCGTCGATACTGATCGACAATTCGTAATTGAAATGGTGTCGAAAAGCGTGAGGATGAATCGCCTCGAACTCTTGGCACACGGCACGCATTCGCCCGAATATCTGACTGTTGAGGGCGGATACAGAGAGAGGCTGCCCCCATGTCGCTCCCCGTCGGTGCGAAACCAACAGATAAGGGTGGCGCCTGGCCGGCCCCACCCTTGCGCGCACTTGCAACATATATCGCTGGATCTGCGCGGCAAGCACATCAGGTAGCGGCAAAGGTCGTTCTTTGGTCTTCGTTACCGGCTGATAGCGCCTCGAGTCGTGCTTGTCATCCTGGTTTCGCCTGACCCAAACAAGAGGCTCATGGCCCAGGTCAAATTGATCAAGGCGAAGGCTCAATAGTTCGCCGCGACGCATGCCCGTATGCCGCAACAGACCAAAGATGATGGCATTGCGTAGTTGGATATCCGGATGCATGAACGGATTTCGCGGATCACCTTCAGATCCGACCGCGATGAACCGACTTACGAGATCCGAGGGCGGCGAACGGCGATCTGGCTCCTCGTCACGGTGTTTTGCTAAACCACGCGGCCGGTGCCTTCGGATCGCACTAGCCATTCTGGCGATTTCTTGGGCGAACTGGGGTGTCATCCGAGGCTGATTGACAACGGTCGCTGTGAACTCCAAGTAATCGGCAAATGTGCTCAGGCGATTGAAGTGCTGCTGCGGACCAATCGAGGCATTAGCTTGGCGCGAAGCGACACGCGCCTCTAGGAAGTTGGCTAGACGATCACTTCGCCTCACCGCTCCTCGATCAGCGACGCTCCAATCCCGCATATCGAGCTTGGCAAAATCGCGCAGAGAGACCACGTCAGCAAGGCTGGGAAAGCACTCGTTGCGAAACTCTGACAGCAAATCCCGCTGATGAGCCTGCTCCCAGCGCAGCAGCACGATGAGGTCGGCAAGCGTGTTACCAATTGTGCTGACAGCAACACCGGCGTTGCGGAGCTGTACCGGCGTTGCGGAGCTGT
>NZ_JBFTIS010000033.1:0-23148 GCF_056395005.1 Stenotrophomonas sp. 10N36 | reverse complement strand
CACGTAAACCCATCCCTGGGGGCTCGTGGGCGCCATCCATGGCACCCAACGGTCCCGGGCGCGGCTGCCCGCCTGCCTCTGCACAGTTTCACGCATGCGGATCGGAGAGCGAGGGCGCCGCTTGATCAGGCTTGGTCGAGCGCAGCACGCAGCGGCGCGAGGAAGGACGTTGCGGTCTGTGCGGCAGTGGCTGCATCGGCCGCTTCACCCAGTGCGGCGACCAGGGCGCTGCCGACGACGACGCCGTCGGCTTCGACGGCCATGGCAGCGGCGCTGGCGGCGTCCTTGATGCCGAAGCCGGCTACGACCGGGACGGTCGAGCGGCTGCGCAGGTCGCGCAGGCGGGCGCTGGCGGCGCTGCTGTCCAGGCGCTCGGAGGCACCGGTGACGCCGGCGAAGCTGACGTAGTAGAGGTAGCCCTGGGCCATGGCCGAGAGGGTGTCCAGGCGGGTGTCGGCGGTGGTCGGGGAGGCCAGCAGGATCAGGGCCAGGCCGGCGGCGGTGAAGATGGCGCGGGTTTCGGCGGCCTCTTCCGGCGGCAGGTCGACCAGCAGCACGCCGTCCACGCCGGCGGCGATGGCCGCGTCGGCGAAGCGGGCGGTGCCGTGGATCTCGACCGGGTTCAAGT
This sequence comes from Stenotrophomonas sp. 10N36, assembly GCF_056395005.1. Classification (NCBI taxonomy): domain Bacteria; kingdom Pseudomonadati; phylum Pseudomonadota; class Gammaproteobacteria; order Lysobacterales; family Lysobacteraceae; genus Stenotrophomonas; species Stenotrophomonas sp. 10N36. The sequence goes on along the minus strand of NZ_JBFTIS010000033.1, from coordinate 22,520 downwards.
AGCCCATCAGCACCACCGGGGTGGTGGCGTCGTCACGGCGGAAGGCGGCCACGGTTTCGAGCACGTAGCGCAGCCCTGCCCCACGCGCCAGCGCGCGTTCGGAGCTGCGCTGGATGGTCGGGCCGTCGGCCATCGGGTCGGAGAACGGCACGCCCAGTTCGATCACGTCCGCGCCGGCGGCGGCCAGCGCGTGCATTACCGGCACGGTGGCGTCCAGGCCCGGATCACCGGCGGTGATGAAGGGAATCAGGGCCTTACGGCCATCGGCGCGCAGGCGGGCAAAACAGGCATCGATACGGTCCACGGACATTTCAGGCACATCCTTCAATCAATTCAACGGCGCCGCTGGCGCCCCAGTACAGCGTCGAAATCACCCCGTCGAAGATCTCCAGCCGGATCGCCAGATCCGAGCCGGGGTCCTGCCAGGTCAGGTATTCGCCCGTTTCCGGGTCGTAGGCGTGCGGCTGCGCGACGCTACCCTTGGGCAGGCGCTTCAGCGCGGCGTCACGCGACATGCCCAGGCGCAACCCGAACGGGCCGGGCTGGGTGATGGTTTCATCGCTTCCGTCCAGCAGCGCCAGTTCGAAGCGCTGCACATGGTCGTCGTCGACCATCATCGAGATGCCCTCAGGCAGGCTGCCGCGCTCGTAGTACTCGCAGCTGCCGGCCTGCCCGCCTTCGCTCAGACCGGCCGAATGCCAGGTGGCATCGGCATCGGCGGCCGTGAAGCGCTGGCCGATGACGATGTCGCCGGCATGGTCCAGCGCCACCGAGACCACCGCCGGCGCGGGTGCCGCGTCGGGGGCCGGGGCCGCCGGTTCCGGGGCGTCCTCGATCGGGCGGTTGGCAATGTCGTCATCATTGCTCGCCGGTTCCCGCGCCGGTGCGATGGCCGCCGGTGCCGACGGCGCGGCGGGCAGCAGCGGCGGGTCCGGCGGGGTGCAGGCGGTCAGGCCGACCACGATCAGCAGCGCACTTCCCTGGCGCAGCAGTGGATTCACAGCATCAAGCCCTCGCGGGCGGCGATAGTGTGCACGTCCTTGTCACCGCGCCCGGACAGGTTGCACAGCACCAGTTTGTCGCGGGGCAGTTCACGCGCGATCTTGATGGCCTGGGCCACGGCGTGGCTGGATTCCAGCGCGGCCAGGATGCCTTCGCTGTGGGCCAGCTGGTGGAACGCGGCCAGCGCTTCCTCGTCGGTGATGCCGACATACTCGGCGCGCCCGGCATCGGCCAGGAACGCATGCTCCGGGCCGACGCCCGGGTAGTCCAGGCCGGCCGACACCGAGTGGGTCTCGGTGATCTGGCCGTCGTCGTCGCAGATCACGTAGGTGCGGTTGCCGTGCAGCACGCCCGGGCGGCCGGCGGCGATGGAGGCGGCATGGCGGCCGGTCTCGATGCCGTCGCCGGCGGCTTCGGCGCCGACGATGCGCACGTCGCGGTCGTTGAGGAAGGCATGGAACAGGCCGATGGCGTTGCTGCCGCCGCCGACGCAGGCGGTGATCGCATCGGGCAGGCGGCCGTAGTCGGTGAGCATCTGCGCGCGCGCTTCGCGGCCGACGATGGCGTTGAAGTCACGCACCATGCGCGGGTACGGGTCCGGCCCGGCGACGGTGCCGATGATGTAGAAGGTATCGCGCACGTTGGTGACCCAGTCGCGCATGGCTTCGTTGAGCGCGTCCTTGAGCGTGGCCGAGCCGGAGGTGACCGGCACCACCGTGGCCCCGAGCAGCTTCATGCGGTAGACGTTGATCTTCTGCCGTTCGATGTCGGTGGCGCCCATGTAGACCACGCACTCCAGGCCCAGCCGTGCGGCGACGGTGGCGCTGGCCACGCCGTGCTGGCCGGCGCCGGTCTCGGCGATGATCCGGGTCTTGCCCATCCGCGCGGCCAGCAGGGCCTGGCCGATGGTGTTGTTGATCTTGTGCGCGCCGGTGTGGTTCAGGTCTTCGCGCTTGAGCAGGATCTGCGCCCCGCCCACCTGCTGGCTGAGCCGTTCGGCGTGGTAGATCGGGCTGGGCCGGCCCACGTAGTGGGTGAGGTCCTTGTCGTAGGCGGCGATGAAGGCCGGATCGCGGCGCGCCTCATCGTAGGCCGCCGCCAGTTCCTGCAGCGGCCCGATCAGCGTTTCAGCAACGAAACTGCCGCCGTAGCGGCCGAAATGGCCCTGGGCGTCGGGATAAGCGTGGAAATCAGTGATGGGGGATGCGGACATGGCGCGACAACCGGTGGAGACAGGCTGCCAATTTAACGCACATGTCATGACAGGAATATCGATAATATCTACGACAACCCGTCAGGAAAACTCACATGAGCGACCTTCCCCTGCCGCCGCTCAACGCCCTGCGCAGTTTCGAGGCCGCTGCCCGCCTGGGCGGGGTGGGCCGCGCAGCGGAGGCCCTGCATGTCACCCATGGCGCGATCAGCCGCCAGCTGCGGGTGCTGGAGGACCACCTGGGCGTGGCCCTGTTCGAACGCGACGGGCGCGGGCTGCGCCTGACCCGGGCCGGGGCCGAGATGCAGAGTGCCTGCGAGGGTGCGTTCGGGCAGATCCGCGAGGCGGTGGGCGCGCTCAAACGCCAGCAGCGGCCGGATGCGCTGGTATTGGGTTGCAGCGGCAGCATCCTGGCGCGCTGGATGATTCCGCACCTGCCGGCGCTGCAGCGCGACCTGCCGCAGCTGGCGTTGCACTGGTCGGCCCAGGACGGCAGCTTCACCGACGCCCAGCGCGGTCTGGATGCGGTGCTGCTGCTGGCGCAGCCGCCGTGGCCACGCGGCTGGCAGGTGCGCGAACTGGCGCCCGAGCGGGTGGGCGTGGTGGTGAGCCCGCAGCACCCGGCGGCGGCGCGGTTGCGCCAGCAGCCGCCGACTGCCCTGCTCGGCGAAGCGTTGCTGCATACCGCCTCCCGCCCGCAGGCGTGGCCGGCGTGGGCGCTGGCGCATGGGTTGGACCCGACGCAGCTGCAGCTGGGTAGCGGGTTCGAGCACCTGTATTACCTGCTGGAGGCGGCGGTGGCCGGGCTGGGCGTGGCGATCGCGCCCGAGCCGCTGGTCGCCGACGAGCTGGCCGCCGGCCGCCTGTTGGCGCCGTGGGGATTTGGCGCCACCGGCGGGTTCTGGGTGCTGGCCACGCCCGACGGCGCGGTGGATGCGCGGGTAGAGGTGCTGGCCGGGTGGTTGCAGCAGCAGTTGGCGGGGGTGTAGGTCCCCACCGTTGGTGGGGACGCTGACGGCACCCGCGCCGGTGCATGCCGCGCCACGACCAACGGTCGTGGCCTACCGGGGATTGGAACGTCGATGGGTCCCCACCGTTGGTGGGGACGATGCCGGCACCCGCGTCGGTGCATGCCGCGCCACGATCAACGGTCGTGGCCCACCGGGGATGAAACGTCGGTAGGTCCCCACCGTTGGTGGGGACGATGCCGGCACCCGCGTCGGTGCATGCCGCGCCACGATCAACGGTCGTGGCCTACCGGGGAATGAAATGTCGGTAGGTCCCCACCGTTGGTGGGGGCGATGCCGGGTCGCGCGTCGGTGCAGGCTTCGCCACGACCAACGGTCGTGGCCTACCGGGGATGAAACGTTGGTGGGGACGCTGCCGGGGCGCGCGTCGCTCAGACGGCGGTTGGCGCCGCGAGGCGCTGCTGCACGTCGTCGCGCAGGCGCGCGAGCTCCACTTCGGCCTGCTGGCGCTGCTGCATGCCTTCGCGGTGGATGGTGCGCACTTCTTCCACGGTGGCGATCAGCTGCTCGTGCACGTGGCGCAGCGTGGCCACATCGATCACCGCGCGCTGGTTGGCCTTGGCCGTCTCCACGGTGGTCTGGCGCAGCAGGTCGGCGTTGCGTCGCATCATCTCGTTGGTGGCATCGTCGATCGCGTTGGACAGCGCCACCGCGTTCTTCTGCTCGTTGAGCGACAACTGGATCGCGAACTGGCGCTTCCACGACGGAATGGTGATGTCGCGGACCGTGTTGAACTTCTCGATCAACAGGATCGCGTTGGCCTGGATCAGCCGGATCATCGGCAATGACTGGTCGGCCGCGTGCTGCATCACCACCAGATCGCCCACGCGCTTGTCGAGCAGCCGGATCGCGTTGTCCAGCTCGCCCTGGCGGATGCGCTGCTGCGGGTCGTCCTGGCCCTGCCCGGCCAGTTGTTCGCTGCGCAGCGAGGCGATGCGGCGCTTGCCGGCGGCGATGTGCAGGCCCAGGCCGTGGCGTTCCTCACGGACGATGTCGTGCATGCGGTCGAACTCGACCACGCGCTGGCCCATCAGCGCCTGCTGGCTGCCCACGTCGCCCATCAGCTGCTCGATCTGGCGGTTGGTGTCGCTGAATTTCTGCACCAGCTCGCCCTTGGAGGCGCGCAGCTTGTCGATCAACCCACCGATCACCGGCACCTTCGAGCGTTCGGCCAGCCCGTCGAGCTTCAGCGAGCGCGCAATGCGCACCACTTCGCCCAGCTTGTCGCCACTGGCGTCGAGGTCGCGGTTGCGTACCTGGTCGAGCAGCTGGCTGGAAAACGCCGCCGTCTTGGCCGCCGCGTCGCGCCCGAACACCTGCAGGTTGCCCGGCCGGATGTCGTCCAGGCCGCGCCCGATCTCGGCGATCTTCGGCAGGTCCTCCCGCCCCAGGCCCAGCGCCTGCAATGCGCTGTCATCGATGACATCCACGCTGACCTCCACCGGGAGGGGCGCGTTCGGCTGGGAATCCTGGGTCATCGGTGCATCTCCATTCTGAAGGGCGGCCGGAGCGCCGGCACGGGTCAGTGTACTCAGGGAAGTCTAGCCTGCGCCGCGGCGACCTCGGCGCGGATCTGGCCCAGCAGCTGCGCGGCCTGGTCATTCTGCCGTGCATGCGATTGGGTGCTGCTGGCGCGTACGGCCTGCTGCCACGCCGGCATCAGTACCGCGGCGATGCGCTGGACGTGGTCCAGCAGGGCGGTGTCCTGTGCCTGCAGCAGCTGCGTCTGGCCGGCCTGCACGCGCTTGAGCGAGGCCAGCGTCCGCAGATGCGTCACGCGCTGCTGCAACACGCCCTGCGCATCGGTGGGCAACCCGGCACCCAGCGCCGTTCCTGCGTCGGCCCACTGTTCCAGCGCCTGCGCGCCGTGCAGATCCACTGCGGCCGCGTGCGTGCTGGCCTCGACCACGGCGCCCAGCAGGCGGGCGTGCGCCTGCGCCTTGAGCAGCAGGACCCCGCACTGTGCCTGCAGCGCGTCGGCATCGGCCTGGCGCTCTACGTCACGCCCCAGCAGCCGCCCCCACCAGCTGGTCTGACGGCGCAACCGGGTCGGATTGCCCGCCTGCAGCGCCAGCGCAAGCTGCGACAGCGCCGCGACCAGACCGCTGCGCGGGTCGTCTTCGTACGTACCGGCACTCGACGCGTGCGAGGTCAACGCCTGCAGCAGTACCTCGCCGTAGCGCGACAGCACCGCCGCGTCCGCGCCGATGGTGGCCGGCGGCCCCGGCAGCGCAGGCAGCGACGGTGCGGTCATGCAGGCGCATCACCGCCGTCGCGTTCCCACCGCGGCGGCAGGCTCGATTCACCGTAGAAGTGGCGCATCAACGCCTCATCCAGGGCGCGTTCCTCCGGCGTGGAGGCGCGCTTCGGCCGGGCACCCACGCGCGGGGCGGGACCGCTCTCCATCTGCTGGCGCACCCAGCCGGCCAGCAAGGCCAACGTTTCGCCGGTGCGTACCTGCTGCTGATGCGAATCGCCCAGCAGTTGCAGCAGCGGCGCCAGCCCGGCCTGCAAGCCACTGGCCAGCGGTTCGGCCAGTGGCAGCGCCTCCGGCGCAGCCGGGGCGGCGGCGACCGGTGCCGGCTCGGCGCGTGCGGCCGACAGCCGCTCCAGCGCCGACAGCAACGCCGGCCAGGGCGCGGGCTCGACCTCGGCCACGGCGGCAGGCGGCGGCAGCTGCAACGCGCTGGCGATGTCGGCCAGCTGCGCCACCACGCGGCCGCCCACATCGGCATCGTCGGCGCCCATGGCCTTGTTGCGCAGGAAGTCGCGCTTGATCTGCTGCCAGCGCGCCAGTTCGTCGCCCTGCAGCAGGCCACGCAGTTCGGCCAGCTTGAGCAGGTTTTCCTCGGCCCCGGTGGTAAGCAGCTGCGCCTCGCCCAGGTAGTGGTCGGACACCAACTGCTGCAGCTCGGCGTCGTTCATCACCGGCGAGATCTTCTCCGACAGCTTGTTCATGTTGCGGTAGCTGCCCTGCAGCCGGAACGCCGGTTCGGTGCGGTAGCGGTCGTCCTGCGCGGCACTGGCGATGTACTGCTGGTTGACCCGGTAGACCACGTCGCGCACGCGCAACATGCGCTGCAGCGTGGCGACGATCTCGTTGACCTCCGCGCCGCTGTAGGCATGGCTGAGCGCGTTGGTGGACACCTCCTTGCCCATCGCCCGCTCCACCAGCAGGTACAGGTCGGCCATGTCGCGCGTGGCCAGCGGCGCCAGCACCGGATTGGAGGTCAGGCTGTTTTCGATGTAGCTCAGGGTGAAGGCATCTTCCATGCCGCCCAGCACGTCACCCAGGTTGTAGATGTCGGCGCGGTTGGCCAGCATGTCCGGAATCTTGAACACCTCGCCGGACTCGGTATACGGGTTGCCGGCCATCACCACGCAGAACTTCTTGCCGCGCATGTCGTAGGTGCGGGTGCGCCCGCGCCACACGCCTTCGATGCGCCGCGTGCCGTCGCACAACGAGATGAACTTCTGCAGGAATTCCGGGTGGGTGTGCTGGATGTCGTCCACATACAGCATGGTGTTGTTGCCCATTTCCAGCGCCAGGTTGAGCTTTTCCAGCTCCTGCCGCGAGGTGGCGTCCGGCGCCTGGGCCGGGTCCAGCGAGCGCACCTCGTGGCCCAGCGCCGGGCCGTTGATCTTCATGAAGACCAGGCCGAGGCGGTGCGCCACGTACTCCATCAGCGTGGTTTTGCCGTAGCCGGGCGGCGAGATCATCATCAGCAGGCCCATCAGGTCGCTGCGCTTGTTCTCGCCCACCGTGCCCATCTGCTTGGCCAGGTTGTCGCCGATCACGCCGAGGTACACGTCGTTGATCAGCTTGTTGCGTACGAACGAGGACAGCGGCCGCGCCTTGAACTCGGACAGGCGCAGGGTGTCGCGTTCGCGCGTGACGATGCGCTGGCGCACCGCCTGGTAGGCATGGAACGCAGGCACGAACACGCCGGTGTGGTGCTGCAGGCGTGCCAGGAAATCATCCAGCGACAGGGTCATGTGGCCCTGCACGATGCGTGGGTGTTCGCCCAGCAGGCCATCCACGCTGACCAGCAGCGCGACGTCGCTGGCACGGGTGCGCAGCGCGCGCTGCACCAGCAGCAGTGCGGCGGCCTCGTCGGCATAGCCGGCGTGGTCGGTGAACGCCGGGGTGCGGCACAGGGCGCGCAGCCACTGCCCGGCCAGCGCCCAACGCGTGCCCAGGCCGTCCTGCTCGCGCTGCAGCGCGCGCTCCAGCGCCTCGCGCTGGCCGGCCGCCTGCAGCTGCTGGCCCAGTGCCTCCAGCAACGCCAACGCGTAGCGGCTGCTGGTGAACACCGGCTCGCCCGCCGACAGCTCGTCGGCGAGGTAGGCAGCGGCCGCCAAATGGTCGTCCGCCGTGAACGGCAGCGCGTGCTCGTCGTTGAACGCGGCCACGGCCAGCGCCATCTCCGTGCGCAGGGCCTGGCGGCCTTCATCGGACCCGAACAGGCGCGCGATCGCATCGGCGCCGGCCTGGCGTGCCGGCCACTGCGCCACGTCTTCGCGGCGCTGCCGCGCGGCCCAGAACAGCATCGCCAGCGCGCGCACGCGCGGCGCGTGCAATAACGTGCCGGCCGCCTGCTGCAGCGGCAGCAGCGCACGCAGGATCAAGGTGGCGTCGTGGTCATGGATACCGCGCTCATAGCCCTCGCGGTAACGCGGCGCGGCGAAATCACGCACGCTCCGGTCCAGTGCGTCCGGCTCGGCGGCGTTGTGCTGCAACCCGGCCAGGTCGAGCCCCTCGCGGTTGTCCATGGCCGCGCGCAGCACGCTGCCGGCCAGGTATTCGCCGCGGTACAGCGTGTCCGATTCCGAATCGAGGCTGAGCTGCCAGTACGGCTTGAGTTCGGCCAGTTCGGGATCGTGTAGCGGCTCCAGGAAGTCGGTGCCGGTGAGGTGGATGGCCAACGCGTCGCCGCGCGGCAGGATGGTCAGGTCCAGCGCCTGGGTGTTCACGCTGAAGCGGTGCCGCGGGCCCAGGCGCACGATGTTGCCACCGGCCTCGAACAGGTCGCTGCGGTCGCGCAGTGCACGTACCGCCTGGTCGCGCACGCCTTTCAGGCGCGATTCGATGTCGTCGGCCTTGACGCTGTCACGCAGGCCGCGCAGGCGCTCGGCCAGTTCGCGCAGCTTGAGGATCAGCGGGTCGCCGGCGAAGAACGCGTTGAGTTCGTCGGCGGTGGCGAAGCGCTCGGTGCGCTTGGCCAGGCCGTCGAGGATGCGGGTGGCCGCGTCCAGCACCGAGCGCGCCTTGCGCTGGCGCTCGTCCAGCAGCGCCTGCTTGTGGGCTTCGAAGGCATCGATCAGCTCTTCGCGCTTGGCCAGGATGTCGCCCAGGAACTGCTCGTGCTCGCCGAACTGGCTTTCCAGTTCCTCCAGCTGCACCAGCAGCCGCGACATCTGTTCGTCGGCGCGTTCGGGATCGGTGGCCATCGCCAGGGCGCTGGTGATGGCCTGCGAGAACAGCGCGAACTGCGCGGCGAACTGCGCCACCGCTTCGGCCGAGCCGAGGTTGCGGCGGCGCTGTTCGGCGCGTGCGCGGGTCTGGTTGAGGCGCGCGTAGATGGCCGAGATCGCTTCGACCACGCGGGTGCGCGCGGTGGCGTCGTCGACCTTCAGCCCGGCCATCAGCTCGGACAGCATGTCCAGGTCGGCCGACATGGCGCGCAGGCCGGCCAGCTGCTCGTCCAGCACGCGCGCGCTTTCGGCCTGCTGGGCCGCCTCGTCCAGCGCCTGCAGGCGCTCGCCCAGCGGGGCCAGCGCGGCATCGCCGGCCAGGAACGCGCCGGTGGCCGCGCCGATGGCCTCATGCGCCTGCTGCAGCGCGGCGGTCATCGCATCGATCAGGTCGGTGTCGATGTAGCGGTAGTCGCGGATGGTGAGCAGGTGCCCACGCTGCGCCGAGATCGCATTGAGCGCCTCGACGAAGGACTGCACCTCTTTCCAGTTCTCCGGCTGCAGGCGGGCCAGCAGGGCTTTCTGCGTGCTCTGCGCCTGGGCCATGGCCTGCGCGGACTGCGCGCGGATCGACTGCACCTTCTCGTATTCGTCCAGCACCGATTCGCCGGTGCTGCTGACCTCGCGCAGCAGGCTGACCGCCCCGCTGCATTGCTCATCGTCCAGCCAATGGTGGGCGTCGAACAGGCGCCGGGTGTCCTGCACCAGGCGCTGGTAGCGCTGCACCGACACGTCATCGCCTTCGATGGTGCGGGCCAGGTCGAACAGGTTGGAGATGCCGCGCACCAGCTCGGCGTTGCCGATGCGGCCCATGAAGGTGTTGCCGGGCGGACGGCTGGCGGCGAACTCGTCGCTGCTGAACGGCGTTTGCCACACCTGCATGGCGTGGATGCGGGTCGGCTCGCTGCCTTCGGCATGGAACAGCACCATGCGCCCGTCGTGCATGAAGGCGTAGCCGTGGCCGAACACCGGGTTCTGCAGCACGCGCTGGATGGTGTTGTAGACAAACAGTGCCGAACGCCCCCCCTCGCGCTCGTAGAAGATGTAGAGCACGTCCTCGCCATTGGGCGAGCGGATGGCGCGCTTGAACTGCATGCCGTCCATGGCCGCGTCGAACGCCTTGTGCTCGCCGCTCTGCAGGTAATAGCCGCCCGGGAAGATGATGCCGTGGTCTTCGGGCAGCTGCACACAGGCCTGCACGATCGCATCGTTGCGGGTGATGTTGCCGGTGAGCGTGTTGTAGATCAGGCCGCGCCACACCGTTTCACGGTACGGCAGCACCTTGAGCAGGATCAGCGAGCCCACCCGGGCGAAGTCGAACTGCGCGTCGTCCAGCGACTGCGTGCTGTCTTCGACCGGTTCGCTGTAGACGCCCTGCCCGCTCTCGGTATTGTTCTCGACCTTGATGGTGAGGTCGCCGCCGGTGGTTTCCACGAACAGACTGTCGAGGATGTTCAGGTGCGCATGGCGGCCGGTGACGGCCATGTCGCGCGTGGCGCGGGTCCACTCGAAATCGAATGGCGGTGGCAGTGCGATGTCGCGCTCGCCACGGGCATCCAGGTAGGTCAGTGCGCCATCGCGGGCCAGCGCCCAGCGGAACACGCGCACGTCGCTGCTGCGCTCGCCGATCTGGAAGGACGCCAGCAGCTTGTCGCCAACCACGATCAGCTGCAGCAGGCGCGCATGTTTGTAATAGGCGTAGAGCTCGCCGAAGTCGTGCACGAACGCCGGCTGGGCCAGGAAGCTGCCCTTGGCGTCCACCGGCACCACGTCGTAGCCGTCGTTGGCCTGCACCAGCCGGTACAAGCCGAACACGTCTTCGACGCGGGTCTGGGTCTTGAGCCCGATGTAGACGTTGTAGCCAAACAGCAGCAGGTCCGGCCCGACCTGGACGATATCGCGGCCGACGCAGTTGTTTTCGCTGCGGATGCGGAAGCGGCCGGTGACCTCCAGCCGGCTGTCGCCGAACTCGGCCAGGCGCTGCCGGTTGAGTGCATCGGCAAGGCTGCGCAGGCGGCTGCCCTGCTCGGCCAGGCGGCGGCGCAGCACTTCATAGGCGCCGCCCTGGGCAACGGCCTGGTCGACGCTGGCGGTGGCTTCCGGCGCGGACGGCTCGGGACGGTTGGCGGTATCGGACATCGGCTTCCTTCCGGCTCACGGACAACCGGCCGGGCGAGCCGGCCGGGAAAGGCGTGGCGGTGGCATCACGGCCACCGCCGGGGTGCCGGACACGCCACCCCAAGGCGGCGCGCCGGCAGTGGGGCTCAGCGGGTTTCGACCACGGTGGCGGTCACGCTGGGCACCGCCTCAACGGCGTCTTCGCTGATCTGGCGCGGCGCGGATTCGCGCGGGCCCACGCCCAGGTAGCGCTGCATCAGCTCCTGCACGATCGGGCTCTTGTCGGCCAGGCCTTCGATGGACTTGCCCAGCGACACGGCCTTGATCAGGTTCTCGAACATGCCGCCGTCGCCGCCCACCAGGTCGATGTCGGCGTTGCGCAGCGCGCTGGCGATGACGCCGGCGTTCTCGCGCGAGACTTCCTTGCCGGCATCGATCGAGGCCAGCGCCTGCTTGAGGCTGTTGTCGAGCATCATGCGGAACTCTTCGTGGCCGCGCGCGGTGTCGCTGAGCGAGCCGATCGCCTCGAACTTGCGGACCAGGCCTTCAGCCTCGGCTAGCAGCTTCTTCTGCACCACGCCGGCTTCGGCACCGCCGATGGACTCGGTCGCGGTGGCGCGGGCACGGCCCATCTGTTCTTCACCGTGGGCCTGGGCCTGCAGGTTCTCGGCCAGCACGCGGGCCTCGTTGGTGCCCTGCTTGAGGTTGGCTTCGGCCTTGGCTTCGATGACGCGGGCTTCGGCGATACCGACCTTCTCGATGGCCAGCGCCGAGGCTTCGCGCACCTGCGCCTCGGCCAGGCCGGGGGCGGCCTGTTCGGCACGGGCACCGTCGGCCAGCAGGCGCTTGGCATCGGCCTGCTTGCCGGCCGCTTCGTGCTGGGCCTGGGCCAGGGTGGTGATTTCCACGGCGCGGTGCTTGGCCGAGGTTTCGGCCGCCTGTGCTTCCTTGACCTGGCGCACCAGCAGTTCCTGCGCCTTGCCTTCGGCTTCCAGGATCAGCACCTGCTTCTGGCGATCGGCTTCGGACACCTCACGCACTTCCTTGATGCGCTCTTCTTCCTGGGCCACGGTCTTGTCGATGGCGATGCGCTCGCGGGTAATGTTGGCCACGTCCATCTTGCCGGACTCGACCACCTTGTCGCGCTCCACGCCCTGCAGCTGCACTTCGCGCTGGGTGGTGACCTGCTCCAGCTGGCGCGCGCGCTCGACGCGCTCGGATTCGATGGCCACCGCACGCTGGCGGTTCTGCTCGGCCACTTCCACTTCGCGCATGCGGTTCTGTTCGCGGATGTCGATGACTTCCTGCGCTTCGATGCGTGCCTGTTCGGACAGCTGGCGCTGCTCTTCCTGGACCTTGGCGGTCTCGGCTTCCTCACGCGCGCGGATGGTTTCGATCTCGCGCTTCTGGCGCGCTTCGGCTTCGGCCTGCTGGCGTTCCAGCGCCAGCAGCGCTTCACGCGCTTCGACGTTCTTCTTGGTGATGGCCAGCTTTTCGTTCTGTTCCAGCTCGTTGGTGACCACGTTGTGGGTGGCGGTCAGCTCGGTGATCTTGCGGATGCCCTGGGCATCGAGGATGTTGTTCTGGTCCAGCAGCAGCTTGGGGGTCTGCTCCAGGTAGTCGATGGCGACGTCTTCCAGCGCATAGCCATTCAGGTCGTTGCCGATCACGGCAATGATCTCGTCGCGGAACTCTTGGCGCTTTTCAAACAGTTCGGTGAACTCGAACTTCTTGCCCACCGTCTTCAGCGCTTCGGAGAACTTGGCGTTGAACAGTTCATCCACGGCGTGCTTGTCCGAGGCGCGGTCGGCACCGATGGCCTTGGCCACGCGCAGCACGTCGGCCTGGGTTTCGTTGACGCGCAGGTAGAAGGCCACGGCGATGTCGGCGCGCATGTTGTCGCGGCAGATCAGGCCTTCCTTGCCACGGCGGTCGATCTGCAGGGTGATCAGGCTGATCCGCATCAGCTCGGCGCGGTACAGCACCGGGATGATCAGCGCACCGGTGAAGTGCACCTTGGGCTGGGCGCTCATGTCATTGACGATCAGGGCCACGCCCTGGTCCACCTTGCGGTAGAACGCTTTGAACAGGCCGGCCAGGCCAAGCAGCAGGACCAGCAGGATGCCCACCCCGATCACGAACGGGGCCAAGGTCGCAAAACTCATCGATGGATCTCCTTATCGCCCGCAATCAGGCTGTCTTGGATGGAAAGCGCGGGGTGGGCGTTTTCACGCACCACCAGGTAATGGTTATGGTCGGCCAGGTAGTCCAGCAGGACCACGCGGTCGCCGCGTGCGAGCACGCTGCCGTCGTGCGAGCGCACCTGCAGGATCAGCCCGGCGCCGCCGTCGTCGACGTTGGCATGGCCCACGGTGGCGGTGACCTGCGGTGAGGCGATCACGCCGACGCGGCCCAGCAGCGACGCCTGGGGCACCGGGCGCAGGCGCAGCAGCAGGCGCCGGATCGGGCGCAGTATCACCACGCTGAGCGGCACGGCGGGAATCAGGGCGAGCACGGCGGTGACGCTGCCGGCGACCCAGCGCACCGGGGTGGGCAGGGCCTGCAGCAGGAACAGGTGGACGAAATAGGTGACGGTCCAGCCGAAGAAGGCCAGCAGCGCGATCACCAGCATCACCGGCGCACCGCCCAGGCCCAGGCGCGCGAAGATGCCGGAAATGCCGTGCAGGCCGTCATCGCCCAGGTGCAGGTCCATGCCGTCATGGGCAATGCCGTCATCGACCACGCCGAAGGCGGCCAGCAGCCAATACAGCACGGCGAACGCCAGCACGATGCTGTACGGCAGCGTGGGGAAACTCAACGCGACAGTGAGGAATTCGTTCATTCCATGCCTTCCCTGTGAAGGCGGCCAGCCGCTTCCCCGGCCGCCGCTTTGAGGGAAGCGCTCCGGCTTCCCGCGACTACGCGCCGTGCCGGCCGCGCCATGTCCTGTCGATGCTACGTGAAATTCGCGGCCGCGCCCATAGCAGGGCCGCCATGGGCCGTGGCGCAAGGATGTCCGGGCGTCGGGATTGGCCATGTCCCGACCAACGGTCGGGACCTACCGGGATTGGCGGTCGGGGCCTGGCGGCCTCAGTCGGCCTCGTGGCAGTCGGCGCGGCGGACTTCTTCGACGAACTTGCGCATCTTGTAGCCGTCCTTGATGCCCGGCTCGGATTCGATCCCGCTGGATACGTCCACGCCCCACGGCAGCGTGGCCACGATCGCGTCGAAGACGTTGTCGGGGGTGATCCCGCCGGCCAGCAGGAACGGCCGGTGCAGGCCGGTGGGCAGGCGGGTCCAGTCGAAGGCCACGCCGGTGCCACCGCCGCCGCCGGGGGCGTGGCTGTCGAACAGGAACCCGGCGGCGCTGGGGTACCGCAGCTGCAGCTGGCGCGCGTTGACGTCCTCGCGGCCGCCCATCGCCACGGCCTTGAGGTAGGGCATGTTGAAGCTGCGGCAGAACGACTCGTCTTCCTCGCCGTGGAACTGCAGCAGGGTGGGCCGCACTGTGCGCAGCACTTCGCGCACTTCTTCCTTGCTGTTGTCACGGAACAGGGCCACCACGTCCACCATCGGCGCAATCGCCTGGCGCATCGCGCGGGCTTCGGCCGGCGCCACGCGGCGCTTGCTCTCCCGGGCGAAGATGAAGCCGACGGCATCCACGCCCAGTTCCCCGGCCAGGCGCACATCGCCGGCGCGGGTCATGCCGCAGAACTTGATACGGGTGCGATAGAAAGAGCGGCTCATAGAGTCACCTCGGCGGGCAGTTGCCAGTTGTCGGGGTACAGGGGTCCAACGAACACCAAACCCTGCGGCGGTGCGGTCGGCCCGGCCACGGTGCGGTCCTTTCCGGCCAGCAGCTCGCCCAGCCACGACACCGGCTTGTCCCCGCACCCGACCAGGATCAATGAACCGACGATATTGCGCACCATGTGATGAAGGAATGCATTGGCCTGAACACAGACCTCCAGCACCTCGCCATCGCGGGTCACGCTGATCGCCTGCAGCTCGCGGCGGGCATGCAGGGCCTCGCAATTGACGCTGCGGAAGGCACTGAAGTCGTTTTCGCCCAGCAATGCCTGCGCCGCCGCGTGCATCAGCGCGGCATCCAGCGGCCGCCGTTCCCAGCTCAGGCTCTGCCGGTTCAGCGCCGGGCGCACCTGGCGGTTGAGCAGGCGGTAACGATAGCGCCGGGCGCGGGCGGAGAAGCGCGCATGGAAATCATCGGCCACCGGCTGGCACCAGCGCACCGCGATGGCGGGCGGCAGGCGGGTGGTCGTGCCCAAGGTCCAGCCGCGCAGGTTGCGGACGACGTCGGTATCGAAATGCACCACCTGGCAGTGACCGTGCACGCCGGCATCGGTGCGCCCGGCACACATGACCTTGATGGGCGCATCGGCCACCGAGGACAGCGCCTGCTGCAGACTGGCCTGCACGCTGGGACGACCGCTCTCGCCCAGCTGCTGCCAGCCCTTGAATTCACTGCCATCGTATTCCACGCCCATTGCGTAGCGCATGGTCAACCTCTGTAAGTCGGTAAGAACCGGCCAGGGCCGGTCGGGGCATCAGGCCGGATCGCGCTCGGACCACACGGCAAGTTCGTTGCCGCCGGGTTCGACGAACTGGAAGCGGCTGCCCCCGGGAAAGGAAAACACGGGCTTGACCACCTGCCCACCGTGGGCGGCCACCGCCTCGGCCACCGGGGCCAGGTCGTCGGCGTAGATCACCAGCAAAGCGGCGCCCGCGGCGGTGGTGACCGGGCTGCCGCGGAAGAAGCCGCCCTGCAGACGGCCATCGTCGAAGGCGGTGTAGTCCGGGCCGTAATCAACGAACGTCCAGCCGAACACCGCCGAGAAGAAGCGGCGGCTGGCGGCCGGGTCGGTGGAGGCGAACTCCACGTAATCCAGCCGGCGCTCGCGCGGCGAAGGCGAGACGGGGCTGGTCATCCCAACCGCGCCAGCAGTTCGCGGGCCTGCGCCTGGCTGTGCGGGTCGGCCGCAACGGCCACTTCCTGCAGCAGCGTGCGCGCGGTTTCGGCGTCGCCGAGGTCCAGGTAGGCGATGGCCAGTTCCAGGCGGTCGCGGCCAGGGGTCGCCAGGACATGACCACTGTTGTCGGTGGCCTCGAACGGCGCCTCGATGCCTGCCTCGGCATCGGCATCGGCATCGGCATCGGCGTCAGCCGCCTGTTCCGCGGAAACGGCAACCGCGTCGCCATCGGCGGGAAACTCGAAGACGCCGCGGAACGACGGCTGTGCCGCGGCTTCCAGCGCATGCGCCGGCGGGGTGTACACGTCTATCGTGTCCACGTCCGCGTCCGCATCCACGGCAGCGGTCGCTGGGGGCACCTGCTCCCCGTCCGGCGCGGTGTCGTCGCCTTCCGGCTGCACTGCATCGCTGCCGGCCCCGGTATGCCCCGGGCGCGGCTCCAGCGTGAACACAGGCTCTCGGCGCAGGCCATCGGCGTAGTGTTCGGCGGGTTCGTCGAGTACTTCATTGGCCTGGTCGCGTGCTTCATCCAGGCGGGCATCCAGCGCGTCGTCCTGCTGGGCGGCTAGCTCGTCGATGTAATCGGCGGCAGGCACGGCGGCGGCGAGCGCGGTGGCATCCAGGCCGTCGCGGCGCAGCGGCGGCAACGGCGACGGTTTTCGACGGCGGGCCACGGCCCACCCGCCCACCACCAGCAACAGCACCACCAGGCCCAGCCAGTACCAGCCACTACCGCCGGCCTCACGCGTGGCCGGGGCCTGGCCCAGGCGCTGCTGCGCGGCCGCCAGGTCGCTGTCCTTCATCGCGATCAGCGACTGCTGCTGCTTCTGCAGCTTTTCCAGGTCCGCCACGCGGCTGCGCAGTTCCTGGATCTCGGCATCGCGGGTGGCGACATCTTCCTTGGCCTGACGCAGTTGTTCGTTGCCCAGCATGTCGCCCTCACTGCCGGCGGCGGTGCCGGTGGTTGTGCCTGCATTGTTGTCGGTGGCGGCGACCGCCGGTGCGATCTCCAAGCGCGCGCCGCTGGCCGCTGCCGCCGCCGCTGCCGCCGGCGTGGCGGCCGGGCCCGGGCTGGCGGCAACGCCGCTGCTGGCCGGCTGCGGGATGGCCGCGCGGGATTGCCGCCATTGTGCGGCGTGCTCGCGCACGATCGCGGCCGCTTCACTGGCGTCGATCGGCGTGGTCGTGTCGGTGGGGCTGCGCAGCACCGCGCCCTGCTTGAGCAGGTTGACGTTGCCGCGGATGAAGGCGTCCGGGTTGGCGCGCAGCAGCGCGACCATCGCCTGGTTGCGGTTGATGCCCTGTTCGCGGGCCACCGCGGCGGCGATCTGGGACAGGGTCTGGCCACGTTGCACGGTGACGCCGCCGGCGGCGCTTGCCGGTGCCGGCGCTGCGCTGCGCGATGGAGCGGTGCGTGGCGGCTGCGCGGCCGTGCGGGCCGGTCTGGCCTCTACCGTGGGCGCAGGCGCGGTCGCCGGTGCCGGCTCACGCACAATGGCGTTGGACATCGCGCCGGCCGGCGCGACGATCTCCGGTTCGGCCACGGCCAGCGCACTGTTGGGTGCATCGACCAGCGCCGAGTATTCCCGGACCAGGCGCCCCTGGCCCCAGTCGGCTTCGATCAGGAAATTCAGCGACGGGGTGGTGACGGGGGTCTGGGTGCTGACCCGCACCACCGCCCTGCCCTGCGCATTGCGGGTCAGTTCGAACTGCAGTTCACTGACCAGGCCCGCCGGTGCATCCAGCCCGACCCGGGCAAAGGTGCCCGGTGAGGCCAGCGCCACCCGCAGGTTCTCCAGCTCGGCCGGGTCGGCCGAGATCACCGGTATTTCGGCCAGCAGCGGCTGGCCAGGCTTGGACAGCACCCGGATATCGCCCAGGCCCAGGGCCATGGCGGAGCTGCTGGCCAGGGCCAGCAGCAGTGTGGACACATACTTGAGCGGGCGCAGGGCGCCCCGGGTCCGGTTGTTCATGGCGGCCAATATAGCGGCTCCCCCCGTGATCGGCGATGGTTGAATTGCAGCCGCCGATGGCATCCCCATGCCATCGGCGTTGCACGATCAGCCTTCGGCGGCGACCAGTTCGGCCAACTGCACCGCATTGAGCGCGGCGCCCTTGCGGATGTTGTCCGACACGATCCACAGGTTCAGCCCGTTCGGGTGCGAGAGATCTTCGCGGATACGGCCGACATACACCGCATCGTTGCCCGACGCATGCGTCACCGGGGTCGGATAGCCGCCGGCTTCATGCTTGTCCACCACTTCCACGCCCGGCGAACGCGACAGCAGCTCGCGCGCGGCCGCCACGGTGACCTTGTCGCGGGTTTCGATGGTGACCGCTTCGGAGTGGCCGTAGAACACCGGCACGCGCACGGCGGTGGGGTTCACCAGGATGCTGTCGTCGCCCAGGATCTTCTTGGTTTCCCAGACCAGCTTCATCTCTTCCTTGGTGAAGCCGTTTTCCAGGAAGTCGTCGATGTGCGGGATCAGGTTGAAGGCGATCTGCACCGGGAAGCGCTGCGGGTCGATCTGCTGGAAGCTGAGCAGCTGGCCGGTCTGCTTGCCCAGTTCCTCCAGCGCCGAACGACCGCCACCGGATACCGACTGGTAGGTGGCCACGTTGATGCGCGTGATGCCGTACTGGCGGTGCAGCGGCGCCAGCGCCACCAGCATCTGCATGGTGGAGCAGTTCGGGTTGGCGATGATGCCGCGCGGGCGGTTCTTCAGCGCGTCCGGGTTCACTTCGGACACCACCAGCGGCACGTCGTCGTCGTAGCGGAAGGCCGACGAGTTGTCGATCACCACCGCACCGGCAGCGGCGAACTTCGGGCCGTACTCCTTGGATACGCTGCCACCGGCGGAGAACAGCGCGATGTCCACGCCCTTGGGGTCGAAGTCGGCCAGGTCCTGGACCTTGATCTTCTCGCCGCGGTAGTCGATTTCACCGCCGGCCGAGCGCGAGGACGCGAGCAGGCTCAGCGAAGCGATCGGGAAGTCGCGCTCGGCGAGGATGGACAACATGGTTTCGCCAACGGCGCCAGTGGCACCGACGACAGCGACGTGGAAACGACGATCTGCATTGCTCATGGGGGAACCTCGTGTTGGGTGTACCGACCAACGGTCGGTACCTACCGTGTTTTTGGAGTGTTGGGTGTACCGACCAACGGTCGGTACCTACCGGGATAGTGAATGTGCGTGCCGACCAACGATCGGTGCCTGCCGGTTCGGGAACCTCGCCTGTTGGCTGGGGAGGTTCCCTATCGTTTTGCGTCGCCGACTTTTTTGCCGCCCACGGTCGCGCCGCCGGCTTTCGCGGCGGCCACGGCGTCGGCGTTGATCGCGCTCGGCGGGTGGCCGGCGTTCGGGCCCAGCCCCAGCGCGGCGGTGAGGTTGTCCACGGCCAGCTGCACCATCGCCCGGCGCGTGGCCTGGCTGGCGCTGCCGATATGCGGGGTCAGCACGATGTTGTGCAGGGCCAGCAGTTCCGGGCGCACCGTGGGCTCGCCTTCGAACACGTCCAGGCCGGCTGCGGCGAGGCGGCTGTTGGCCAGTGCGTCGGCCAGCGCCACCTCGTCGACGATGCCGCCGCGGGCGATGTTCACCAGGGTGGCGGTCGGCTTCATCTTCGCCAATGCACCGGCGTCGATGATGTGGTGGGAGGACGCGCTGTAGGGCAGCACCAGCACCAGGTGGTCGGCCTGGGCCAGCAGCGTGTCGAGGTCGACGTACTGCGCGCCCACTTCGGCTTCAATGGCGTCGGGCAGCCGCGAGCGGTTGTGGTACAGCACGCGCATGCCGAACCCGAGCGCGCCGCGGCGGGCGATACCCTGGCCGATGCGACCCATACCAAGGATGCCCAGCGTGCTGCCGTGGATGTCCGCGCCGAGCAGGGTCTGGAACGACCACTGCCCCCACTGCCCATCACGCAGCCAGCGCTCGGCCTCGGTGATGCGGCGGGCGGTGGCCATCAGCAGTGCGAAGCCGAGGTCGGCGGTGGTTTCG
Organism: Stenotrophomonas sp. 10N36; assembly: GCF_056395005.1. Lineage (NCBI taxonomy): Bacteria > Pseudomonadati > Pseudomonadota > Gammaproteobacteria > Lysobacterales > Lysobacteraceae > Stenotrophomonas > Stenotrophomonas sp. 10N36. Next base: position 2,695 of record NZ_JBFTIS010000033.1, on the reverse strand, counting down.
GTGAGTACGTCCGGGGTGTTGCTGGCCAGGATGCCGGCGGCGCTGAGCGCGTCCACATCGAGGTTGTTGTAGCCCACGCCGACGTTGGCGATCGCGCGCAGCTGCGGGGCGTTGGCGATCTCGGCCGCGCCGATGCGCTCGTTGAGGGTGATCAGCGCGCCGTCGACCTCGGCCAGCCGCTCGGCCAACTGCTGTGGCGTGTAGCGGGTGACCTCGCCGGTCATGTCCAGGTCGACATACTGCCCGAGCTGTTCGACCACATCGTCGAACAGCGGCTGGCTGACCCAGACCCGGGGGCGGCGATCAGCCATCGATCGATCCGGGGATGCGCGGGGTGATGGTGCCCACGTCGCCGCACTGGGCGCGGTGGCGCAGGGCCTGGTCCATCAGCACCAGCGCCATCATCGCCTCGGCGATGGGGGTGGCGCGGATGCCCACGCACGGGTCGTGGCGACCGGTGGTGATCACATCGACCGCGTTGCCGTCGGCATCCACCGTGGCGCCGGGCAGGCGCAGGCTGGAGGTGGGCTTGAGCACGATCGAGGCGGTGACCTGCTGGCCGGTGGAGATGCCACCGAGGATGCCGCCGGCATGGTTGCTGGCAAAGCCCTGCGGGGTGATCAGGTCGCGGTGTTCGGTGCCCAGCTGGGCGGCGCTGGCGAAGCCGTCGCCGATCTCCACGCCCTTGACCGCGTTGATGCTCATCAGCGCGGCGGCCAGTTCACCGTCGAGCTTGCCGTAGATGGGCTCGCCCCACCCCGGCGGCACGCCGTCGGCGACCACGTTGACGCGCGCGCCGACCGAGTCGCCGGACTTGCGCAGCGCATCCATGTAGCTCTCCAGCGCGGGCACCTGTTCGGCCACCGGCCAGAAGAACGGGTTGTCTTCCACCGCCGACCAGTCGTGCCCGGTGGGGGTGATCGCGCCAAGCTGGGACAGGTAGCCCCGCACGGTCACGCCATAACGCTGCTGCAGCCACTTCTTGGCGATGACGCCGGCGGCTACGCGCATGGTGGTTTCGCGCGCGGACGAGCGGCCGCCACCGCGCGGGTCGCGGATGCCGTACTTCTGCCAGTAGCTGTAGTCGGCATGGCCCGGGCGGAACTGCTGGGCGATGGCGGTGTAATCCTTGCTGCGCTGGTCGGTGTTGCGGATCAGCAGCGCGATGGGGGTGCCGGTGGTGCGGCCCTCGTAGACGCCGGACAGAATCTCGACGTCGTCGGCTTCGCGACGCGCCGAGGTATGCCGGCTCTTGCCGGTGGCGCGACGCTGCAGGTCGTGGTCGAAGTCACCGGCGCTGATCTCCAGCCCCGGCGGGCAGCCATCGATCACGCAGCCGATCGCCGGACCATGCGATTCGCCGAAGGTGGTGACGGTCAGCAGTGTGCCGAAGCTGTTGGAACTCACGGCCGCTGCGCTGCCAGTTCGGTGATGCGCGCGCTGTGGGCGATGAGCTCACGGCATTCGACGGCGAAGATGCCCATCTGGCCAACCTTGAATTCGATCCAGGCAAAGTCGACTTCGGGCAGGAGCTTGATGAGATGCTGTTCGGACTCGCCTACTTCGCAGATCAGCAGGCCATCTTCGCTGAGGTGCAGCGGGGCGTCGCGCAGGATCTTGAGGACGAGGTCGAGGCCATCGGGGCCGGCACGCAGGCCCATGTCCGGCTCGTAGGAGTATTCCTGCGGCAGGGCATCGGTTTCGTCGTTGGTGACGTAGGGCGGGTTGGTGACGATCAGGTCGTAGTGGCGGCCGGTGAGGCCGTTGAACAGGTCGGACTTGATCAGGGTGACGTTGTGCGCCTGGAGGCGTTCTTTGTTCTCATGCGCCAGGGCCAGGGCATCGTCGCTGAGGTCGACGCCGTCCACCTCCCAGTTGGGGTAGTAGTGGCCGATGGCGATGGCGATGCAGCCCGAGCCGGTGCAGAGGTCGAGGGCGCGATGGACGTCGCGGCCGGCCAGCCAGGGTTCGAAGCCGGTTTCGATGAGTTCGGCGATGGGCGAGCGCGGGACCAGGGCGCGGCTGTCGCTCTTGAAGCTGAGGCCGGCAAACCAGGCTTCGCCGGTGAGGTAGGCGGCGGGCAGGCGTTCGTTGATGCGACGTTCGAAGAGGGCCAGTACCTCGGCCTTTTCAGGCGTGGTGACGCGGGCGGCGCCGTAGGCGGGGCCAAGGTCATGCGGCAGGTGCAGGCTGTGCAGGACGAGCTGGGTGGCTTCGTCCAGGGCGTTGTCGTAGCTGTGCCCGAAGGTGAGGCCTGCGGCATTGAAACGGCTGGTGCCGTAGCGGATCAGGTCGATGATCGTGTGAAGTTCGGCGGCCGTTTCGGCAGTCATGGCAAGGCAACAGACAGTGTGGCCCCCGATTATAGGCGACCCCATGCCCCCCGGCATCCGTTGCAGTCGAAAGTGGTTGTGATGGGGGTTTGGAGGCCTGGAGCAGGGTCAAGGTCAAGGTCGAGGTCAACTTCAACGTCAAAGGCGGCGCTGCGTTGGTGGCGGGCTTGGTCGGGGTGGGTGGGCCGGCGGGACACGCCGCAAGTACGTCCTTGTAGCAACTGTGTTGCTGGAGGAGGCTTCGGCCCCTCCAGCAGACGGGCACGGTAGTGCCGGCCGCTGGCCGGCAGCCGTTGGAGATGTGCCCGGGCGCGCTTCAGGCGGGGATCGGTCCGCTTTGAGCGTCGCGCACGCGGGCGTTG
>NZ_JBFTIS010000032.1:0-24796 GCF_056395005.1 Stenotrophomonas sp. 10N36 | reverse complement strand
TAGCCGACCAACGGTCGGCTCTACGTGGTGGCGATCGTCGCCSCGGACYGGACCCAGMCCCGGTAGAGCCGACCGTTGGTCGGCTGCTCTGCGATGGGGCCACGCGGTTACGGAACCGAACGCGGGCGCGCTTCGCGCGATAGCCGACCAACGGTCGGCTCTACCCGATTCATTGGGCCGGGCGGATTACCGGATAGGTTACGTGTAGGGCCAGCCGACCAACGGTCGGCTCTACCCGCAAATAATCCGCGTTGCGGATTATTTGCTGCCGCCGGCTACCGTGCTGGCGGCCTGGATCTCGGCTTCGGCGCGGGCGGCGTAGAGCGTGCCCGGCGGCGGTTGGCGGCTGAAGAAGGTGTGCACGCCGTCGAGCACCGCACCGGCGATCTGGCGCTGGTAGGCCGGGTCGATCAGGCGACGCTCTTCATCGGGATTGGAGATGAAGGCGGTTTCGACCAGCATCGCCGGCATGTCCGAGGTGCGCAGCACCGCGAAGTTGGCACGTTCGATGTTGGGCTTGTGGTTCTTGCCGATGCGCTTGAGCCCGCCCAGCACGTGGCCGGCCGCATCTTCAGACGCCTTCATGTACCCGCTCTGGGCCAGGTCCAGCAGCACGTTGGCCAAGGTGCCTTCGGTCTGCTGCAGGCGCACGCCACCGACCAGATCGGCGGCGTTTTCCTTGTCGGCCAGCCAGCGCGCACGCTGGGACGAGGCGCCCTTGGTCGACAGCACGTACACCGACGAACCGGTGGCGGCGCGGTTTTCAGCCGCGTCGGCGTGGATCGAAATGAAGATGTCGGCCTTCGCCGAACGTGCCTTCTGCGCGCGCATCGGCAGCGGAATGAAGACGTCGGTGTCGCGGGTCAGGAAGGCTTTCAGGCCGGGCGTGGCATTGACCTGGCGCGCCAGTTCGCGCGCCACTGCCAGGGTGATGTCTTTTTCCCGCTTGCCGGTGGGACCTACCGCACCGGGATCCTGGCCACCGTGGCCGGGATCGATCGCCACGACCAGCGGGCGCATGCCCGGGCGCATCTTGATCCGCGACATTTCGCTGGGCATCACCGGGCGCGGCGGCTCGGCAGGCACCACCACCGGCGTCGGCGCAGGCACCACCGCGGCGGTGGCTTGGCCGGCCAGGATCGCCGCCGGGGTGGCCGAGTTGCTGGCCGCATTGGCGTTGCCGGCGGCCGCCACGTTCACGGCGGCAGCGGCCGGTGGCGTGGGGGTCGGCACCGGCGTGGCGGCCGTGGCGCTGGCCTGCTGGCGCACCGAGGCGGTGAGCAGTGCGGTGGCACGCGCCGCATCGCTGCGCGCCTGCGCTGCGTTGGCGGCGGTCTGTGCCGGCGGCACGGCGCCCGCGACCGTACCGGCCGGGGCGGGTGCGGGCGTCGGGGTTTGTGCGGGTGCAGGTGCGGGGGCGGGCGCGCTGGCAACACTGGCCGGCGCATCGCCCGGCCATTCGATGACCAGCCGCGATTCGTCGCCCTGCTTGACCATCTGCGGCCGGAACGGCGCAACCGATTCGGCCAGGTCGAACACCACCCGGAACGTGCCGGGCACCGGCTGACCGGTGCGCACGGCGGTGACCACGCCCTTGGGCGCTGGCAGCTTGAGGTTGCGGACCGCGCTGGAGTCCGGGAAATCCACCACCAGACGGTTCGGGCCGGCCAAACTCAGGGTCTTGTAGCCACCGCTGCCGGACAGGGCGATTTCCGCGCGGGTGCCGGTGGCACCGGTCTCCAGACCCACCTGACGCACTTCACCGGCCCACGCCAGGGCGCTCGCCAGACAGAGTCCGACGGCGGCACAGATGGCGGTGAGTGGTTTCCCCATTGGCATGGGTCAAGATTCAATCACCGCCCTGAATGAAATGCAACTCCTTTTCCCTTAATAATCCGTAACCTGCCGGTGTTTCCTAGTGTCAGCCGACAGAAAGGGCCTGCAAGTCGCCCCCTTGTGGCAACCGGGCAAGCCATTCACGACCCGCGTCGCTTGTCGCATTGAGACGCACACGGCGTCCCTGCCCTTCGATTTCCAGCGCCACGATCAGGTCGGTGGGTGGCAGCGCGCCCGCGCCGCGCTCGGGCCATTCGATCAGCCACAGCGAGGCACTGCCCTCGTCCAGCCCCAGGAAATCCAGCTCATCGGCCTGGCCGATGCGGTACAGGTCCAGGTGCCAGGCTTCGTGCCCGTCGTCCAGCGGATAGCGCTCCACCAGCGTGTAGGTGGGGCTGCGGATGGCGCCCTGCACGCCCAGCGCGCGCAGCAGCGCACGCGCCAGCGTCGACTTGCCCGCGCCGAGGTCGCCCTGCAGCTGCATCACCGCCTGCGGCGGACGGGTCGCGGCCAGCCACTGCCCAAGCAGGTCGGTGTCGTCGGTCTGGGCCAGGAAAAACGTGATCATGCGGGTCGAGGTTCCGGATTCACCAGCCGGCGCAGCGGCACCAGCAGGTCGGTGGGGAGCAGGCCACGCTGGCCGTCGCTGGCGGCGGCATCGCCGGCCAGCCCATGCAGCAGTGCACCACTGCTGGCCGCATCGAAGGCATCCAGCCCCTGTGCGCGCAACGCAGCGATGATGCCGGTCAACAGATCGCCCATGCCGCCCACGGCCATGCCCGGGTTGCCCGCCGCGATCACCCGCGGCAGCTGACCGGGGGCGGCGATGATGCTGCCGGCGCCCTTGAGCACCACCACCGCGCCGAAGCGCTCGGCCAGGGCCTGCGCAGCGGCGAAACGGTCGGCCTGGATCGTGGCCGTGTCCACCCCGAGCAGGCGCGCCGCCTCGCCCGGATGCGGGGTCAGGATGGCGTCGTGCAGCGGCTGCGGCGCGGCGGCCAGCAGGTTCAGCGCGTCGGCATCGACCACCAGCGGCGTGCCGCTGCCCAGCACCTGCCGCCACAGCTCGCGCGCCCAATCGTCCTGGCCCAGGCCCGGCCCGATCGCGATCACGCCGGCCCGCGCCAGCAGGGCCTGCAGGTCCTGCGCGTCTTCCACCGCGTGCGCCATGGCCTCGGGCAGGCGGGCCAGCAGCGGGGCCACGTGCAGCGCCTGGGTGGCCACGCTGACCAGCCCGGCGCCGGCACGCAATGCGGCCTCGCTGGCAAGCATCACCGCGCCCCCGCTGCCGCGGTTGCCGCCCACGCACAGCACGTGGCCGGATTCGCCCTTATGGGTATTGGCGCGCCGCGCCGGCAGCAGCCCGGCCAGCCGGGGCGCCTGCCATGGCACCCCACTGGCCGACACCTGCGCGTCTGCGCCGTCCGGCAGCTGCAGCGGTGCCAACCGCCGCGCCCCCACGTGTTCCAGCGCGGCGCCGGTATACAGGCCCTGGTGGCAGACGATGAACTGCAGGGTCACGCTGGCGCGGACCGCGCTGCCCGGCACGGCGCCGGTGTTGGCGTCCACGCCGCTGGGCACGTCCAGCGCCAGGACCGGCACGCCGGCCTGGTTGATGGCCTCGATCAGCGCCGCCGCCTCGCCGGCCGGCGCTCGGTTCAGGCCCAGCCCGTACAGCGCATCCACCACCACATCGGCGGGGGGCAGTGCACCGGCAAACACGGCCACCTCCCCGCCCTCGTCCTGCCAGGCCTGCAGGGCCGCCTGAGCCAGCGCGGTGGCCGCGGCATCGGTGGCCAGGCGCAGCACGTGCACGGCGCGCCCGGCCTGCCGGGCCAACCGGGCCAGCACATAGCCGTCGCCGCCGTTGTTGCCGGGCCCCACCACCACACACAGGCGCTGCGCCTGCGGCCATTGCTCCAGCAGGCACTGCCAGGCGGCCTGCCCGGCCTGGTCCATCAGCGCGGCACCGCCATCGCCTAGCAGGGCGCTGGCACGCGCATCGATCTGGCGCGCAGCAGGTATATCGAACAGTTCAGCAAGCTTGGGCATGCCGGGATTCTATACTTCCCCCCATGTCTGCTGTGCCCCTCCCCGCCCCCGTCAACCTGGCCCGCGCCACCGAGCGCGTGCGCGAGATCGCGCGCGCGCATGGCTTCCAGCGCTGCGGCGTGTCCGGCATCGAGCTGGGCGAGGACGAAGCGCACCTGGCCGACTGGTTGGGCAAGGGCCTGTACGGCACCATGGACTGGATGGCCCGGCACGGCACGATGCGCGCGCGCCCGGCCGAGTTGTTGCCCGGCACCGTGCGGGTGATCTCGGTGGGCATGGACTACGGCCACAAGGACGACGCGCAGGCGTGGGACACCCTGCACGACGGCGACCGCGCCTACGTGGCGCGGTACGCGCTGGGCCGCGATTACCACAAGCTCATGCGCAACCGCCTGCAGAAGTTCGCCGATGCGATCGCCGCCGAGATCGGTGCGTTTGGCTACCGGGTGTTCGTCGATTCGGCGCCGGTGCTGGAGCGCGCCCTGGCACGCAATGCCGGGCTGGGCTGGATCGGCAAGCACACCTGCCTGATCGACAAGCAAGGCGGCTCCTGGTTCTTCCTGGGCGAGATCTACATCGACCTGCCCCTGCCGGTGGACACGCCGGCCACCGCGCACTGCGGCACCTGCACGCGCTGCATCGATGTGTGCCCCACCCAGGCCATCATCGGCCCGCAACGGCTGGATGCGCGGCGCTGTATTTCCTACCTGACCATCGAACACGACGGCGCCATTCCCGAAGACATGCGGCCGTTGATGGGCAACCGCATCTACGGCTGTGACGACTGCCAGCTGGTGTGCCCCTGGAACAAGTTCGCGCGGCGCACCGACGAGCCGGACTTCCGCGCCCGCAACGATCTGGATACCGCCTCGCTGGCGCAGTTGTTTGCCTGGGAAGAAGACGAATTCCTGCGCCGCACCGAAGGCAGCCCGATCCGGCGCAGCGGCCACGAGCGCTGGTTGCGCAACATCGCCGTGGCGCTGGGCAATGCGCCCACCAGTGCGCAGACGCTGGCGGCGCTGGACGCGCGCCGCGCACATGCCTCGCCGATCGTGCGCGAGCACGTTGCCTGGGCCCTGCAGCAGCACGCCGCGCGGAACCCCGGCGCATGACGCTTGTGCGACCATGGGCGCCCGTTCGTACCGTTTGACCTGTCCATGGACCGCAGCGCGCAGATCCTCACGCCCAGCCAGCTCAACATCCTGGCCCGCGACCTGCTGGAAGGCGCCTTCCCGCTGATCTGGGTGGAAGCCGAGCTGGGCAGCGTGACACGCCCGGCATCGGGGCACATGTACTTCACCCTGAAGGACGCACGTGCGCAGATCCGCGCGGCGTTGTTCAAGCCCAAGAGCCAGTGGCTGAAGTTCGTCCCGCGCGATGGCATGCGCGTGCTCGCCCGTGGCCGGCTAACCCTGTACGAAGCGCGTGGCGAGTACCAGCTGGTGCTGGACCACATGGAAGAAGCCGGCGAAGGCGCGCTGCGCCGCGCGTATGAGCAGCTCAAGGCACGGCTGGAGGCCGAGGGCCTGTTCGCCGCCGAGCGCAAGCGGCCGATGCCGGCGCATGTCCGCCGGCTGGCGGTGATCACCTCGCCCACCGGCGCGGCGGTGCGCGACGTGCTCAGCGTGCTTGAACGCCGCTACCCGCTGCTGGAAGTGGACCTGCTGCCCAGCCTGGTGCAGGGCGACAGTGCCGCCGCGCAGATCACCGCGCTGCTGCGCGCGGCCGATGCCAGCGGCCGCTACGACGTGATCCTGCTGACCCGCGGCGGTGGCTCGCTGGAAGACCTGTGGGCGTTCAACGACGAGCACCTGGCCCGCGCGATTGCGGCCAGCAGCACCCCGGTGGTGTCTGCGGTGGGCCACGAAACCGACTTCAGCCTGGCCGATTTCGCCGCCGACCTGCGCGCGCCCACGCCCTCGGTGGCCGCCGAACTGCTGGTGCCCGACCAGCGCGACCTGCAGTTGCAGGTGCGCCGGCTGGCCGCGCGCATGGTGCAGCTGCAGCGCCACGGCCTGGGCCAGGCCATGCAGCGCGCCGACCGCGCGCTGCTGCGCTTGAATGCCCAGGGTCCGCAGGCCCGCCTGCAATTGCTGCAGCGGCGCCAGCAGGACCTGGGCCGACGCCTGGACGCGGTGTGGCGGCAGCAGCAGGAACGCCGGCAGGCGCAGCTGCGGCATGCCGCCGTGGTTCTGCGCAACGGCCACCCGCAGCGCCGCCTGGATGCGCTGCGCGAGCGGCTGGACCGGTTGATGCCACGCGCCGACGCGGCCATCGGGCGCCAGCTGCAACGCGACCAGCTGCACCTGCGCGGCCTGGCACGTTCGATGGAAGCAGTGAGCCCGCTGGCCACGGTGGCACGCGGCTACAGCATCCTCACCCGCGACGAAGACGGCAGTCTGGTGCGCTCGCCGCTGCAGGTGCGCCCCGGCGACGCGCTCACCGCACGCGTACAGGACGGCGCGATCAACGTCGTAGTAAAGCAAACCCCGTAGAGCCGGGCTCTGCCCGGCTGCACGCGATCAATGATCACCACGACCTGACGGAAGCCGGGCAGAGCCCGGCGCTACGTCCTCGGTGCGCCAATTACGCTTTCCAACGGTTGCCGCGCCCTCACCCGCCCGCGCTTTCGCAGAACTTCTGCCGGTATTCCATCGCCTTGGGCATCAACGCCTGCAGGTTCTGGATGCGGGTGCCCGGGTTGGGGTGCGTCGAGGAAAACTCCGGCGGCGCCTGGCCGCCGCTGGCCTGGCCCATGCGTTCCCACAGCGGCACCGCCTCACGCGGATCGAAGCACGCGGCGGCGGCGAGCATCAGGCCCACTTCATCGGCCTGGGTTTCGTGGCTGCGCGCATACGGCAGCAGGTAGCCGTAGCCCATCGCCGACATCATCATCTGTTGCTGCTGCGGGTCCATGCCGCTGGCGGCGCCGGCCATCTGGCCGATCTGGGTCAGCTTCTGCTGGGCCATGCGCTGGGCACCATGGCGCAGCAGCGCATGGGCGATCTCGTGGCCCATCACCACGGCCATCGCGTCCACCGTGCGTGCCACCGGAATCAGCCCGGTGTACACGGCCATCTTGCCGCCGGGCAGGCAGAACGCGTTGGCCTGTTCGGACTGGATCACGTTGACTTCCCACTCGAAGTCGCGCGAGAAATGCGCCGGCTTCAGCCCGTGCTCTTCGGCCAACGCGGTTTCCACCACGTCCACCTTGGCAATCAGGCGCTGGGCGATCGCACGCACGTCGCGCGATACCTGCGCGTTGGGATCCACCGGCCGTTCCTGCGCCAGGATTTCCTGGTAGGCCTGCAGCCCGAGGGCCTTTTCCTGGTTGGCGTCCAGCGCGCTGTCGATGAGCACGCTTTCCCCGGTGTAAGGGTCCACCGCCCGGTTGGAAAACCAGTAGAAGGCGGCATACCCGGCGAAGGCCAGCAGCACCCACCAACGGATGTTGCCAAACAGGCCGGGACGCCGGGCGCGGCCCTGTTGCTGGCCGCCGAATGGATCGTTGCGCATGGTGCAGGTTCCTCGCTGGACCGACGCCACCCTGGCCGGCACGGCGTCATCTTAGTGGCTGCGGCGGGATTTGACGTGAGTGCCGGGTCGATGCCGTCGCCGGTCAGATACCGCGCACCAGGCGGAACCCGATCCGGGCGCTGGTGGTGTCCGAATCCTGCGACTGCCGCCAGGCCGCGCGGGTCTGTTCGGGGGCGTTGGCCCAGTTGCCGCCGCGGATCACCCGCTGCCGGCAGCCCGGGTTGAACCACGCCGCGCCATCGGCCGGTGCGCGCCGGTAGCTGGCATGCCAGCAATCGGCCACCCACTCGCTGAGATTACCGGCCACATCGTGCACGCCCCAGGCATTGGGTTCGAAGCTGGCCACCGGCGCCGGGCCCCACCAGCCGTCGCCATAGCCGACGAACGCGTTGTACCAGCGCCGACCCGACGGCGAGACGTCCTCGGCACCGGTGAAGTTGCCCGAGCGCGCAGGCGGCGTGCCCGCATCGCCCCACGGGTAGCGGCCACTGCTGCCGGCGCGCAACACGTATTCGAACTCGGCCTCGCTGGGCAGCCGGTACGAGCGCCCGGTCTGTTCGGACAGCCAGATCGCGTAGTGCTCGGCGTCGCGCACGCTGACGTGCATCACCGGCGAATTGGCCAGCGCCGGGGCGCCGTTGTAGTCCGATTGCCAGTCCACCCCACTGTGCCGCACGAAGTTGCCGCTGCGTTCGTCGTACACGATCGAGTGGCCACGCCGCGTCGCGCGCGGACGGGCGTTGCTTGCCTGCACGTAGCGGCGGAAATCGGCGACGGTGACTTCGGTGATCGACAGCGCGAACCCGCGCTCGAAACGCACGTAATGCGAGGGTTTCTCCGCATCGCTGGCGCCCAGCTCGGCGTCCCCGGCGCCCATCTGGAAGCCGCCATGCGGCACCACGATCATCTGCGGGCCACGGCCTCCATCGCGCAAGGCGTCGCTGAACACCTGGCGCGGGCGGAAACTGCCGTAGTGGGTGACCAGCTCGATGCGTTCACGCAGCTGCCCCACTACCGGGTCGCCGGGCAAGGCCATGCGCAGCGCGTCTTCAAGCTTCTCACGCGCCGCCTTCAGCCCCTGTGGCGTGGCCAGGTCGCGCAGGCCTTCGTCACGCAGGCGGGTCAGGGTATCGGCACGGATGCGCTCGATGCGCTCGAACGCATCGGCGATGGTGATCGACGAATCGCGCACCTTGGCCGCCTCGGCCAACCAGGTTCCCGCCGTGGCGAAATCGCTGGCACGCGCGGCGGTTTCCGCACGGCCGATCAAACCGCTTTCGGCGGCGGCCAGGCCCTGGCGGGCGCGGGCGTCGTCGGGATTGAGCGCCAGCGCCTCACGGAAGTTGGGGATGGCGCCGTCGCCGTCTTCCCCGATCCGGCCGGCGCGCAGATCCTCTTCGCCGGCGCGGTTGTAGGCGATCACCCGCTGCGCCATTTCCACCCGCGACTGCAGTTGGCGAACCCGCGGGTCGTCGGGGGCGATGGTCAGCAGCACCAGGGCCATGTCGCTGGCCTGCGCCACGGCCTCGCGCTGTTTCAACGGCCGGACCAGCAACGCGTTGGCATCGTCCAGCAGCTGCTGGCGTGCGCGCTTCAGCCCGGCCACGGCCTGGCGGTCCTTGGCGTCGCGCTGCAGCAGCGCCAGCCAGAGCGGAACCGCCGCCTGCGCGTCCTCGTACAGCCGGCCCTGCTCGAAGGCCTGCGCGGCCTGGCGCCGCGCCGCCGCAACGCCGTCGTCGGCAATCTCCACCGCGGGCGGCTGCCAACGCTGCACGGTCTCGGCCGCGTCCTCGCCCCCGATGGTGACCTGCGCAGCCGGCGCCGCAGCGGCCGGCTGGGCACGCGCAGCCGGCTTGGCCACCGCCGCGGGCGGCGACGGTGCATCGGCCGAGCATGCGGCCAGGGCGACCAGCACACCGGCCAACAGCGACGCGGGAAGGACAGAAGTGCGCACAATCAGGTTCCTTGCAGCCAGGCACGAGCATTGCTGAATCCGACCGGGTGAGGCAAGCCACGCCTGCCGCCACGCGGTGACAGGTTCATGATACCGGCGCGCAGGCCGACCACGGCGCGTTATCCTGCTCCCCCTGTGCACCCCCTGCAGTAGACGGAACCCACGTGGCTTATTGGATCAAAACCCCGGCGGAACTGGACGAGCGCTACCGCCAGCGCCCCACCCGCATCGGGCTGGACACCGAATTCATCCGCGAACGCACCTACTGGCCGCAGCTGGCCCTGGTGCAGATGGCCGTTGGCGAGGAGATCCTGCTGATCGACCCGCTGATTCCCGGCATGAACGAGGCCTTGGCCACGTGGCTGGCCGACACCAGCATCCTGAAGATCATGCACAGCGCCAGCGAAGACCTGGTGACCTTCAAGGTCGCCTGCGGCGTGCTGCCGCGGCCGCTGTTCGATACCCAGATCGGCGCGGCGCTGGCCGGCATCGGCGGCGGCATGGGCTACCAGAAGCTGGTCAACGCGATCACCGGGGTGACCCTGGCCAAGGGCGAGACGCGCTCGGACTGGATGCGCCGTCCGCTGTCGGAGGCGCAGCTGGAATACGCCGCCGATGACGTGGAGTACCTGTTCGCGATCCACGATGCGATCGACGCCAAGCTCGGCGAGCTGGACCGCCGGCAGTGGCTGCAGGACGACGCCGAACGCCTGCTGGCCAGCGTCGAGCACGACGAAGAACGCTGGCCGCACGTGGCGATGCGCTCGGCGCAGTTCATGGACGCCGCGGCACAGATGCGTCTGCTGCGTCTGCTGCGCTGGCGCGATGTGCAGGCGCGCATCAGCGACAAGCCGCGCAGCTGGATCCTGGACAACGAACTGGCCGCCCTGCTCGCGCGCACCCCGCCGGCTGATGTCGCCGCGCTGGACAAGCTGATGGAAGGCTTCCCGAAAGCCCCGCGCAAGCTGCTCACCCCGGTCTGGGAGGCATTGACCACCCCGCTGGACGACGAAGCCGACGCACCGCTCGCCTTGCCCGGCACCGACAGCAACAAGCAGGCCCTGAAGCGGCTGCAGGATGCGGTCAGCGCACGCACCGCCGAACTGGGCTTGCCCGACGGCGTGCTGGCCTCGCGCAAGCATCTGGAAAGCTACCTGGAAAGCCGCCAGTGGCCCCCGGCGCTGGCAGGCTGGCGTCGCGCGCAGCTGGAGCCGGTGCTGGCACCGTTGCTGCCTACCGCTTGAACGCACCGCCGCCCGCCGGGCCGCATGCGACGCGGTATCGGGGCTGTGCGCCCCGCTACCGCCTGCAGTGAGATGCCCGTGGCGCACGCAGGGCGTGTGTCGCCCTACACTTGCCGCCCCCTTGCCCCGGTGGCGTGCATGATCCAGATTCTGTCCCGATGGCTGCTGCTGGTGCCGCTGGCAGCCGCGCTGCTCCCGGCGCTTGCCGACGCATCGGCGTTGCGCGACGACGCCGCGCCGGCCAGCAGTTGCCAACCCGACCCCGACAGTTGCCCGCCCTGGATGCCCTCGCAGGCGGATATCCGCGCGGTCACGTCCGACTACTTCTGCGAACTGATCGATAGCGGTGCGCTCGCATCGCCATCGGCCGGCCGGGTGGTGGTCGAGCCATCGCGCATGGCGTGCGCGGCATTGCATCCCGAGGTCGGCGCCAATTTCGTCTGCGGCGGCGAGGTCCGCGTCGTCCTTCCCGACGGTACGCAGCGCTACCACGGCGTCAGCCCCACCCTGCACCACGATGCCGACAACCGTATTGCGATCTACCAGGGCGACGATGACGCCGGCAACGAACGCTGGCACGTGCCTGTATCGCACCGCGGCTCGCGTTACTGCACCGCGCCGACAGCACCTTGACCCCAGCGCTGCACCGCAGGCACCGCGCGATTCTGTACGGCGGACAACAGCGCGCGCACCGCGCGATTCCGGGCGTGACTGCAGACACATCCGCAGCGGTTCAGCGCATGCAAGAGTGAACTGCACGCCGCCTGCCACGCCTGTGCAGGGTGCCGGTGGACGTCGCATCCCGCAGGACCGCGCCAGTGGCGCAGGTGCTGCCCACGCTGCTGCGCAAAGGACTTCCATGCATACGATCACCGCCCGACGGACCGCAGCTTCCTCCCACCGCACCGTGCGCGGCCTGCGCCGGTGGCTGGGCCTGTCATTGCTGTGCGTTGCCGCCAGTGCCAGCGCCGCCGACGACCTGCAGGCACGCATCGCGCAGGCGATGCAGGGCACCGCCACGCCGGCCATGGGCGTGCTGGTGATCCGCGACGGCAAGGTCCCCGAACAGGCAGTCAGCGGCGTGCGTCGAAACGACGCCAAGACCGCCGCAACCAACAACGATGCCTGGATGATCGGCTCCACCGGCAAGCCGATCACCGTGGCGATGATCGCGCGGCTGGTCGAACAGGGCGTGCTGAAGTGGGATGCGCCGTTGTCGGCGATGCTGCCCGATCTGGCCGCGCAGATGCAGCCGGCCTACCGCGATGTCACGCTGGTGCAACTGCTGTCGCACCGCGCCGGCCTGCCGGAGAACCTCACCGACGGCGCCGCGCTGGATGCGTTCTTCACCGACACCCGCGCCCTGCCCGTGCAACGCGAGGCCTACATCAAGGCCGCCCTGTCCGAAGCACCGGTGCATCCGCCGGGCACCGAATTCGCCTACAGCAACAGCGGCTTCCTGGTCGCGGCGGTGATCGCCGAACGGGCGGCCGGCGCGCCGGTGGAAACGCTGATCCAGCGCGAGGTGTTCCAGCCCCTGGGCATGACCGGGGCCGGGTTCGGCACACCGCCGGCCGGGCAACTGCTGGGCCACCGCGCCGGCGTGCCGGTAACCCGCGCACCGACCAAGGCCGACGATGGCGTACCGCCGATCTACACCGCGGCAGGCAACCTGCACATGCGCCTGCAGGACCTGGCGCTGTTTGCCATCGACCAGCTGGCCGGTAGCCGCGGCCAGGGCAAGCTGCTGACCCCGGCGTCGTATGCGCTGATGCAGACCGCGCAGCCGGGCAGTCCGTCCGGACTGGATTGGGGCGTGCAGCCGTCCATCGCCGGCCGCCAGGGCCCGGTGCTGGTGCATGGCGGTTCGGATGGCAACTGGCTGGCCTGGGTGGTGCTGTTCCCCGGGCAGAACAGCGGCGTGATCGCCATTGCCAACGCCGCCGAGGACATGGGCGCCGACAAGGCCAGCATGGGCCTGCTCGGTGGCCTGTTCGCCGAACTGGCGCCTGCCGCCCCCCCGGCCGCGAAGTAGTCCACCCACGACGCCCTGTACGCGCAGGGCGTCGTTGCCTGTATCACGGAAGACAGTCACGGAAGGCCGTCACGGCAGGCAGCAGATTGCCTAGAATGCGCGTCCGATTCTCTGCAAGGACGCTGTTCCCCATGGCGCATTCCCCCCACGACGCGCTGACCCTACGTCGCAACGCGCGCGATGCCCTGCACCAACACCGCTTCGATGACGTCGACCGGCTGCTGGACGAGGTGGAACAGCAGTGGCTCGACGGCAGCACTACGCGCTTCGGATACGGCTGGCTGCTGGCCACCCTGCTTGATCCTGCGCAGGATCTGCCCACCCGGCTTGAGCAGGCGCGAAAGTGGTGTGCGCAACAGCCGCACAGCCCGCACCCTTGGGCCGTGCTGGGTGCGCTGTGGGATCGCGCCTGCGGGCGCATCCGTTCCAGCGAAACCATTGAAACCATCCGCCAGGTGCAATGGGACGCGGCCGGCCTCGCCCGCGACCACGCACTGGCCGCCTGGCTGCACACCATTGCACGGCACCCGCGCCCGGCCTTCGTGCTGGGCAGGATGCTGCGGATGTCGTGCTACCTGGGCGAGCCGCGTTGGCTGCAGCAGCTGCAGCGCGGTGGCCGTGCCGATCTGTACAACGCGCAGCAGCACCAGGATCCGGATGGATTTGCGGCCGCCGTAGCGTTGTTGGCGCCGTATGGGCGCCCGCTGGAGGCCCTGCCCGCCCTGCCGCCGCTGCTGGCCGGGCGCAGCGAAGAAGCGTTCGAGTACGCCGCCGATTACTGGCTGCAGCAGGCCCTGGCGATCCGTGCCAACGACACCGACGCGCTGGAAACCTACCTGTACTACCTGTACCCGCGCTGGGGCGGCAGCCATGCGCTGATGCAGCACTTCATCGACGGCGCCGACGCCGCCCGGTTGATGCTGCCCCAGCGCAACCGCCTGCGCGTGTTGAAGGAACGCGACTGGCTCGGGTTCCAGCCGGATGCCGACAATGCCGACGACGTAGCCCAGTACGACCAGGCCTACGCCGCGCTGCTCGACCTGCACCTGGATGCGTCGACGCGGGCCCTGGTGCTGTGCTGGTGGGCGATGCTGGACTACCACCTGGGCCGCGACGAACCGCAGGAGAACCAGGTGCACTGGGACCCGGTGCGGATGGCGCATGCGCATGACTGCCTGGCCGAGGCCTTCGCGCTGGACCCGGCCTGCGTGATCGAAGAAGGCTTGACCGTGCTGGAAGCCTGCGCGCTGTTTGCCCACGTCGACGGCGCCGACACGCTGTTTTCGCAGGTGCTGGCCAGTGTCGAAGACTGGACCGACAGCGCGCATGCGCTGGCGTGGCTTGCCGCGGGCCGCCAATCCGGCCTGTTCGGCTTCAGTGTCGACGCCGCGCTGGCCACCCGGCACCTGCGCGGGGCGCAGGCGATGGCCCCCGAGGAAGACGTCGACCTCTCCACCGTGGCGGCCAACCTGTTCTGCGCGGTGTCCGCCCCGGCGGGCCTGCAGATGCTGCTCGACCTGGGCGCCGCCGGGGATCCCCGGTCGATGGCCACGCTGGTCGATCTGTACCGCGGGCGTGTCGGCGGCCAGGACTTCCCTGCCTTCATCGATCCGGTGCAGGAAAGCGCGTGGACCGAGCGTGCGATCGCCGCCGGCGACCTGGTGGTGATCTACAACCGCGCGTGGCAGCTGGGCCAGGCCTTCGAGCAGAACCCCGAGCCGGCCCTCCAGCAGCAGTCCCGCGCGCTCTACCGCCGCTGCGTCGATGAAGCCGCGCCCCACGACCGGGTGTGGCGGCCGGCGCACAAGAATCTGGCGGTGCTGCTGTACCAGGGCGAGGATGACGCCGACAAGCAGGAAGCGGTGTTCGACCTGCTCGGGCCGCTGTGGTGGCGCGGCGACAGCGCGACCCAGGCGTGGGCGGCCGGCTTCCTGGCCGATGTCTTCCACTTCGGCAACGGCGTGCCTGCCAACGCCTTCCTGGCCAAGGTATGGCTTGAGCGCGCCGCGGAGGCCGAGCCGGACAATGCCGACGTGCTGCGCATGCGTCCGCTGATCGACGGCCAGGGCAAGCTGTTTGGCGCCAGCCGCGCCACGCGCCAACAGGCCCGCGACCGCGACAAGGTGGACCTGCGCAGCTGGCAGCTCACCTTCGGCCAGCATGCCGTGCCGGACCGGCACGACATCCAGCCGGTCTGAGACGGGGAAGCCGACCAACGGTCGGCTCTACCTGGGGGCGAGGGATCAGACGCAGCCGCGCGCTTTCAGCACGGCCCAGCGTTCCGGGCCGATCGCCTTGCGCAGGCCCGGCAACGGATCGATGTTGCCGCTGTTGTCGGCCACCGCCACCACGAAGTCGTCGGTGGTGGTGAGCAGGGCGCGGCGTTCGGGGGCATCCAGCCACGCCGCCACGTTCTTGAGCACGCGCGTGGCCGAGGCAGTGCTTTGGCGCAGCTCCATGTACTGGCTGTGGCGTTGGCAGGCCTCGGTCAGTGCCGGCTCGGTAAACCAATGCTCCTCGCTATCGCCCTGCACGTCGCGGATCTCGTCGGGCGCCCACAGGTAATACCGCGCTTCGTCATCGCCACGGTCCAGCACGGCCTGGCGATACGGCTGCCGGCCCCACACCAGGAACGGCGGCCAGGCCGCGGGGGTGTCCTCGGCGGTGAAACACAGCAGCAGGCAGTACAGCGGATCTCCGGCGGGAATGCGTGGCAGCTGCGCGCTGACCGCCTCGATCAGCAACCGCTCCACCTCGGCGGTCACCGTGGCCAAGGTTTCGCCCGGACGCGGGCGCTGGTACTCCAACCGGCTTTTGCCGTTGCGGCGCCCCTTGGCATCCAGATACTCCAGCACGATCGTGTCGAGCTGGCCGGCGTCGTTGTAGGTGTAGACGTTCTGGCACCACCAGGTGGGCTCGCGCTGGGACCAGTTTTCGATCACCACCCGCTGCAACTGGTCGCCTTCCCAATGGTAGGTCTCGTTGAAACCGCGATCATCGGTGATCAGGTCCAGCCCCTGCAGCTTGCCGTTGTGCTCGCGCCACTCCCAGCCCGATGCGATGTCGCCGTCGTCAAACGACAGACTGTGGCGCACACCGGGCGCATGCAGCCACGCCGTGATCGTGCCGCGCGTTCCGCATTCGATCACTACCCGCCCCTGCGCATCGAAGCCATGGCGTACGTGCCTGGCGGGGTCCGCCTTGTCATCGGTGACCCACCGCGCTTTGGGACCGCCCTGCTTCTCCTGCAGGAACGGCGTGGCGAACGCCATCGACTCGGTGGCCCAGCGCCACTGCACCACTGCGGCCTTGCAGGTGGCCACCAGCGTCCTGGCCGCGGCGGGATCGGAGTAGGTCGTGTAAAGCTGCCGGAGCATCGTCAAGGTCCCTTTCAACGTGGGGCATCGGGCAACCGCGCGTCCGATGCGGGCCGGGGACCATAGCACGCAACGCACAACGCCCTGCATGGGCAGGGCGTTGTGGGACTACCTCAGCGGCAGCGTCGGCAGCGCGCGAACGCGCCGCCGATGCAGCCGACCTTACCAGTTCATGTTGAGCGAAACGCCCACGGTGCGCGGTTCGTTGTACACCGCCGCCATGTAGTTCTCGATCACACCCTTGAGGTTCTTCTCATTGGTGATGTTGCGCGCGAACAGGGCCACTTCCCACGCGCCGTAGTTGCCCGAATAGCCCAGCTTCAGGCCGCCTTCGAAGCTGCCCTTGGAGTTGAACTCGGCCGAGTCGTACAGCACGAAGCTGGTGTAGCCCTGCTTGTTCCAGTCGGTGGAGACGAAGAACACATCGCTGTCGTTGACCGGCACGTCGTAGCGCGCGGCCAGGTTGATGTTGTACTTCGGCGCGTTCGGCAGCGGGTTGCCGTTGATCTGGGCGAACGTGTTGGCACCAACCTTGATGGTCGGGTCGTTCACGGTGCACACCACCGCGCCGTTCAGGGCGCAGACCTGGGCGTACACGCGGTCGTCCTGGATCTCGCTGTGCAGCAGGCTCACGCCGGCGCTCAGGCTCAGGTTCGGAATCGGGCGCAGCTGCATGTCCGCTTCCAGGCCGTAGGCCTTGGCCTTGTCGGCGTTGAACAGCACGCCGTTGCCGTCCGAATCGTTGCCGTTGAGCTGGATGTCGTTGACCACGTAGGTGAACGCGGCCGCGTTCACGCGCAGGCGGTTGTCCCACAGGCTGCTCTTGATGCCCGCTTCCCAGGACAGGATGGTTTCCGAATCGGCGGTGGTGAAGTCGGCGTTGAACACCGCCGAACGGCCCTGGATGGTCGGGCCACGGAAGCCACGGGCCACGCGCGCATACACGCTGAACTGCGGATTGAACGCGTACATCGCGCTCACGTCCCAGCTCGGGGTGGTGTCGGCCATTTCCACGTCGGTGCGACCCTTGTAGGTCACCACGCCGGCGGCGGTGTCGGCGGTCTTGAGCAGGCGGGTGTGCTTCTCGTCGCGGGTCTGGCGCACGCCGGCGGTCAGGGTGAACTTGTCGGTCACGTCATAGCTGACCTGGCCGAAGCCGGCCCAGGAGGTGTTGACGTTGCGCAGGCGCACCCAGTTGTTCGGGTTGCGTGCGTTGCCCTGCAGGAACCAGGCGCGCTGGTAGAAATCGGTGGTGTCGCGGCCGTCGAAGTAGAACGCGCCCACCTGCCACTTCAGGCGGTTGTCATCGCCATTGGCCAGGCGCACTTCCTGGGTCCACTGGTCCAGGTCGCGGATCTGGCCCATCGACTGGCCATAGCCGTTGGGCAGGCCGTTGACCGGGAAGTTCACCGCCGCGCCGCCATCGGTGTCGCCGCGGCTGTAGCCGGAGGTGGTTTCGTAGGCGGTGATAGAGGTCAGCGACAGGTCGCCGAAATCGTAGACGGCCTTCACCGAACCGCCGTAGGTCTTGTAGGACTGCGGGTTGTTGTCGGCTTCGTCGTAGGCCACGCGGTCACGCGCCACGTCGGTCTTGTTGGAGCCCTTGGTGATCGCGCCACGCAGGAACAGGGTCGAGGTGCCGTCGTAGTCGCGCGCGTGGGCCGAGGCCAGCAGCGAGAAGTTGTCGGTCGGCTGCAGCAGCAGCTGGGCGCGCACGTTGCGGTCGTCGAAGCCGCCCATCGCGTTCTTGCGCGGGGCCACGGTGCCATCGGCGCTGGGGCCGGTGTAGGTGTTGTCGACGTAGTCATCGCGGTGCTGGTACAGCGCCGAGACGCGGAACGAGGCGATGTCGTTGATCGCACCGCCCACGCCGCCGTCGATGGCCACGCTGCCGAAGCTGCCATAGCTGGCCTGCACGCGGCCGCTGGATTCCTGGCTGGGCTTGATGGTGTCGAACTTGACGATGCCGGCGGTGGTGTTGCGGCCGAACAGCGTGCCCTGCGGACCGCGCAACACTTCGATCTGGTCCACGTCATAGACCGGGTTGGACTTCAGCACCACGTGCTCCAGCACCACGTCGTCCTGGATGATCGACACCGGCTGCGAGGCACCCAGGTAGAAGTCGATGTTGCCCAGGCCACGGATGTAGAAGCGCGGGAAGATGCGCCCGGTGGTGGTTTCGGCGTAGAAGCTGGGCACCTTGCCCGACAGCGCCAGCAGGGTGTCATCGCCGCCGGCCGTGTAGTCGCGGATCTGCTCGCCCTGCACCACGCCCACCGACACCGGCACTTCCTGCAGGTTGCGCTCGCGGTGGTCGGCGTTGACGGTGATGGTGTCCAGCGAGGTCGGCGACGCGTCCTGTGCCATCGCGGTGCCGGCCAGGCCGAACAGCGAGGCGGTGGCGCAGGCCAGCGCCAGTGCATGGCGGCGCGGCAGCGCGGTGGAATGACGGGACGACAGCGACGCGGAGGTGGTGCGGAAGGCAGGCATGCAGGGGTCTCGGGGAGTACAGATCGGGTAGCGTGGGGTACACGCGGATGAACAACATCGGCACCGCTGTCTTCACAGCGATGGGGCACGGTATTGCGTGGATGTTGCAGGCTGGTTGCAGGGCGATGCGGGGGACGGCCGTCCATCCCCTACCCTGGTCTGCTGGCTGAGCCGCCGGGAATTCTGGCGCGGATTATGCCCGCTCGGCGCAGTGGCCGGTAGGCTTGACGCTGTGCCGGATCTGGTCAGCGGCGCGCGCGGCCGGGGCTGCGCGCGCCGCCAGGCAGGCTCAGGCCGCGGCCGGACGGCGCACGGCGGCCGCCGGGGCGGCCAGCTGGAAACGGCCCACCGTGTGCTGCAGGTCGGCCGATTGCGCGTTCAACGCCCGGGCCGCTGCCGAGGCTTCTTCCACCAGCGCCGCGTTCTGCTGGGTCACCCCGTCCATCTGCACGATGCCCTGGTTGACCTGCTCGATGCCGGCGGCCTGCTCCTGGCTGGCGCTGGCGATTTCCTCGATCAGCCCGCCCAGCTCACCCACCGACGCCACCACCCGCTGCAGCGTCTGCCCGGCTTGGTGGGCCAGCTGGCTGCCCTCGGCCACCTGGGTGCTGGAGGCCTCGATCAGCCCCTTGATCTCGCGCGCGGCCTGGGCCGAACGCTGCGCCAGCGCGCGCACTTCGGAGGCGACCACGGCAAACCCGCGCCCTTCTTCGCCCGCCCGCGCCGCTTCCACCGCCGCGTTCAACGCCAGGATGTTGGTCTGGAAGGCGATTCCGTCGATCACCGTGGTGATGTCGGCGATACGCACCGACGCCCCCTGGATGCCGGCCATGGTCTGCACCACCTGCGCCACGGCGGCACCGCCCTGCGCCGCCACCTGGGCGGCCTCGGCGGCCAGCCGGTCGGCTCGGCGGGCATGGTCGGCGTTCTGCTTCACCGCCGCGGTCAGCTCCTCCAGCGACGCGGCCGATTCCTCCAGGCTGGCCGCCTGCTGTTCGGTGCGGCGCGACAGGTCTTCGTTGCCGGCGGCGATCTCCGCCGAGGCGGTGGACACCGACACCGCGGCCTGCTGGATGTCACCGACGATGGCGGTCAGCTGCGCCACGGTCGCATTGGCGTCATCGCGCATGGTGGCGAACACGCCCTGGAACTCGCCCTCGATGCGCCCGCGCAGGTCACCGTCGGCCAGCGCGCGCAGCAGCCCCGACAGCGCCGCCAGGTTGTGGTCGGCGGTGACCATCAGGGTATTGAGGCCCTCGACCATCACGCGGAAGTCGTGCTGGTAGGCATCGGCGTCGCCGCGCACGCTGAAATCGCCGTCCGCCGCCGCCGCGACCAGCCGCTTGATCTCGCCGTTGATCGCCTGCAGGCGACCGCGCACCCCGTTGACCGCCTCGGTGATGCGCGCCTTCTCGCCGGGCAGCGCTTCCATCGCCTCGGACAGGTCGCCGTCGGCGTAGGCCCGGACCAGCGCGACCATGCGCAACTTGGTGCTGATGTGGGCATCGACCAGCGCATTGGTACCGCTCACCATGGTGCCGAACTCGCCCTCGAAGCGGCCGGCATCGATACGGTGGCTGATCGCGCCGTCGGCATGGCGCTGGCTCATGTCGTTCTGCGCATCGATGATCTCGCGCAGCTTGCCCTGCATCTGCGCCAGCGCACCCATCAGCTGACCCACCTCGTCCTGGCGCTGGACTACGATGGTCCGGTCCAGGCGACCGGCAGCGACATCACGCGCCACCTGCCCGGCCTGCGCCAGCGGCACGCTCAGCATGCGCCGCACCACCACCAGCAGCGCCACGATCACCGCCAGCAGCCCGAACCCGGCGACCAGCGCGATGTCCAGCATCAGCCGGTGCAGCACGCTCTGCAGCACCGACACTGGCTCCAGCCCCAGCACCGCCCACTTCCAGGGGCCATACGCCTGGGCCGACACGAAATAGGCCTGCGCCGGGCCATCGGCCGCGGTGCGCAGGTG
The DNA here is from genome assembly GCF_056395005.1 of Stenotrophomonas sp. 10N36. NCBI lineage: Bacteria > Pseudomonadati > Pseudomonadota > Gammaproteobacteria > Lysobacterales > Lysobacteraceae > Stenotrophomonas > Stenotrophomonas sp. 10N36. The sequence continues at coordinate 4,290 of NZ_JBFTIS010000032.1, read as the reverse complement.
CAGCGTGGCCTGCTCGGCCTGGCCAGCCAACAACGCCTCCAGCGCGGGCAGGTCCGCCGCGTCCACCTGCGTGGCCAACAGCTCGCCCTCGGCCGACGGTGCCGCGATCAGGCTGCCGAAGCGCTCGCCTGGCCGGGTATCCACGGCCAGGAAATGACCCTGCTTGCCCAGCTGCGCGGTGCGCAGGCGCGCCTTCAATGCGGCCAGGCCGTCGGAATAGTTCTGCCCCACGAACGCGATCCCCACCACCTCGCCGGCCGCGTTGGTGATCGGCGTGTAGTGGGTCATGTAGTCCACCCCGAACAACCGCGCGGGGCCGGTATAACGCCCGCCTTTCAACAGCGAGGCGTACGCCGGGTTGGCGTGGTCCAGCGCGGTGCCCAGCGCGCGGGCGCCCTCGGCGTTGCGCAGCGAGGTGGACACGCGCACGAAGTCGTCGCCTTCGCGCACGAACACGGTGGCCACGCCGCCGGTGGCGGCGGCGAAGCGGTCCACCGCCGATTCCTGCAGATTGATCGCCTGCGTGCCCAGGCGCAGCGTCGGCACCTGGCGCTCGCCCACGGTGACCGGCGCGGCGGCATCCAGGCTGGCCTCGCCATCAGGCAACAGCGCGCGGAAGGTGCCGGCCATGCGTTCGGTGCTGTCACTGAGGCTGCGGTCGTACAGCTCGACCGAATCACGCATCAATGCGGTGGACGACTGTAGGCCGGCCTGCACGCGCTGTTCGTAGCTGTGGGCAACCTGGCGGTAGATCAGCGCCGCCAGCAGGACGAAGGCAACGGCAGTGATCAGGCCCATCAGCAGCGCGAGACGCGCGCCGATGGAGGAGGAGAAAACGGTGGCGGCACGGGTCGTCATCGTTGGTACTCGGAAGGGAAAAAGTGTGGGATGTTCGTCACACTTCTTATCGGCACCCTTTTTGGTCCTCTTTACCTTTTCCGGGCTAGTCCTTTCGTACTAGGGCAAAACGCCAAGTCCTTGTTTTTGCTTGTATTGGATCGTGACAAGTCTTCACAAACCCCGAGCTGCGTTCAGAAACGGTGGTGTCGGCCGAGAGCGGAGCCACCTGCGCAGACTGAAGACGCCAGATGGCACGCCTGCCGCACATCGCCCACCGCGCGCGCCGCATTGCGCACGTGCCAGCGCCGCCGCCCCTTGGCAGCGGCCCATTCACGGCGCTAGACTAGGTGCATCGCGAGGCAACGCCCACGCGGTCTGTACCATCCGTGGGGCCATAGCTCAGCTGGGAGAGCGCGTCGTTCGCATCGACGAGGTCAGGAGTTCGATCCTCCTTGGCTCCACCACTTATTCAGCCCGATAGGGCTTCGAAAGGCCGGAATACCTGCAAAACAGGGCTTCCGGCCTTTTTCGTTGGACCGGTCCCTTCACCGGCAGACTCCAGTTCACCCCCGAGTGAGACCCGCAGCCCCATCCCGTCCGGTGCCGTCCAGAACCTGCCGACACCGGTGCGCTTGTCGAGAAACATGACGTCGAAGGAGCAGGTCACGCGATCATCCATCGCGCTTTGGCACTCGAAGAAGCGGCGCAGAAGGTCAAGATGGTGCGTATCGAACGCGCGGGTGTCGCTGAAGAACAGCGCCGGTCTCAAGCGGCCGTTGAACGCGTTGCATGCGGTCCGGTCCGGTGATCGCTGTTCCTGCATCGAGAAGCACGTACTGATCGGGTCGACGGTTTCCAACCGGATCCTGTGCTCGCCGATGTACAGGCCATGCATCTGGAACCCATCAGATGCGGGCGATGTAAAGAAGATGTTCCCTACACACTCACCAGGCGGACTACCTGCGCGAATACGCGCGGCCTTTGCCTCGCTGGCGATCTGCAGCACATCCACACGCGCATTCTGGCGCTCATGGAGCAGAAACAGGCGCAGAAAAACCACCATCAGCACGACGTCGCCGGAGCCCGCAATAGCCCCGTACTTCCAGGAATAGATTTTCTGATAATTGCGAATAATCACGTGTTCTGTCGCATTTGACCCCCGTGACAGCACGGCGCAATGATCCCCGGCAAGGATCAGATGGTCTTGCACATCGGCCGCAATAATCAGCGTCATGGCAGACAAGACTCCACGCACAGCGCATCGCAAGTAAAGGAACTACGTCATGCCGGGAAACTTCATCATCAAGGCCAGCCAGCATCCGTTTCTGGCCGGCGAACGGCTGCCCGCGCAGCTTGCATCGCTGCCGGACAACCGGGCAGCGCTGTTCGATGAAGCCTTCGTTCTGAAGGACAAGACAACCGGCGAGCCGTTACCCAATATTGCCTATCGCATCCTGCTTGAAGATGGAAACGTTCTGTCTGGCGTTACCGATAGGCTCGGCCTCACGCATGTCGTGAACTCCGCCGCCGCCCAAGCGCTATCGCTGCAATTGCAGGAGAGCTGACGTCATGGTCATCACTGCCGCACGCATCCTGTATCGCACTATCGCCAGTTCTTCGACGTCACCGGTCTCCAACAAGGTGCGCAAGGAGGTGCGGATCGACAGGCCGCGCGACGTCCTCCATCTGGATCCTGTTGCGCTGGCCCCGCAGATCCTGGATGAAGATGAGCGCCCCGTAGAGGGCTCGACCGAGCCCCATGCCATCCCGTACAAACACCCGATGGTCAAGGTGGCCCCGCATACCAACCGCATTGCCCATCGCGAGCTGAAGATCCGTGTCTGGAGCGAGGGCCGCCCGGACAACCACCATCAGGGCAAGACAGTGACATGGTCCATGGCGCCGCTATTCGTGCCGCCGGGCGAGGAAGGTCAACCCGCCCTTGATCCGGCTTTCCGAGGGAGTTGGGCGCATGCCGTTGCCGAACAGCGTGACCGCTTTACTGCGCCGGATGAACTGAGCGCGGTGGGATTCACCCGCCTCAGTCAGGAATGCGCCACGACTACGGTGGATGAGACGGGGCATACCGCAATCCGCGTCAACCTGGCACCGGTCGCATTCAATGCCGCTCGCATCAGTGTGCAACTTGAAGGGTCGCCAGCTGCGGTGGATGTGATTGATGTTGAGGTGCCGGGGATCATTGTCATTGACCCGGGGCATGGGGGTACAGCGAATGAAGACGGATCTTCAGCCAACAATGCAACATCACACACGAGCGGCGTTCTTGAGAAGCAGCTGACACTGGAGTTCGGATTGCGCACATCTCGCGCACTTCGCACATTACGCACCAATGAAAACAGGAATTTGCGAATTCATCTCACGAGGCCTGACGATGAAAACAAGCCCGGAACAGACCGCGCGAATGTAGGCCGCGATAACGGCGCCGACATACTACTCAGCATCCACTTCAACGGAGCCAATGGGATCGCCAGAGGCACGGAGACATTGGTCCGCCCGCGCAGAGACAATGTCAACTTCGCCGAAGACACGGCACTCGCGGAAAGAGTCAACGATGCGACTTACGGTGCCATCCTCGCCCATGATGCTGGCGCCAGAAATCGCGGTGTAAAGTCCGAAAGGCAGCTTGCGGTCTTGAGTGACCCTCAACTTGGAAACACTGCTTTGTACCACCCGCTTCGCGCTGCGCTGCTGGAGGTCGAATTCATCGACCACGAGGATGTAGACAAGCTCCTGAGCATCACCGATGGATACGAGCAGGTCCGACAGGATATATGCGACGCCATCGCAGCTGCATTACTCGAAGATCTGAGGCGCAACCAATGAAGGAAATTTGAGGCATGCATCTCCATTTTCCGTCCCCACTCCGCCTGGCACTGCGGTACCCCAGCCTGATCTATGCAGTTCTTATAGCCTGCACCTTGCCGTCGCTTGCGGTAGCAGCCGCCGTAGAAGAGTCGACCGACGTGGCACTGTCTTCCGAAGCGCGCTCGAAGCAGCTTGCTGCCCCCTACACACTGCAGCCTGAAAAGCTCCGTGAGACCTCGCGGCCCGTCCAGAAGTCGAAACTATTCAGACTCCTCGCGATCGGATCTGCACAAGCACGAATCGTCAACATAGAGGGTGAGTTAGTCAGGTCATCAGCGCCCAGAGCGAGCATCCAGACCTTGGAGATCAGTCCTGACGAACGCTGGTTTCTTGTAAAGGTGGGTAACTCCGGATATTCGATTGTTTCTGCAAGATCGCTGATAGATATGGCGAAGCCTCCGATGCATCCGGAGGCCCCAGAGGACGCCAACAACATCAGCTGGAAGATTTTCGACAACAACCATCTCATCGGGCAGGCCGACCTCCCTTCGCTGGACACCGAAGGCCTGACGGCAGCCGAGGTGGAGTCGCTTCCTCCCCGGGACACACTGATCTACCTGTACA
>NZ_JBFTIS010000031.1:0-28007 GCF_056395005.1 Stenotrophomonas sp. 10N36 | reverse complement strand
ACCCGTGAGGGGCCACATTGCCCCGGGTGYCGATACGAACAATCCGGTAGAGCCGACCGTTGGTCGGCTGCACCGCGCGGAGCGTGGTGCATGTATCAGGTATCGCGGCGCCGGGAGGGAGGGCAGCCGACCAACGGTCGGCTCTACCTGGGAGGGACCACATTGCGCAGGGCGCCGATACGAACACCCCGGTAGAGCCGACCGTTGTTCGGCTGCACCGCGCAGAGCGCGGTGCATGTATCAGGTATCGCGGTGTCGGGAGGAAGAGCAGCCGACCAACGGTCGGCTCTACCCGTGAGGGGCCACATTGCCCCGGGTGCCGATACGAACAATCCGGTAGAGCCGACCGTTGGTCGGCTGCACCGCGCATGGCGCGGTGCATGTGTCAGGCATCGCGGTGTCGGGAGGGAAAGCAGCCGACCAACGGTCGGCTCTACCCGTGAAGGACCACATTGCCCCGGGTGCCGATACGAACAATCCGGTAGAGCCGACCGTTGGTCGGCTGCACCGCGCAGCGCGTGGTGCGTCGATCAGGCATCGCGGCGCCAGGAGGAAGGGCAGCCGACCGTCGGCCGGCACGTCCTACGTCAATGCGAACGCTGCACCGCATAACGGGCCAGCCCGCGCAGGGCGGCGACGGCGTCGTTGTCGGCCAGGCCGTCGAGCGCGCGCTCGGCGGCATCGGCGTATTCCACGGCGCGGGCGCGGCTGTATTCCAGGCCGCCGGTGGCGTGGATGGCGGCCAGCACTTCGGGCATGGCGTCGGCGTCGCCGTTCTGCACGATCGCGCGCAGGCGCTCGCGGGTGGTCGCGTCGGTATGCGCCATGGCGTGGATCAGCGGCAGCGTCGCCTTGCCCTCGGCCAGGTCGTCGCCCAGGTTCTTGCCCAGCTCGTCGGCGTTGGCCGAGTAGTCCAGCACGTCATCGGCAATCTGGAAGGCGTAGCCCAGCGCCATGCCGTAGTCGTACAGCGCCTGCTGGGTGGCCTCATCGACCCCGCTGGCCAGCGCGCCCAGGCGGGTACCGGCCGCGAACAGCACGGCGGTCTTGCGCTCGATCACCCGCAGGTAGGCCGCTTCGTCGGTATCGGGGTTATGCACGTGCAGCAGTTGCAGCACCTCGCCTTCGGCGATGCGGTTGGTGGTGTCGGCCAGGATCCGCATGACCGGCATGCGGTCCAGCTCGACCATCAGCTGGAAGCTGCGCGAGTACAGGAAGTCGCCCACCAGCACGCTCGGCGCGTTGCCCCACAGGGCATTGGCGGTACTGCGGCCGCGGCGCAGGTTGGATTCGTCCACCACGTCGTCGTGCAGCAGGGTCGAGGTGTGGATGAACTCGATGATCGCCGCCAGCTGGTGGTGTTCGGGGCCGGCCTGGCCCACCGCGTGGCCGGCCAGCATGACCAGCATCGGCCGCAGGCGCTTGCCGCCGGCGGAGATGATGTGGTCGGCGATCTGGTTGATCAGCACGACATCCGAGGACAGTCGGCGGCGAATCAGCGCATCGACGGCGGCCATGTCGGTCGCGGCGAGCGTCTGGATCTGGGGCAGGGCCAGCGCGGGGCGGGTGTCTTCGGTGATGGTCATGCGGTCTGACTTTCAGGCTTGACCTTAATTATAGGCGGTGCCGTCGTGTTTCGCCCGCGAAGGCCGGTCGCGGCCCGCTGCCCGGCGGGCGGGGGGTCATCCGGCCCGCCGGAGGGGTGGGCGGCGCCCGACCGTGACCCCGTCGACCGGTGGTCCCGCAGGCCGGCCCGGACCGCGCCAGTGCGGCGTATGACGTGAATACGTATGCATGCAGCGCCATCGCAGAAGGTGCAGGGCTAAGCTTGTCGGGTTCGTTTTGGCACCCCGTTCGGCGGGTGCATGGAAGCCCGGAGGGGGGCCCTCGATGTCGCAGACTCCATGGTGGCGCGGTGCCGTCATCTACCAGATCTACCCGCGCAGTTTCCTCGACGCCAACGGCGACGGGGTCGGTGACCTGCCCGGCATCATCGACCGGCTGGAGTACGTGGCCGCGCTGGGCGTGGACGCCATCTGGGTGTCGCCGTTCTTCACCTCGCCGATGGCCGATTTCGGCTACGACATCGCCGACCATCGCGACGTGGACCCGCTGTTTGGCACGCTGGCCGATTTCGACCGGCTGCTGGCCAAGGCGCATGCGCTGGGCCTGAAGGTGATGATCGACCAGGTGTTCAGCCATACCTCGATCGACCACGCCTGGTTCCGCGAGAGCCGCCAGGACCGCACCAATCCGAAGGCGGACTGGTACGTGTGGGCCGACCCGCGCGAGGACGGCACGCCGCCCAACAACTGGATGTCGATCTTCGGCGGGGTGGCCTGGCAATGGGAGCCGCGCCGGGAGCAGTACTTCCTGCACAACTTCCTGGCCGACCAGCCGGACCTGGATTTCCACAACCCGGCGGTGCAGCAGGCCACGCTGGACTACGTACGCTTCTGGCTGGACCGGGGCGTGGACGGGTTCCGCCTGGACTCGATCAACTTCTGCTTCCACGACGCGCAGTTGCGCGACAACCCGGCCAAGCCGCTGGAAAAGCGCGTCGGCCGTGGCTTCAGCGCGGACAATCCGTACGCCTACCAGTACCACTACTACAACAACACCCAGCCGGAGAACATCGGCTTCATCGAGCGCCTGCGTGGGTTGCTGGACGAATACCCGGGCACCGTGAGCCTGGGCGAGATCTCCGCCGAGGACTCGCTGGCCACCACCGCCGAGTACACCGCGCCGGGCCGCCTGCACATGGGCTACAGCTTCGAGCTGCTGGTGAAGGATTTCAGCGCCGGCTACATCCGCGACACCGTGTCGCGGCTGGAAGCGACGATGACCGAAGGCTGGCCGTGCTGGGCGATCTCCAACCATGACGTCGAGCGTGCGGTGACTCGCTGGGGCGGCCATCCGGCCCAGCCGCGGCTGGCGCGGATGCTGGTGGCGCTGCTGTGCTCGCTGCGTGGCTCGATCTGCCTGTACCAGGGCGAGGAGCTGGGCCTGGGCGAGGCGGACGTGCCGTTCGAGGCGCTGCAGGATCCGTATGGCATCACCTTCTGGCCGAACTTCAAGGGCCGCGACGGCTGCCGCACGCCGATGCCGTGGATCGATGCGCCGTTGGCGGGGTTCACCAGCGGTGAGCCGTGGCTGCCGATTCCGGCCGAGCACCGCGCCGCAGCGGTGGCGGTGCAGGAGCACGACCCGCACTCGGTGTTGAACGCGTTCCGCCAGTTCCTGGCATGGCGCAGGACGATGCCGACGCTGCTGGTGGGCGACATCGTCTTCCTGCAGACGGCCGAGCCGGTGCTGATGTTCGAGCGCCGGCATGCGGGGGAGACGCTGCTGCTGGCCTTCAACCTGGCGGCCGACACCGCGCACGTGGCGCTGCCCGCCGGCAGCTGGCAGCCGATGCACGTACCGGGCCCGGACGTGGGCCAGGCCGACAACGGCACGCTGGTACTGACGGCGCAGTCGATGTACTGCGCGCGCCTGGGCTGATTCGATTTCCGGTGGTATTGAGAGGGCGGGGCTTGATGGCCTCGCCCTTTTTTTGTCTTCTCCCCGGTCCAAGGGCAATGTGGATCTGGTGGTGTCTTCGCTCGGGCGTGCCGCGATCCGAAGGGCTCCGTAGCCGCCGGCAGGCCCCTGGCGCAAATGTCCCCCGGCCGCGTGGCGGCCTCCTCCTTTATTTTGCCCAGGGGCCTGCCGGCGGCCACGGAGCTCGGCGTGCGGTGCGCAGCAGGAAGCGCGACTTTTCTGGCGCTGGTCGGTGGGTCGGGCGTTGGGTCCCGATGCCCTTGGAGGCGAAATAAAGGGGGAGGGGGCGGCCGTAGGCCGACGCCGGAGGACATTCGCCGGAAAGGGTATCGGGGCCCAACGCCCGACCCGCCGACCGCCGCCACCGTTCATGGCACAACAAAAAACCCCGCTACCGAAGCAGCGGGGTTTTTGTTGGTGCGGCTACCGCAGGATCAGAACTTGTAGTTCACGCCCAGCATGTAGGTGCGGCCCCACTCGATGTATTCCAGCGGGCGGTCCTTGGTGCCGGCATAGGTGCGGTACGGCTCGTTGGTCAGGTTGCTTCCCTGCAGCAGCAACGTCAGCCCGTGCAGACTGCTGTCGTCGGCGAAGGTGTAGCTGATCTGCGCGTCGGTCACGTTCTCGCCCACCACGTAGCGCAGCGTGCGGTTGCCGTTGAAGTTGCCGATCTCGCCAATGAAGTCCGACCGCCGACGCTGGCTCACGCGGGCCTCGAACCCACTGCGCTCGTAGTACGCAGTGAAGTTGTACACCCGCTTGGACAGACCCGGCAGACTGATCGGATCGCTGCCCACGCTGGACGCACTTTCCGGGTCCAGGATCTCGATGTTGCTGTCATTGAACGTCGCGCTGGCCTGCACGCCGAACCCGCGCAGGCTGTCGGTGAACATGTCCAGCGGGAACGACGCCGTCAGCTCCAGACCCTTCAGCTTGCCGCCCTTGCCGTTCTCCGGCGAGGAGAAGGTGCCCGTGGTCAGCAGCGGCGCGGTCATGCCCGGCGGAATCACGTAGCTGGCCAGCAGGTCGCTGAAATCGTAGTCATCGCGCGACTGCGTGTACACGTACGACTTCAGATCCTTGTAGAAAATCGCCGCCGCGACATAGGCCTTCTCCCCGAAGTACTTTTCATACGACAGATCCAACGCATTGGCGCGCCACGGATCCAGCAGCGGATTGCCGCCGCTGCCGCCCGGCTTGCCGGTGGCCGTATCCACGCCGAACTCCAGGCCGGCGCGCATCTGGTCCACGCGCGGACGTGCCACCTGCTTGGCCGCGGCGAAGCGCAGCGTCTGCTGGTGCGGGAACATGAACACCAAGTTCAAGCTCGGCAGCCAGTCGGTGTAGGTCTTGCCCGCATCGATCGGCAGCACTTCCTGGCCCGCGGGGCGCGACCGGTCGAAATAGTTGGACTGCGAACTCTGGTCGGTGCGCACCATCTGCACGCCGATGTTGCCGCGCACACCCACCGCGCCGATGTCGGTATTGATGTTGGCGCGCACCCAGGCCGTGCTCGTCTTCTCCTGCACCGTCCACGCCTTGGGAATCAGGTAGTCCAGGTTGGTGACCGGGTTGAACACCATGTAGCGGTCCACCGCGCCCGGCACGTTCCAGGCCGGAATGGTGCCCAGCCCGGCAAAGCCCAGGTTGACCGGACGGTACTGCAGGTCGCCGGCGATGTTGGCATCGCCTTGGTCGCCAAGCAGGATGTTGCCTTCGGCCTGGGTCTTGTCCTTGCGGCGGTCGGCGTAGTTGACGCCCACGTCCACGTCGGCAAACCACTTCATCGCCTCGGGCAGCGCGAAGGTGGCCTGCAGGCGCGCGGCCTTCAGGCGGTCTTCCACCTGCGGCACCTTGCCGTAGCCGGAGCCGTAGATGGTGTTGGTCAGGAACAGCGCATCGGGGTTGGAATAGTCCAGGCCCGGGCGGATCTGCGAGAACCCGTTCGGGTTCACCACCACGCCCACCGTATCCAGCTGCGGCATCGGCGTGAGCTGCAGGTTGTTTTCCAGGTTCAGTTCGTCGCGGGTGGCCTTGGAGTAGTTGACGTCCGCCACCACCTTGACCGATTCGAAGTTGAACTCGTTGTTCCAGCCAAACGCGTCGATCTTGTCCTTGCGCTTGTTGTACATGCCGCGCACCAGCGGATACACGCCGCTGGCCACGCCACCGGTGAAGGTGCCATCGGCATTGACCTGCGGGGTGCTGATCAGCAGGCCCGGGGTGTAGTTGCCGTTGTAGTTGCTGAGATTGAGCTCGAACTGGTTGGCGGTGTCGATCTGCTCGGCTTCGGTGTGGAACGCATCCAGGGTGCTGGTCCACACGTTGGACGGGCGGAACTGCACGGTGGCCATCACGCCGTCGCGCTTGGTGTTGCCGGTGCGGCGCAGGGCCTTGATGCCGTCGGAGAACACTGTGCCCGGGGCAAGCCCGGGGCGGTTGCCGTTGTCGGTATTTTCAGTGGTCCACGGCTCGTACAGGCCCACCTGGTTTTCCTGGATCGGCATGTCGCTGTGCGCGTAGCCGATCGCAACACCCCAGGTGTTGTCCATGAACTGGTCGATGTAGCTGGCGCTGAAGCGGTTGCCGTAGGGGTCGACGTTGGCCGCCTTGCCCAGCGAACTCTTCTGGTAGCGGCCGCTGACGGCGATCACGCGCTCGGCGAAGCTGAGCGGGCGCGCGGTCTGCATGTCGATGGTGCCCGACAGGCCCTGGCCGACCAGCGCCGCATCGGGGGTCTTGTAGACCACCACGCCGTTGACCAGTTCCGAGGGGTACTGGTCGAATTCGACGCTGCGGTTGTCGCCGGTGCTGACCACTTCACGCCCGTTGAGCAGGGTGGTGGCGAAGTCCGGCGACAGGCCGCGCACGCTGATCACCTGGGCACGGCCGGCCACGCGCTGGGCAGCCAGGCCGGGCAGGCGCGAGATGGATTCGCCGATGCTTACGTCGGGCAGCTTGCCGATGTCTTCGGCCGAGATCGCCTCGACCACCGAGGTGGCGTCCTGCTTGATCGCAATGGCGTTCTCGATGCCGCGGCGGATGCCGGTGACCTGCACGGTGTCCAGGTTGGTGGCCGCGGTCCCGCTCGGCGGGGTGGCGGTAGTGGGTTCGGCGGTCTGCGCCGACGCCATCAACGGCGTCAGGGCGACGGCCAGCGCGATACTCAGCGCGCTGCGCTTGCGGTTCAACATTTTCCCCTCCCAGGCAATGTTGCCAATCGATTTTTTGGTTGCCCGGAGAACCGGGAGCGTCACGGCACGGTGGCCGTTGACTGCGTGGCTATGGTAGGCAGCGGGTCGGCTGCGGGAACCACCCTGCATACGTATTCAATGGCATTTCAGCGGCTGTAAGCGGTTACAGCTGCGTCATGGCGCCCGCACCGACGCACACGCGCCCGGTAGGTGCCGACCGTTGGTCGGCACGCCGTATCCACGCACGGATGGGCCGGCGGCGTGTGCGTCGCCCGACCAACGGTCGGGCGCTACCTGGGGCTGGCGTAACGACCTACAGAGGGGTGAAACGGATCGCCTGGCCGCCGCCGGGCGCCAACGTCAGCACCAGCGCGTCGGCGCTGGTGACCTCGCGGGTTTCGCGCACGAACGCGAACGGATTGCTGCGGAAGTCCGCGCCGTCGCCGTCCCGGTAGATCTCGGCGCGGTAGCGCACGCCCGGGTCCAGGAAGCCCAGCGCTACCGGCAGCACGCGGCCGTGTTCGTCGGTGATGCTGCCCAGGAACCAGTCGCGGCTATTGCGGTCCTTGCGCACGATCGTCACGTAGTCGCCCACCTCGCCATTGAGCACGCGGCTGTCCTCCCAATCCACCGCCACGTCCTCGATGAAGCGGAACGCCTGGCGGTGCTGCAGGTAGTGTTCGGGCAGGTCGGCGGCCATCTGGATCGGGCTGTAGATCGCCACGTACAGCGCCAGCTGCCGCGCCAGCGTGCTGGGAATGGCCTGCCCACCGCGGCCCTTCAGGCTCAGGATGCCCGGCGTGTAATCCATCGGCCCGGACAACATGCGCGTGAACACCAGGTTGACCTCGTGCTCGGGCGGGTTCGGGGGCTGGCCCCAGGCGTTGTATTCCATGCCGCGCGCACCTTCGCGCGAGATCCAGTTGGGGTAGGTGCGGCGCAGCCCGGTGTCCTTGATCGGCTCGTGCGGGTTCACCGCGATGTGGCGTTTGGCCGCTTCCTGCACCACCTTCAGGTGGTGGCGGGCCATGAACTGGCCGTCGTGCCACTCGCGCCACAGCGGGCCGCCGGCCGGGTTGCGCCGGTCCACCTGGCCGTCGTCGCAGACATAGCCGCTCTTGAACGCATCCACGCCCAGCCGCGCGTACAGGTCCAGCGCGGCGCCCAACTGGTCTTCGTAGTGCTCGATGGCGCAGCCGGTTTCATGGTGGCCGATGAGGTGCACGCCCTTCTTCGCGCCGTAGGCCGACAGCGCTTCGATATCGAAGTCGGCGGTGGGCCGGGTGAAGTCGAAGTCGTAGCCGTTGCCGACCCAGTTGCCGTCCCAGCCCGGGTTCCAGCCTTCCACCAGCACACCACGGAAGCCATGTGCGGCGGCGAAGTCGATCACCTTCTTCGTCTTGGCGGTGGTCGCCGCATGTTTGGGCCCGGTGGCCCAGCTTTCGTGGTCCAGGTGCATCGACCACCACACGCCCAGGTACTTGGACGGCTTCACCCAGCTCACATCGCCCAGCGCGTTGGGTTCGTTGAGGTTGAGGATCAGGTCCGATTCGACCAGCCCACCGGCGCGGTCGCTGATCTGCAGGGTGCGCCACGGGGTATCGAAGGGCAGGCTGCGGCGTACCTTCCAGCCTTCGGCCGACGGCGACAGCTGCGCGCGCAGGCGCTGGCCGTCGGTGCGGCGCAGCCACATGCCTGCGTAGTCGACCAGGGCGGCTTCATGGATGGCGATGTGCAGGCCGTCCTTGCTGCGCAGGGTGATCGGGGTATGCACCAACGGCACCTGGTCCAGCGGCGTGCGCTGGTACAGGTATTCGTAGTGGATCGGCTCTCCCGCCGGAATCCACCAGGCGGTGGCGGTCGGGGCGATCGCAAATTCGGTCAGTTCGTCGTCGATGATCGCCTCGCGCAGGCCGGGCTGCTCGGGGAAGCGGTAGCGGAAGCCCACGCCGTCATCGAAGGCGCGGAACACCACCTCGAAGCGGCGCTTTGCCCCACTGCGCTCGCCCAGCTGCACCACCACTTCGTTGTAGTGGTTGCGCACCCGGCGGCGCTCGCCCCAGGGCTGTTCCCAGGTCTCGTCGAACGCACGCGTGTGCTGGCCGAGCATCTCCAGGTCGCGGTCGAGCCGGCCATCGCGCAGCTGGAAGCCCAACCGCGACGGCGCCACCACCGTGCCACCCAAGCGTTCCACCTGGTAGCTGGGGGTGCCGCCATCCAGCTGCACCGACACCCGCAGCACTTTGCCCGGCGACGCCACGCTGGCCACCGTGACCGGTTCGGCGGCAGCGCCGAAGGCCAGCAGGAGCACGGCGGCAGCCAGCCAGGGCAGGCCGGTGGTGGTGCGTGATCCACGCGGTGAATGCGGCTGTTTTGTCGGCATTTTCCCCTCCCAAGGCGGCCGTTGTCTGGCTCGGACTATAGCCACGCCGTCCCGGTCGTCCCGCCGCTGCGCCATGAATACGTATGCAAGGCGGCGCGCACCGGAGCCTGCCGTCTACCATGGGGCCAGGCACCCTGGGAGGGGGCCGCGAGCGCAACGCCATACCGGTGCACAGACCGGGAGGTACCGACCTTGGCCGGCACCGTGCGTTGCGTAACCACAACGCGTGCAAAGAGGGAGGGAGGCGCCGGGCGCAAGCCGGGTAGCCGCTTCGATGCTGAAGATGATCTGCCTGACCGCTGCCCTTGGGCTGGCGCTGGGTTCGACCGCAACCGCGGCGGACCTGACCTTCGACGGCCGCACCGCGCGCGCCGACACGGCCGCCGATGGCGGCTTCCGCCTGCAGTCCGCCGGCCAGACGGTGGCCATTGCCGCCCAGCCGATGCGCAGCCGCACCGACAGTGTGCTGTTCGACGCCCTGTTCGCGCTGGCCCAGCAGGAGATGGACGCCGACCGCGTGGATGCGATCCGCGACCCGGCCTTCAACCAGGGCAACCCGGTGCCGTGCGACTGCTTCCAGACCGGCGAGCGCTGGCCCTACGTGTGGACCCGCGATGTCAGCTTCGCAGCGGACCTGGCGCTGGCCCGGCTGGACCCGCAACGTGCCCGGCAGTCGCTGCAGTTCAAGCTGTCGCCTGCGCGCGACGGGCGCACCCCGGGGCTGTTCGTGGCCCAGGACACCGGTTCGGGCGGCAGCTGGCCGATCAGCAGTGATCGGGTGGTGTGGTTCCTGGCCGCGCGCCACCTGCAGGATGACCCGGCCTTCGCCGAGCAGACCTGGCAGGCGCTGCAGGCCACCCTGGCGCAGGACCGCGCGTCGGTGTTCGATGCGCGCATCGGCCTGTACCGCGGCGAGACCTCGTTCCTCGACTGGCGCGAACAGACTTACCCGGACTGGACCCGCCAGGACGTGCGCTTCATCGGCGACTCCTTCGCGTTGTCCACCAACGTCCTGCACTACCAGGCGCTGCGCCTGGCCGAGCAGCTGGCGCGCGCCCGCGGCGACGCCCGCGCCAGCCAGTACGCCGGCTGGGCGGATGCGCTGGCCACGCAGATCGACGCGCGCTTCTGGCGCGACGATGCCGGCATGTACATGAGTTACATCGGCGAGGCGGCGCACCCGGTGCCCTATGCCAAGTACGACCTGCTGGCGCTCTCGCTCGGCGTGCTGGCCGACGTGTTTCCCGCCGACCGTGCGCGCCGCGCGCTGGCCGCTTACCCGGCGGTGGAAGGCGGCAGCCCGGTGGTATGGCCGCAGGAAGCGCAGCAGCCGATCTACCACAACCGCGCGGTCTGGCCGTTCGTCAGCGCGTATTCGCTGCGCGCCGCGCGCCGGCTGGACGATGCCGCACGCATCCAGCTGGAGATCGCATCGCTGATGCGTGGCAGCGCGCTGGCCGGTTCCAACATGGAAAACTACGAGATGCGCAGCTTGGCCGTGCATGTCGACGAGGGCGCATTGAGCGGCCCGGTGGTCAATTCGCCGCGCCAGCTGTGGTCGGTGGCCGGTTACCTGTCGATGGTGCTCGAAGGCGTGTTCGGCGTGGAAGCCGACGGCACGGTGGCGCCCAAACTGCCGACCGCGCTGGTGCCGCAGTTGTTCGGCACGCGCCGCAGCATCGAACTGGACGACGGCCAGCGCCGCTACATCCTCACGCGCCCGCGCACGCTGGACGGCGACCTGCTGGTGGCGAAGAAGATCGTGCGCCGGGGCAACACGGTCACCGTGCATCTGGTGGCCCAGGCCGCCGCAGGCAGCGCCGAGCCACGCCCGGCTGCGCCTGCATCTGCAACCGCCTACGCCCCCGCCACGCCCGCCGCGCCGACACCCACCGCGCACGGCACGGGATGGTCGATCCCGATCCCGGCCAACCACGTGCTGTGGCGGGATGGTCGCCCCGTCACCGCCGCCTCGCCGCTGCTGCTCATCGACGACGGCGACCAGCACTGTCTGAGCTTCACCCGCCGCGAGGGTGCGCTTGAATCGCTGCACAGCCCGACGACCTGCATCGGACCGCAGCAGCGTCTGCGCGGGTCCAGCACCTGGAACTGGACCGCCACCAAGGCCACCCGGGTGCGCGTGCGCCTGCGCTACGACAACCCCAATGGCCCGATCAATACCGGCGTGACCGCTGCGGTGAAGCAGCTGGTGGTGCAGTGCCCGGGCCAGCCGGCGCAGCGTGCCAGCGTGGTGATGCCGCACAGCGTGGGTCCGCAGGACTCCACCGCCGCCGAATTCGACCTGCCCGGCGGGCGCTGCCGCTTCGCGCTGGAAGACGGCTTCAACATGAGCGCACTGGCGCACTTTGCCACCTACAACGGCGGCAAGGGCGGGCGCGATGGAGTGCTCAACCACGCCACAGTCAGCGCGCTGCTGATCGCACCGATTGCCGCCACCGACGGGGACGCACGATGAGCCGCCCCGACAAGCCCACGCTGTCGTTCTGGCAGATCTGGAACATGTGCTTCGGCTTCATGGGCATCCAGTTCGGGTTCGCGCTGCAGAACGCCAATGCCAGCCGCATTTTCGAGACGCTCGGCGCGCCGATGGATGCCGTGCCCGGGCTGTGGATCGCCGCGCCGTTGACCGGGCTGCTGGTGCAGCCGGTGATCGGCTACTGGTCCGACCGCACCTGGACCCGCTGGGGCCGGCGTCGCCCTTACTTCATGATTGGCGCGGTGCTGACCACGCTGGCCCTGCTGGTGATGCCCAACTCGCCCACGCTGTGGATCGCCGCCGGCACGCTGTGGGTACTGGACGCGTCGATCAACGTGTCGATGGAGCCGTTCCGTGCCTTCGTCGGCGACCAGCTGGCGCCGCGGCAGCGGCCAACCGGCTACGCGATGCAGAGCTTCTTCATCGGCATCGGCGCAATCGTGGCCAGCTTCCTGCCCTTCCTGCTGGCCCACTTCGGCGTGGCCAACACCGCCGGGGCAGGGCAGGTGCCCGACACCGTGCGCTATGCGTTCTACGTTGGCGCGGTGGTGCTGCTGGCGGCCATCTGCTGGACGGTATTCAGCACGCGCGAGTATTCGCCGGCCGAGCTGGCCGGGTTCGCCGATGCCGAGCCGCCCGCGCACCAGGCCGGTACCGCCTTGCGCGGGCCGGCACCGTGGTACCAGGCGGCGCTGTGGCTGGGGGGGGGCGTGGTACTGGCCGGGCTCATCGCCTGGTACCGGGGCGACAAGATGCTGTACGTGCTGGCCGGTCTGTGTGCCGCGTACGGCGTGCTGCTGGGCCTGGCGCGGGTATTGCCCGGCACCCACATGCTGGCGCAGATCGTGGGCGACCTGCGCACCATGCCGACCACCATGCGGCGGCTGGCATGGGTGCAGTTCTTCTCATGGTTCGCGCTGTTTGCGATGTGGATCTTCACCACGCGCGCCGTGGCCGGCGTCCACTTCGGTGCGACCGAGACCGAGTCGGCCGCCTATAACGAAGGCGCCAACTGGGTCGGCGTGCTGTTCGGGGCCTACAACGGCTTCGCCGCGCTGGCGGCGCTGTTGATTCCGCCGATGGTGCGCGCGCTCGGGCTGCGCTGGAGCCATCTGCTCAACCTGTGGCTGGGCGGCGCGGGGCTGATCTCGATGATGTTCATCGACGATCCGCGCTGGCTGCTGCTGTCGATGGTGGGCGTGGGCGTTGCCTGGGCCTCGATCCTGTCGCTGCCGTACGCACTGCTGTCCGACAGTGTGCCGGCGGCGAAGATGGGTGTGTACATGGGCATCTTCAATTTCTTCATCGTGATCCCGCAGCTGGTGGCCGCCAGCGCGCTCGGCTTCGCCCTGCGTGCCTGGCTGGGTGGCCAGCCCATGCATGTGCTGGTGCTGGGCGGCTGCAGCCTGCTGGTGGCTGGTCTGTGCGTGCTGCGGGTTCCGTCCCGTCCGGAGGTGGTGTGATGCGTGCTGCGTTGTCTGTTGCTGTCCTGCTTGTTCTGTCCGCCGGCCAGGCCGTGGCTGCGCCGCGCCCGGACTACATCGGTACCACCGAGCCGTTTGCCAGCGATGCGGTGTACTTCGTGGTCACCGACCGCTTCGTCAACGGTGACCCGTCCAACGACCACCGCGACCAGGGCGGCAAACACCGCACCTTCGACATCCCGGTGCCGTGCCCGGACAAGGTGGACGGCAACATCGGCTACCTGGGCGGCGACTTCAAGGGCGTGCTGGACAATGCCGACTACATCCGCCGCCTTGGGTTCGGTGCGGTGTGGATCACGCCGATCGTGGACAACCCCGACGAGGCGTTCACCGGCAGCAAGCCGATCAGCTGCACCAGCACTCTGACCGACCGCGGCAAGACCGGCTACCACGGCTACTGGGGCGTCAATTTCTACACGCTGGACGAGCACCTGCCCAGCGCCGATCTGGACTTTGCCGGGCTCACCCGCGGCCTGCACGCGGCCAAACTGAAGGTGGTGCTGGACATCGTGGGCAACCACGGTTCGCCGGCCTGGACCATGCCTACGCGCCAGCCGCAGTTCGGCCAGATCTTCGACAAGGACGGCACCCTGGTAGCCGACCACCAGAACCTGCCGCCGCAGCAGCTGGACCCGCAGCACAACCGGCTGCATGCGTTCTACAACAACACCGGTCCGGTCGACGGCAAGAACGGCTCGATCTTCGACGGCAACCTGGCCGAGCTGTCCGACTTCAACGAACACAACCCAGCGGTGATGGACTACCTGGTGGGTGCCTACCTGCAGTGGACCGCGCAGGGCGTGGATGCGCTGCGCATCGACACCATCGGCTGGCTGCCGCACCCGTGGTGGCACGAATTCGTGGGCCGCATCCGCGCCGCGCACCCGGGCATGTTCATGTTCGGGGAGGCGTTTGATTACGACGCCCGCAAGATCGCCGAACACACCTGGCCGGCCAACGCCAACGTCAGCGTGCTGGATTTCCCCTTACGCGGCGCGCTGTCGTCGGTATTCGGCAAGGAGCAGAAGGGCTTTGAAACGCTGGCCGAACCGCTGCACCTGGTGGGCGGCCCGTACGCCAACCCGTACGAGCTGATGAGCTTCTACGACAACCACGACATGGCCCGCCTGGACGCCACCGACGCCGGCTTCATCGACGCGCACAACTGGCTGTTCACCGCGCGCGGCATTCCGGTGCTGTACTACGGCTCGGAAACCGGCTTCATGCGCAGCCGTGCCGAGCACGCCGGCAACCGCGCCTACTTCGGCCAGCTGCGCGTGGACGCCGCGCCGCAGAGCCCGATCTTCGGGCCGCTGCAGCGCATCGCCACCCTGCGCGAGGCGACCCCGGCGCTGCAGCGCGGCCTGCAGGTCAATGAGCGCCTGCACGGCGACGAAGCGGTGTTCTTCCGCGTGCTCCAGCACGGCGACACCACCCAGACCGCGCTGGTGCTGCTCAACAAGGGCGACACCGCGCGCAGCATGGAGGTCCGCCGCTACCTGCAGCCGGGCCAGTGGCGCGACGCGCTTGACGGGGGCAGCCAGCAGGTGGGCGGYAGCCTGAAGGCGACGGTGCCGGCGCACGGGGTCAAGGTGTATCTGCTGGATGCGCCGGTGAAGCAGCCGGTGCTGCAGGCCGCCTTGGAGAGAGCCATGGTTGACCAACACACACGGGATCAGCGATTGAAGCGCTGATCCTCAGTGGTACAGCTGTGCGCCGACTGGTATCGGCCCATTCGTCGGATCGGCGCGCGGCGAGGGTGCTGCCACTCTAGAATGGCGACGTCGAGGCCAGGCCGTGCCTCCGTGACCGATGTCGGCAAAGGACCAGCCAATGCACCCACTCAAGCGAAGCGAGTCGTACCACCAAGGGCTCGCAGCCACGTGGTTGGTGACCGGTGTTGCGTTGTCGCTGATCCTGGATCTTGTACTGGCGTTCGGTTTCGACTTGCGCGACACGCCGGCGCCGCTTCTTGCCTGGGTGGGTAGCTGGGGGGCGGCCTATCATCTGTACTGGTGCTCCCGCCTGCAGGGCCGTCGCGCGTGGCTATTTGCAGGCGGTGCCGCGATAGGTCCTGTGCCTGCGCTCCTCGTATACGGATGGCTGCGCTTTCGGCCTGACCGGTAGCCACCCGCGCCAGTGACGGTTGTGGATCGGTATGGCAGGGGCCGCAGGTACAATGGCGACCCCACGCCCAACCTGTCCGCGTCATGACCGAACTGCCCCCGCAAACGCCGATCGAAACCCTGCTGCAGTCCGCGATGGACGGCCAGTTGCCGATCGGGTTGTTCATGAAGGCCTTCGTGGCCTCCGAGGTGGTGCTGCTCACCGGCAGCCTGGTCACCCCCGACGGCAGCGGGTTCGACCCGTTGCTGTTCGACAAGCAGGGCGTGCTGCACGTGGCCGTGTTCACCGATATGGCGCGGGTGGGCTTCCACAGCCAGCAGGCGCCGCACACGATCCGGATGCAGATGATCGAGGTGCTCAAGCGCGTGCCCGGCGGGTACGGCGTGGTGGTCAACCCGGGGACGCGGCTGGGGCTGGAACTGTCGGCGACGGGGATCGGGGAGATTTTGAAGGATTTTGGGTGATCGATGGCCGCTGGGCAGAGCCCGGCGTTATGTGGGGGCAGCCGGGCAGAGCCCGGCTCTACGCGTAGGGCACGGTTGCTTTTTACGCGGCATCGACATTACTTAATCGGTCCTCGTCGAGAGATGCGGGTCACACAATATCTACACAGAAGCCGTTGCTAGACTCGCCGCGTCGAAATTGGCGAACCTATGCAGACACAAACTTCCCGCGTCACCACCGGCATCCAGGGCCTGGATCAGATCCTCCGCGGCGGCTTCCCGCAAGGGCGGCTGTACCTGCTGGAAGGACCTCCAGGCTCCGGCAAGACCACGCTGTCGCTGCAGTTCCTGCTGCAGGGGCTCAAGAAGGGCGAGCGCTGCCTGTACATCACGCTCTCCGAGACCGCCGAGGAGCTGCGCGAAGTTGCCAGCGCACACGGCTGGTCGTTGGAAGGGCTGCACCTGTTCGAACTGGGTTCGGCCGAGGACGCGCTGGGCAACGGTCGGCTGCAGTCGGTGCTGCACGCCTGGGAGGTCGAGCTGGATGAAACGGTCAACCTGATCCTGGGGGAAGTGGACCGCATCCGCCCCAGCCGGGTGGTGTTCGACTCGCTGTCCGAGCTGCGCCTGCTGGCGCAGGATTCGCTGCGCTACCGTCGCCAGATCCTGGCGCTGAAGCAGTTCTTCGCGCCCAAGAGTACGACCGTATTCCTGGTCGATGACCTCACCTCCACCAGCGAAGACCGCGATGGGCAGCTGCACAGCCTGTGCCACGGCGTGCTGTCGCTGGAGCGGCTGACCCTGGACTTTGGCGCCGCACGTCGCCGGCTGCAGGTGCAGAAACTGCGCGGCGTGGATTTCGTCGCCGGCTACCATGACATGGTCATCCGCGAAGGCGGGCTGGAAGTGTTTCCGCGCCTGATCGCGTCCCAGCACCACGAACAGTTCGTGGGGACCACGATCAGCAGCGGCGTGCCCGCGATCGATCACCTGCTCGGCGGGGGGCCGCTGCGCGGCACCTGCACGCTGTTGACCGGCCCGGCCGGCAGCGGCAAGACCAACGTGGCGCTGCAGTACATCTGGGCCGCCTGCGAGCGGGGCGAGAAGTGCTGCATCTTCGAGTTCGATGAGCGCGTGGGCACGCTGCTGATCCGGGCCAAGGCGCTGGGCATGGACCTTGAGGCGCACCTGCAGGCCGGTCGCCTGGAGATCATGCAGATGGACCCGGCCGAGATCTCGCCGGGCGAATTCTCCTGGAACATTCAGCGCGCGGTCGAGGAACGCGGCTGCAGCGTGCTGCTGATCGACAGCCTCAACGGGTATGTCGCGGCGATGCCGCAGGAAAAGCAGCTGATGCTGCAGCTGCACGAGATGCTCTCCTACCTCAACCAGAAGGGCGTGGTGACGTTCCTGATCAATCCGCAGCACGGACTGGTCGGCACCATGTCCACCGGCAACATCAACGTGTCCTACATCGCCGATGCGGTCATTCTGTTCCGCTTCTTCGAAGCACAGGGTCGCATCCGCAAGGCAGTCTCGGTGATCAAGAACCGGGGCGGTGGCCATGAAGACACCATCCGCGAGCTCAAGATAGACGGCCGCGGGGTGTCGCTGAGCAGCCCGCTGAAGGAGTTCAAGGGCATCCTGACCGGCACCCCGGAGTTCGTCGGCGACAACGGCGCGTTGCTGGGCCATCCCTATGCCGGATGACAGCGGCGGGGCGGGCGTTGTCCATATCGTTGCCCCGTTTGGACGCGATGCCGAGAGTATCGCCGCAGTGCTGCACAGTGCCGGGCTGGCCACCGCGATAGCGCCGACCCTGGCCGCACTGGCCGACGCGCTGGACGCGCGCGCCGGGGCGGTGCTGGTCACCGAAGAGGCGGTGGCAAGCGGCATCGACGCGTTGGTGGAGGCGCTGGCGCAGCAACCGGCCTGGTCGGACCTGCCGTTCATCCTGCTGCGCTCGCCGCGCGCGCACCGCCGTTCGCCTGCCGATGGCCTGCTGCCGCGCACGCTCAACGTGATCGAGCTGGACCGGCCGCTGGGCAGCATTTCGCTGCTCAGCGCGGTGCAGGGCGCCCTGCGTGCACGCGAGAAGCAGTACGTGGTCCGCGATCAGATGCAGGCCCTGGCCGACAGCCGCGTGGCATTGGTCCGCAGCGAAGCCGAGCTGCGCCTGATCGCCGACGCCATGCCGGTGCTGATCGCCTTCATCGACCGCTCGTTGCACTACCGGTTCGCCAACAAGGCCTATGAGGCGTGGTTCGGCCTGCCGATCGGCGAGGTCATCGGCCAGCACGTCAGTGCGGTCATCGGCGCCGAGGCGTGGGAATCGCGCAAGCCGGCGATGGCGCGCGCCCTGGCCGGGCGCGAAGCGCTGTTCGAGAGCAGCTGGCCACGCCGGGATGGCCGCCGCCGTGATGTGGAGGTGCGCTACTCGCCGCGCTTCGGCGCCGACGGCAGCCCCGACGGCTTCCATGTGTTCGTCACCGACATCACCGCCTCCAAGGTGGCGCTGGAGGTCAGCCGGCAGCACGCCCAGCAGCTGGAGGTGATGGTTGCCCAGCGCACGCGTGAGCTGGAAGCGCAGATGGCCGCGCGCGAAGCCAGCGAAGCCGCGCTGCGCCAGTCGCAGAAGATGGAGGCCATTGGCCAGCTTACCGGCGGCATCGCGCACGACTTCAACAACATGCTTACCGGCATCCTCTCGGCGCTGGACATCGTGCGGCTGCGGCTGGAAAAGGGCCGCTACGACGACCTGGAGCGCTTCCTGGACACCGCCACCGCGTCCAGCCAGCGTGCGGCCAGCCTCACCCAGCGCCTGCTGGCGTTCTCGCGCCGGCAGTCGCTGGATTCCAAGCCGGTGGAGCTCAATGAACTGGTGGGGTCGCTGCAGCACCTGCTGCGCAGCACGCTGGGCGAAACGGTGCACATCCAGACCCGGCTGGCGGCCGATCCGCTGCATGCCGCGCTGGACACCAACCAGTTCGAAAGCGCGGTGCTGAACCTGGCGATCAACGCACGCGATGCGATGCCCAATGGCGGCCAGCTTGAACTGAGCACGTCGCTGGTGCGGGTGGGCGAGGGCGTGTCGGCCACGATACCGGCCGGTGTTTACGCGGTCGTCGGTGTCGCCGACACCGGCACCGGCATGCCGCCGGAGGTGGTGGAGCGTGCCTTCGAGCCGTTCTTCACCACCAAGCCGATCGGCAAGGGCACCGGCCTGGGCATGTCGATGGTGTATGGCTTCATGCAGCAGTCCGGTGGCCACATCGCCATCGACTCCGTGCCCGGCCAGGGCACCACCATTTCGCTTTACATCCCGCTGGCCGAGCCTGCGGCGGAGCCGGACACGGTCGTCAGTGCTGCCCAGGTCTCGCTGGGCGCCGGCCAGTCCATCCTGGTGGTCGAAGACGACGAACAGGTACGCATGCTGGTGACCGTGGTGCTGGAGGACCTCGGCTATCAGGTGGAGGTGGTGGGCGATGCCAATGGCGCGATCCCGATCCTGCAATCATCGCGTGGCATCGACCTGCTCATTACCGATGTCGGGCTGCCCGGGCTCAACGGCCGCCAGCTGGCCGAGATCGCGCGACAGTCGCGCCCGACATTGCCGGTGCTGTTCATGACCGGCTATGCCGAGAAGGCGCAGGAGCGTGCATCGTTCCTGGAGGCGGGCATGGCGATGATCGCCAAACCGTTCCTGCTGGACGCATTCAGTGCTGCAGTCCGCCAGTCGATGGCGGAGGCGCAGGTGTCCAAGACGGTTTGACCGGATGGGTGGACGGGGATGGCGCCCGGACGCTTCACCGTCGGCGTGGCTGTTGCTCTAAGCTTGGCAGCCAGCGATCAACGAAGGAGCGTGCTCGAATGAAATGGAAGACGTGGGCCATTGCCGCAAGCGCGGTTGCCGTCACCGCCGTGGGTATTGGCTATGCCAGCGCGTGGATGTCGTTGTCGAGCTGCGAGGATTCCACCTATGCTGACATACAGCGCAGGAACGTTTTTGGCAGGGATTTGTGGGGGAACAAGATTGTCATGCTGCGCAGCGACTTGTCAGCGTACGTGACAGGCCCTTTCAGTGTCGAAGTCTGGTACATGGTCCCCCGCGATCTGCATGGGACCCGGCACCGTCAGCAGTGCCAAGCGCTGCCTTGGCGGCAGCGCCTGGGTACGAGGCAGGACTATCCAATGATCTGAGGCCCGATTACAGGCTCACCTTGCGCCGGTTGTCATCGCTGACCCGGTCGATCAACTTGTTGTACGGATCAAACCCGGCTTCGTCCGGCTTGCCGTCCACCACCACGGTGATCGTCGGCGTCGCCTCGGTGACGTGGTGGCGCTGCAGGTACAGCACCTTCTGGTCGCGCTCCTTGCCCGAGAGGGCGTTGGCGAATACGCCCACCTCGATCCAGTCGTCCATGGTGCCGGCCGTCTCCTTGCCGCCGCCGTCGGCGTAGCGCTTTTCGGCGTGCAGCTTCAGGGTGACCTCGTACTTGCCATCGGCACGCTTGCGCGCCTTGGCGTCCAGCAGGCGGTTGTCGTACAGGGTGATCTTCTCGAACAGGTCGGTGACCACCTGCTGGCGGTCGGCCGGGGTCTCGGCGCGGATGTAGCCCAGCAGCTCGCGTGAGGTGGTGTACGGCGGCTGCTGGTAGCCCTTGTCTTGCAGGAAGCGCTTGAGTGCACGGTTGAGCGCGGCCTCGCCGATCTCCTCGCGCAGGCGGTAGAACACCAGCGAACCCTTCTCGTAGTGGATGTACTGCTGGTTCTCCACCCGCTCCAGCGGCAGCTCCTCGATGCGCTCGCCGCCACGCCCGGCCAGGTAGCGGTCCAGTTCGGTCTTGAGGAACTGGCGCATGTGCGCGCGGCCGTACGTCTTCTCCATCACCATCAGCGCCGAGTACTGCGACAGCGACTCGGACAGCACCGTGGCCCCCTGCACGTTGGCACCGATCACCTGGTGCGCCCACCACTGGTGCGCGATCTCGTGCGCGGTCACGTAGAACACGTAGTCGATCTTGTCCGGGTCGCGCAGGTCGGCGATGAAGCCGATCGACTCGGCGTAGGGAATGGTGTTGGCGAAGGACTGCGCGAAGCTTTGGTAGCCGGGGAACTCGATGATGCGCACCTGGCGGTGCTGGTACGGGGTGAAGTTGGCCTCGTAGTACGCCAGCGACTTCTGCACCGCCTCGATCATCCGGTCCACGTTGTAGCCGTGGCGCGGGTCGTAATACACCTCGATCGGGATGTCCTTGTACATGCCGCGCTTGACCTCCCAACGCGCGGACAGGTACGCGTAGAAGTTGAGCATCGGCCGGTCCATGGCATAGCGGAAGCAGCGCCGCCCGTCCACCGTCTTCTCCTCCTGCAGGTAGCCGGGTGCCAGTGCGATCTGGTCCGGCGCGGTGCAGATGGTGGTGCGGAAGTCGAGCCAGTCGGCATCATCGGAAATGTAGGTGTTGGCGCGCGCAGCCTCGTCCTCCAGCTTGGGCATGCGGGTTGGCTCACCCAGCCCGCGCTTGCGGCGCTCGTTGCGGTCCTCCAGCTCGTTGCCTGCGTCGTAGCCGAACGAGGGCAGCATGCGGCTGTTGAAGAAGCTGCCGTTGGCCACCAGGTTGGTTGGCGCCTGCCCGGCGGTGATGCCGTTCGGGTGCTGGTCCACGCGGAAGTGCACGCGGCGCTCTTCGCCCGGCTGCAGCGGCGTTGCCAGGCGGTAGATGCGGTAGCCCAGGTCCACGTCGTGGAAGGCCAGCGTCTGCCCGCCCAGGTCCACCGCCACCAGCTGGCGGTCATCGCCCATTGCGATATGGATATCGGTGATCGGCGCGGCGTGGGTGTTGCGCACGGTCCAGTCGGCATCAATGGTGACCGACTGGGTTTCCGGGTGCAGGTCCACGCGGTTGTCCACCGCGGTGATCCGCGGCTGCGGCAGGTGGCGGTACTTGGACAGCTCGCGCTCGTAGCGCACCTGCAGGTCGCGTTGCTGGTCCGGAGAGAGGAACGGATTGCGGATGTTGGTGTTCCAGTACAGCCAGCCGCCTACCGCGACGAAGGCCAGCAAGGCCGCCACCGCGCCCACGCCGGCGGGGCCGCGCAGGCGGCGTCCGGCCAGGGCGAGGCGTTGGCGCAGCCCCATGCCGACCCCGCGTACCCAGAACGCCGACGCCAGGCACAGCAGCGCCACCAGCAACAGGCCCCAGTAGCCCTGGAAGGCCAGCTGCCCGGTCAGGAAGTGGCCGAAGCCGTTCATATCCGAATACGGTGCGTTGGGCCAGTTGCCGAAGTTGTAGAGGTTCTGGGTGTAGTCCAGCATTCCCAGCGCCACCTGGCCGATCATCACCACGATCAGCAGCGCATAGCCAAGGAACTTGTTGTTGGTCAGCACCTGCAGCACCAGCGCCATGCCGCCCATCAGCACGTAGAACACCGAACCCAGCGCCAGCGTTTCGAGGTACACCAACGGCTCAAGCTGGGTGTAGCCCTGGCCCAGCTGCAACGCCATCGAGGCCAGCGCGCCGATCGCCTGGAAGCACACGATCACCATCACCAGCACGCTGAACTTGGCCAGCAGCGGCACCCAGTTGGTCACCGGCATGGCGTCGTTGACTTCATTGAGCCGCGCGGTGCGTTCCTTCCACACCAGCTCGCCGGCGTAGAACAGCACGATGATCACCAGCAGCCAGCTGTAGGCGCCCTGCAGCGCGCCGAGCATCTGCGCCGTGACCGGGTAGATCGGCGTGCCGTACAGCGTCTCCTGCGACAACGCGCCCGGGATGAAGTTGGCCAGGCCCAGCACCAGCAGCACCAGGAACGGCACGCTGCGCAGCACGCCGGCGGTGTCGAAGCGGACCTGGCGCAGGTACTGCCGCCAGCCGGTAGCGGCGCCGAAGGTCGGGTGGATGCGCGGCACGGTGAGCTGCGTGGGGCGGGTGGCGGCGGCGACCGGCGCGGCGGGCTTGCGGCCCCAGCGCCGGCGCCCACTGCCGCTGCGCTCGGTGCGGAACAGCGCGAACGTCGCCGCGAACAGCGCCACCGCCACGCCCAGCCACAGCGCGCGGTTGGCCAGCACGTAGCCGGCCAGCTGCGGCAGCTGGGTGTTGCTCTGCTCGGTCGCCCAGTAGCGCACGGTGCGGCCCAGCGCGCGCATGCCCAGCGGTTCGGCCAGCGTGGCGATCCAGGTGTTGTCGATGTCGCGCAGCAGCGAGGCGCTCACCCCGTACAGCACGAAGTAGCCCACCAGGCCGATGTACACCCACAGGATCGAGCGGGTCAGCGCGGCCAGCATCGCCAGCAGCGCGGTGGTGAACACCAGGTTGGGCAGCACGATCACCGCGAACGTCCACGCATAGGCGCGCAGCGGGGTGGGGCCTATCCGTGCCGGGTCCACCCACGGCATGAACGGGGCCAGCAGCAGGCCCAGCGCGATGATCAGGTAGAACAGCAGACCGGCGCACAGCGCGGCCAGGACGCGCCCGGCCAGGTAGTCACGGCGTTTGATCGGGCTGGCGAAGATCAGCTCGGCGGTGCCCAGTTCGAAGTCGCGCAGCAGCGCATTGCTCACCAGCAGGGCGGACACCAGCATGCCCATCATGGTGAAGATGCCCATGAAGCGGGCAATCACGATCGGGGCATTGCTGTGCACGTTGCCGGCACCCCCGCCGATCTGCACGGCATCGCTGGAGGCCGCCGCGAAGGCCAGCGCGGCAAACAGCACCGACAGCAGCCACAGCAGCGGGGAACGGAGCTGCTCGCGCAGCTCGAAGCGGAAGAAGGCAGTGATCATGGGCGCGCTCCGGTCAGGCGGCCCGCGACTGCAGGCGCAGTCGCTGGAAATACACATCCTCAAGGTCCGGGGCCACCGGCTGGAACCCGTCGCCGGGGTCGCTGGCGCTGTGCACGTGAATCACCGGGCGGCCGCCCACCAGGCGGGTGGAGAGCACCACATGGTTGGCTTCGTAGGTGGCCAGTTCGGCGCTGTCCACCTGCTTGCGCCAGACCTGCTGCTGCAACGCGTCGATGGCATCGCTCGGCTTGCCGGTCAGCAGTACCTGGCCCTTGTTCATGATGGCCATGCTCGGGCACAGGTCAGTGACGTCTTCGACGATATGGGTGGACAGGATCACCGCCACGTTCTCGCCGATGGCGGCCAGCAGGTTGAGGAACCGGTTGCGCTCTTCCGGGTCCAGCCCGGCGGTGGGCTCATCGACGATCACCAGCCGCGGGTCGCCCAGCAACGCCTGGGCAATGCCGAAGCGCTGGCGCATGCCGCCCGAATACGTGCCCAGCTTGCGCTTGCGGGCATCCCACAGGTTCACCTGCTGCAGCAGCCCGTCCACCACCTCGCGACGCTGCGCCTTGTGGGTAATGCCCTTGAGCACGGCGAAGTGGTCCAGCAGATCCAGTGCGCTGACCTTGGGGTACACCCCGAAATCCTGCGGCAGGTAGCCCAGCCGGCGGCGCACCGCGTCCTTGTCGCGCAGCACGTCGATGGCCGGCTCGCCGGGAATCTCCAGGGTCACGCTGCCACTGTCGGCTTCCTGCAGCGTGGACAGCGTGCGCATCAACGACGACTTGCCCGCGCCGTTGGGGCCGAGCAGCCCGAACATGCCGCGCGGAATGTCGAGGGTGACGCCGTTGAGTGCGTGCACGCCGTTGGCGTAGGTCTTGGACAGCGAGCGGATCTGCAGCATGCGTCGGACACCTTCCCCTGAATGGTGAACGACTTATCGCGGCAAAGCGGCCCGGCCACATCCGCCGTAAGTCATGGGTGCGGTCGAGAGCGGCGGGCATCTGCTCCCGGCACGACGGGCTTCATCGCGACCAGGTCGGTTTCATCGCACCGCGCTGGCGCCTGGCCAGCCGGGCAGGCAGGCTGGGCCATCCACTGCAGGAGCG
Source organism: Stenotrophomonas sp. 10N36 (assembly GCF_056395005.1). Lineage (NCBI taxonomy): Bacteria > Pseudomonadati > Pseudomonadota > Gammaproteobacteria > Lysobacterales > Lysobacteraceae > Stenotrophomonas > Stenotrophomonas sp. 10N36. The sequence continues at coordinate 3,438 of NZ_JBFTIS010000031.1, read as the reverse complement.
TGCCATGCCGATCCACCTCCATCCGACCCGCACGGTCCTGCGCGGGAGCGCGTTGTGGGCGCTGCTGGCCAGCAGCGCACTGGCCAGCGCCGCGCCGGCGCCCGATGTCGCCACCGCCGCGCAGTGCGCGGTCGGCAGCTACCGCATGGCCGATGGCGGCAGCCTGGATATCGGACCGGGAGCAACGGCCGAGCAACTGCGCTGGCGGCTCCCGGACGGACGCACCGGGCAGCTGCAGGCGCGCGGCCATCGTCGCTGGGCCAGTACGCTGGGCTGGACCGACCGGGCCGATGGTCATACTGTCCAGTTGCCTGCGTGCGGCAGCACAACCATCCGCTTCGACGGCCAGCCCGGCGAGCGCATCGCACTCATACAGACCGACACCCGCTTCGTGTCCGGCGGCGTCACGCTGGCCGGACGGCTGACCTTGCCGCCGGGCAACGGCCAGGTGCCGATCGTGGTGCTGGTGCATGGCGCAGAGCACGATGCCGCGTTGCCGGCCTATTCACTGCAGCGCGAATTCGCCGCCGCCGGCATCGGCGTGTTCGCCTACGACAAGCGCGGCACCGGTGACTCGGGCGGGCGCTACACCCAGAACTACCTGACCCTGGCCAACGACGCCATCCACGCCGCGCGCCAGGCCCGCCGCCTGGCGGGTGCGCGGGCCGGCCGGCTCGGCTACCAGGGCGGCAGCCAGGGCGGGTGGGTGGCGCCGCTGGCCGCACGCATCGAGCCGGTCGACTTCGTCATCGTCAGTTTCGGGCTGGCGGTATCGCCGCTGGACGAGGATCGCGAAGCCATCGCCTATGACATGGCACGCGCAGGCGTGGGCGCCGATGACACCGCCAAGGCGATGGAAGTGGCCGATGCGTCGGCGGCCATTGTCGGCAGCGGCTTCACCGACGGGTTCACGCAGATGGCGTCCGTCAAAGCCCGCTACGGCCACCTGCCGTGGTTCAAGTCTGTGCGCGGCAACATCAGTGGCTACCTGCTGGCGACCCCGGAAGCGACCGTGCGCGTCGACGGCCCGCGCCTGCTCGAGGGCGTGCCGGCCGACTATGATCCGCTGCCGGTGCTGGAACACCTGGACGTGCCGCAGTTGTGGCTGCTGGCCGGGCAGGATCGCGACGCGCCGCCCGGGCAAACCCTGCAGCGGCTGGCCCGCCTGCAGCGCGATGGCCGCCCGATCCAGACGGCGGTGTTTCCCGATGCCGACCACGGCATGTACGACTTCGAACGCGATGCGACCGGCGAGCGCGTCTCCACCCGTCAGCCGGACGGCTACCTGCGGCTGATGCAGGACTTCATCCTGGCGCGGCCGTTGGCGGCTTCCTACGGCGCGGCACGGGTCGAAACGGGGCCGCGCTCAACGCCGCCGTGACGACTCGCGCAGCACCTGCTTCACCGGAATGGTCTGCCCGTCCACCGGCGCGCCGCTGATCAGCGCCAGCAGCTTTTCCACCAGCAGCTGCCCGGCCTGTTTGGTGTCCTGCTGCACGGTGGTGAGCGGCGGCGACACCGATGCGGCCAGCGGAATATCGTCGAAGCCGGCCAGGGCCACATCCTGCGGCACGCGCAGCCCGTGCTCGCGCAGTGCCCGCATGGCGCCGATGGCGATCAGGTCGCTGGCCGCGAACACGCCATCCAGCGTCTCGCCGCGTGCCAGCAACGCCTGGCAGGCATCGAACCCGTCCTGCTCGGTGGTGATCGCGTCGTGCTGCAGGCCCGGTTCGGCGTCGATGCCGCGTGCCGCCATCGCCGCCACATGGCCGCGGTAGCGCTCCTCGAACTCGGGGTAGTGGCTGGACGCGTGGCCGATGAAGGCGATGCGCTGGCAGCCCTGGTCGAGCAGGTGGGCGGTGATGTCGAAACCGCCCTGGAAGTTGTCGCTGCCGATCGAGACCCCGGGCTGGTCGGGCAGGGCCGCGCCCCAGCGCACGAAGTGGGTGCCCTGTTCAACCAGCCGCTGCAGCCGCTCGCGCGACTCGTGGTAGTCGCCATAGCCGAGCAGGATGATGCCGTCGGCCTTGTTGCTGTCTTCGTAATCGGCCTGCCAGTCGGTGGACAGCTGCTGGAAGGACACCAGCAGGTCGTAGCCGCGCAGCGCGCAGGCACGGGTGATCGAGCCCAGCATGGCGTGGAAGAACGGGTTGATCAGCGAGTCGTCGTTGGTGGGGTCTTCGAAGAACAGCAGGGCCAGCGTGCCGGCATTGCGCAGGCGCAGGCTGGAGGCGTTCTTGTCGACCTTGTAGTTCAGCTCCCGGGCGATGCGCAGGATGCGCTCGCGGGTTTCCGGATTGACCATCGGGCTGCCGCGCAGGGCGCGCGAGACGGTCGGCTGCGACACCCCGGCCAGGTGGGCGATGTCCAGGGAGGTGGCTTTGCCGCGGATGGTCATTGCTGGGAACGGCGGGAACGACGACCTGCATGATGCCATGCGCCGCGCGGGCGTGGCCGGGCGGCCGGCGGGTCGGCTGAACGGTCGCGGGCCTTGCCGCCCATGGGCTGCGGGGGAATCCGACGGGTTCTGGCCGGAATCCTGACGGGGGCGGGCGGGGCGGCGATGGTAAGATGGGGCATTCTGGACCCCACCCCATTCTCCCGTGGGTGGCCCTGCGTATCTGCAGCCCGCACGGCGCTGTGTTATGACTGCGGCCTGCCCTCGGACAACGGAAGAGCAACCCTATGGCGCGCGGCATCAATAAAGTCATCCTGGTCGGCAACCTCGGCAACGACCCGGACGTGAAGTACACCCAAGGCGGCATGGCGATCACCCGCATCAGCCTGGCCACCACCAGCGTCCGCAAGGACAAGGATGGCAACCAGCAGGAGCGTACCGAATGGCACCGCGTGGTGTTCTTCGGCAAGCTCGGTGAAATCGCCGGCGAATACCTGCGCAAGGGCAGCTCGGTCTACGTCGAAGGCAGTCTGCGTTACGACAAGTACACCGGCCAGGACGGCGTGGAGAAGTACTCCACCGACATCATCGCCGACGAAATGCAGATGCTGGGCGGCCGCGGTGAAGGCGGCGGTGGTGGCGGTGCAGGCGCCGGTGCCGGTGGCAACTACGGCGGCGGCGAGCGTCCGCAGCGTCAGCAGGCCCCGCGCCAGGAGTACGGCGGTGGCGGCGGCGGTGGCGGTGGTCAGCGCCAGGGCGGGCAGGGCGGTGGTTACGGCCAGCAGCGCCCGCAGCAGCAGCCCCAGCAGCCGGCCCCGCCGATGGACGACTTCGCTGACGACGATATTCCGTTCTAGCGAACACTTAGCTGTAAGAGTTGATAAAGGTCCAACAGGAGCCCCATTCGTGGGGCTCCTTCTTTTTTGTGTTTTTTTTGACCGGAAGGACAATCGGATATAGCCACGCATACGTGAAATCAGACGAGCAAGGGTAGTGCCCGAGCTGTCGGTCCATGTAATGCAAGGCGGTGAATGTGTCCC
>NZ_JBFTIS010000030.1:0-58052 GCF_056395005.1 Stenotrophomonas sp. 10N36 | reverse complement strand
GGGCCCCGATGCCCTTGGAGGCGAAATAAAGGGGGAGGGGGCGGCCGCAGGCCGACGCCGGAGGACATTCGCCGGAAAGGGTCTCGGGGCCCAGCGCCCGACCCACCGACCAGCGCTCACAAGCCCACGCCCATGACCTGTGGCCCCTTCCTGCGGCCCTAGCGGCTGCTACGCTTGCCGGGTTTTCTACTACGGTGCTGCCCGCAATGCCCAGAACGCTGCCCTTGTCCCTGCTGCTGCTCGCCGCCCTCGGCGGGACCGCCCACGCGGCGCCCACGCCGATCACCATCGAGCAGGCCATGGCCGACCCCGACTGGATCGGCCCGCCGGTCGAAAGCGCGTGGTGGTCCTGGAACAGCCAGCAGGTGGAGTACCAGCTCAAGCGCACGGGCAGCCCGGTCCGCGACACCTTCCGCCAGCCGGTCAGCGGTGGCGTGGCCACCCAGGTGGCCGATGACCAGCGCAGCAGCCTGGACGTGGACAGCCCCGTGTACGACACCACCCGCCAGCGCGCGGTGTTCGTGCGCAACGGCGATGTGTTCCTCCGCGACCTGCGCAGCGGCGCGCTGACCCAGCTCACCCGCAGCAGCGAAAAGTCCAGCGCGGTCAACTTCGCCCGCGACGGCGGGGTGATCTGGCAGACCGGCCAGAACTGGTTCCACTGGACCGCCGCCGGTGGCGTCCAGCAGGTGGCCAGCCTCAAGGCCGAAAAGAACCCCGACGATGCGCCCAAGGCCGACGTCCTGCGCGACCAGCAGCTGCGCACCCTGGCCACCCTGCGCAATGATCGCGCCCAGCGCGACGCGCTCAAGGCCCAGGAAGCCAGCTGGCGCCGCGCCGACGCCACCCGCGCGCCCGGCCCGGTCTACCTGGGTGCCGACGTCGAGATCGTCGGCAGCGCCCTCTCGCCCGACATCCGCAGCCTCATCGTGGTGACCAAGCCGAAGGGCTTCGACGAAGGCCGCGGCGGCAAGATGCCCAAGTACGTGACCGAATCGGGCTACGAAGAGACCGAGGACACCCGCACCCGCGTGGGCCGCAACGATCCCGAGCCGCATTCGCTGTGGCTCGTCGATGCGGTCACCGGCACGGTCAAGCCGCTCTCGCTGGACCGCCTGCCCGGCATCGGCACCGACCCGCTGGCCGCACTGCGCAAGGCCGCCGGCAAGGACGCGCTCAAGGGCAACCGCCCGCTGGAAGTGCTGGCCGGCCCCGGCAACCCCGGCATCCGCTGGAGCACCGACGGCCAGCAGGCCGCGATCATGCTGCGCGCCAACGACAACAAGGACCGCTGGATTGCCAGCGTCAGCCCCACCAGCGCCACGCTGGAAAACCGCCACCGCCTGACCGACAGCGCCTGGATCAACTGGGGCTTCAACGACTTTGGCTGGTCCAACGACAACCGCACGCTGTGGCTGCTGTCTGAAGAATCGGGCTACGCCCACCTGTATACCCAGCAGGGCACCGCCAAGCCGCAGGCACTGACCGGTGGCAAGTGGGAAACCTCGATGCCGGTGCCCAGCGCCGACGGCCGCGGCTTCTACTTCCTGTGCAACCAGCAGAGCCCGGGCGACTACGAAGTCTGCGCGGTCGACACCGCCAGCAGGCAGGTGCGTGAGCTGACCGCGCTCAACGGCGTGGAAGACTTCTCGCTGTCCCCGGACGGCCAGCAGCTGCTGGTGCGTTACTCCGGCGCCTACCTGCCGGCGCAGCTGGCCGTGGTGCCCACCAGCGGCGGCCAGGCCAAGGTGCTCACCGACACCCGCACCGCCGCCTACAAGGCCCGCGAGTGGGTGCAGCCCAAGCTGGTGCAGGTGCCGTCCAAGCATGGCGCCGGCGTGGTCTGGGCCAAGTATTACGGCCCGGAAAACCCCGAACCGGGCAAGCAGTACCCGATCGCCATGTTCGTGCACGGTGCCGGCTACCTGCAGAACGTCCACCAGCGCTACCCGGCCTACTTCCGCGAGCAGATGTTCCACAACCTGCTGGTGCAGCAGGGCTACATCGTGTTGGACATGGATTACCGCGGCAGCGAAGGCTACGGCCGCGACTGGCGCACCGCCATCTACCGCAACATGGGCCACCCGGAGCTGGAAGACTACAAGGACGGCCTGGACTGGCTGGTGGCCACCAAGCAGGGCGACCGCGACCACGCCGGCATCTACGGCGGCTCCTACGGCGGCTTCATGACCTTCATGGCGCTGTTCCGCTCGCCGGGCACGTTCAAGGCCGGTGCCGCGCTGCGCCCGGTGGTCGACTGGCACCAGTACAACCACGGCTACACCGCCAACATCCTCAACACCCCGGACATCGACCCGGAGGCGTACCGTAAATCGTCGCCGATCGAATACGCCGACGGCCTGCAGGACCACCTGCTGATCGCGCACGGCATGATGGATGACAACGTGTTCTTCCAGGACTCGGTCAACCTCACCCAGAAGCTGATCGAGCTGCACAAGGACAACTGGTCCATCGCGCCGTACCCGCTGGAACGCCACGGCTACGTCCGTCCGGACTCGTGGCTGGACCAGTACAAGCGCATCCTCAAGCTGTTCAACGACACCTTGAAGTAAGTGGCGGCGCAGGCCAGCCACCCCGCGGCGCCGATCGAGATCGTCGCCGCGGTCATCCTGGATGCCACCGGCCAAGTGCTGGTGGTGCGCAAGCACGGCTCGGATACCTTCATCCAGCCCGGGGGCAAACCCGACCCGGGCGAAGCGCCGCTGCAGGCGTTGGCGCGTGAACTGCACGAGGAACTGGGCGTGCAGCTGGATCTGGGCAGCGCCCAGGCACTGGGCCGTTTCGAGGCCTGGGCGGTGCACGAACACGGCCGCCGGGTACGGGCCCAGGCATGGCGGGTGCAGGTCACCGGCACACCGCAGGCGCAGGCGGAAATCGCCGAGTTGGCCTGGGTTCCCCTGCAGGCGCCGCATGGGCGGCGCTTGGCAGCCTTGAGCGAAGACCATATCCTGCCCGCGGCCGCACGCGCGGTGGCCGCGGGCTGATGCCCGTGGCCGACTCCAACAGGACACCGGATGTCATCGCCCCCGCAATTGCCTAGTGCCCAGCCGCCCGTAGACCCGCTGGCGCCCCCGAAATTCCTGTCGCCGATGGCCATGTCGGTGCTGCTGGTGTGCGTGGCCTCCGCCGTGGGCTGGGCCATTGCGGCGCTGGTCGCCGGCCCGCTGTCGATCGGCGCCTTCCTGCAGGAACAGGTGGAAACCCGCGATGTGGCCTGGCTGTCACCGCCACTGCAGTGGCTGACCACGCACGCGCTGGGCATCTGCATCGCCATGCTGCTCACCTGCCTGGTGGGCGTGGTGGCGTGCGTGGGCATGCTGCGCCGTGAACAATGGGCACTGTGGTTGTTCATCGTCTTGCTGGTGGTGACCGCGCTGATGAACTTCGCTGCCGCGTGGGCGGTGGACGATGCCATCGCGCACTTTTCGCAGTATCTGACGCGGCACGGTGACACCCCCGACATGCGCCAGCTGCGCCACGACCTGCTGCTGCAGCGCATCGTCCTGAGCGGCATGCTGGTGCTCACTGCCGTGGCCTTTGCCGGCCTGCATGGCTGGTTGGCGGCACGCCTGCTGCGTGCCGACGTGCGCGCCTGGATGCGGCGCTGACCCCTGCCCCGGCCGGCGCCTGCGCCCGTGCCGACGTCCCCGATTTCCACCCAAGGATGCTGTTGTGACTTCTGTTGTTTCCGCGCGCCGCCGCTCCATCGGCTGGCGTGCCCTGGCCGTTCTCGTCCTGGCCGCCGCCAGTCTTCCCGCCGCTGCGCAGTCCATGGCCTGCGGCACCTACAAGCAGGACGACGGCAACGCCATCCTGACCCTGGAAAGCGAGGGTCACGGCTTCCTGACGTCGGCCCGCTCGCCCACCGAGGAACTGCGCATCGCACGCAGCGAGGATGTGCTGGGCATGGTCAACCTGGCCACCGGGCGCATGGAGAACTGGACCTTCGGCGAGGGTGACCGCACCCTGACCGGCGGGTACCACGATTTCGTGCGCGAGAAGGCCGCGGCCTGCAAGCCGTTCTACGCGGTCGAAGAAGGCAGCTGCCGCGCCGATCCGGTGGGCTGCCTGGAGCACTACCTCAAGGCCGAGCCCGTGCAGCTGCGCCAGTGGTGCAGCGAAGACGTGCCGGTGGCCTGCAAGCGCTTGATCGAGGTCTACCAGGAGCAGGCCAACGCAGCCGCCCCGGAAGAGCCGCCGCCGTTCCCCATGCCGGCGCAGTGCGATGAAACCGCCAAGGGCCACGACCCGGCGGTCTGCATGCGCCTGCTTGAAACAATGGCAGGCGAAATCATGGGCATGGCGATCATGGGGCTGAGCCACGCGTCGCAGGCGGTGCTGCCGCCCGGGCAGCTGATCGAACTGGCGGGCCTGTGCCAGCGGCACCCGCGCGAGGAATTCTGCCAGAGCGTCGCCGAGGCACAGTGGAACGCCGGCCGGTTGCTGGAGGCCCGCGACGCCCTGCAGCACGCCTGCAGCACACGCGCCGACGCCTATGCCTGCACACTGGTCGCCCCGCTGGTCGGGTTGTCGGCGGCGGCGCTGTCGCCGGTGCCCACCACCACCCTTCCCTGTGGCAGCTACGAGGCCGAGAACGGCATCCCCTCGGACCTGCAGTTCGGCGATGCCGGCGTGGTCCAGCTGAGCGGCTACGCCACGCGCCTGCGTGCCCGCGTGCAGGACGGGCGGATCCACCTGCGCCGCGACATCGGCGACGATGTCGTGCTGCAGACCACGCGCGACGGCAGCCTGGTGGGCATGGACGGCAACACCCGTTTTGCGCATTACACGCGTCAACCCGGTGCCGCCGGTGGCTGCAGCGCACCACTGAGCTTCACCGAGATTCCGCAGCCGCTGGACTGCCCCACGCTGGACCGCGAGGGCGGTCCGGAGGCCTGCTGCAAGGCCGGTCAGCTGCTGGGCTGCAAGTTGGCCGCCAGCGCGCGTGCCCGTGACGAAGACTGGAAAAGTACGCTGCCTTACTACGCCGCGCTGTGCACCGCCGGCGTGCGCGATGGCTGCGTGGGCCTGGCCGAGGTCTATGTACATACCGGTGACGAAGCGGTACCGAACATGTTGACCGCCATCTGCGCCAAGGGCGGCGCTACCCACATCGCCTGCGACGTGGACGCGACCCGTGATTGGCCGGCACTGCGCGCGATGGTGCGTGCGATCGCCGAGGAGGCCGCAGGCGGCGAGTGACGCCTGCGACGGCGGCGCGGCGCCAACGGCCGTAAGCGACAGCCACGGTTGCCAGCGCCGGCCGCATCGCTATCCTGCAGCCCTTCACAGACGGCGCAGGCGTCCTTGCAGGACATGCGCCGTCCACCGCGCTCCATCATGGCCTGCGACCGGGTGTGTCGCTTCAAGGATCGAACATGCTGCCCCGCCTTTCACGCCTCCCACTGCGCGCCGCAACGGCGGCACTGCTGCTCGCGCTGGCGCCCACCGCCTTCTCGCAACCGCTCACGTGCGGTCGCTTCCTCAACGAAAGCGACAGCGCCGAGCTGGTCCTGGAAGGCCCCGACCGCGGTTACGAGATCCATTACAACGGCGACCGCAGCGAGTTTCTCGTGCAGATGCAGGCTGGGCAGCCGCAGGTGATCGATCTCGGATCGGGCAGCATCCAGCCATTGAAAGCGAGCCAGCGTGGGCGCGTGCTGGAACTGGGCTGGAACCGCTTCTCACTGCGCACACCCGCCCAGTGCAGCGCGCCGGTGACCCATCCCGACGGCAGCTGCCTGGCCGACCCGCTGCGCTGCCTGGCCGATCGCTACGACAAGGACACCGCAGCGCTGGAAGCAGGCTGCAGCGACGGCATGCCGGCCCTGTGCCGGGATCTGCCCGGTCGCTATCGGGAGGATGCACAGGCCCGGCAGCAAGGTGACGGCGACGATGACAGCGACTTCTCCGAGAACCAGCTGGTCGTGATGCGTGCCTACATGGAAAAGGCATTCGACGAGATGGGGTTCCCTGCCCTGTGCCGCGAGGACCGCGATGTGTTCGATGAGGCGGCGTGCAGGAAGGTGTTGGCGTCCCGGCCGGAGCTTGGCGAGAAGATCGGCAAGGCACTGCAGGGTGCTGCGTTGGCGTCGAGCATGGTCGAGGTGCTTGCACCCGAACCGGACCGCCCGCTGTCGGAGGCGCACCGGATGAAGCTGCAGGGCTATTGCCAGGCACGACCCCATGGCGGCTTCTGCACCGAGGTGGCCGAACAGCACTGGGATGCCGGCGACCTGCAGCACGCGACGGCGGCGCTGGCGCTGGCCTGCACGGCAGGTGACACGCACGCGTGCGGGCTGGCACCCCCGTTGCAGCAGTTGGGCGCGGGCCTCACGCCCCAGGCCGCCGCAACGCTGCCGTGCGGCGCGTATGTCTCCCAGCGCGCCTTGATGGATGCACTGCGCTTTGGTGACCGTGGCCTGGTCGACATGGGCATGGGCCAGTTGCGCGCCCGCCTTGAAGACGGCGCCATCCGGATCCGTCACGAGCAGGGCGGCGACTTCGTGCTGAAGCCATTGCCCAACGGCGACCTGCTGGGCATGGACCGCTGGACGCGCTTCCAGCGCTTCCAGCGCGCGCCGGTCGACGGCGACCCAGCCCGTTGCGTGCCGCCGGTGCACTTCAACGAACTACCGCTGCCGCAGGATTGCCCCAAGGCGCTGGTCGACGGCGGGGCGGAAGCCTGCTGCGCCAGCGGCAGCATGCAGGGCTGCAACGTGCTGGGCACGCGACTGGGATTGAAGGGGCAGTGGGAGCAGGCCAGCGTGCATTACCTGCAGGTGTGCCGCGCAGGTATCCGCGAAGGCTGCGAGAACCTGGCCACTGCACAGGAACGGGACGGTGACGTGGATGCGCATGGCATGTTGCAGGCGCTGTGCCAGGCCGACGCGAGTGGGCGCCACGTTGCCTGCGACCTGCTGCACACGCGCAACTGGGCCATGATGTCGGCCGGGCACGCGCTGGAGCAGGCACTGCAGAACAACGACAACGATGCCGATGAAGACGTCCCTCCGGCACGGCGCACGCCCAACCACAAGGAATGATCCGCTGCGGCCGCGCCCACCGCCCGGGTATCCGGGCTGCGGTAAAGTAGCGCCATGAACGAATTCGAGCGCGTACGCAGCTACCTGACCGACCTGCAGGACCGCATCTGTGCGGCCATCGAGGCCGCCGACGGCCAGGCTCGGTTCGCCGAAGACCAATGGCAGCGCGCCGAGGGTGGTGGCGGCCGCACCCGCATCCTGCGCGATGGCGCGGTGTTCGAGCAGGCCGGCATCGGCTTCTCCGACGTGGCCGGCACCCGCCTGCCCCCGTCGGCGTCGGCCAACCGGCCGGAGCTGGCCGGTGCCTCGTGGCGGGCCACCGGGGTATCGCTGGTGTTCCACCCGGCCAACCCGTACCTGCCCACCACCCATGCCAACGTGCGCTATTTCCGCGCCGAGCGTGATGGCGTGGAAGTGGCGTCGTGGTTCGGCGGCGGCTTCGACCTGACCCCGTTCTATCCGTTCGATGAGGACGTGCAGCACTGGCACCGCGTCGCCCACGACCTGTGTGCGCCGTTTGGCGAAGGGCGCTATGCCGATCACAAGCGCTGGTGCGACGAGTACTTCTTCCTGCGCCACCGCAATGAAACGCGCGGCGTGGGCGGGCTGTTCTTCGACGACCTGCACGGCGACTTCGAACGCGATTTTGCCTACCTGCGCGCGGTCGGCGATGGCTTCCTCGACGCCTACCTGCCGATCGTGGCACGTCGCAAGGATATGCCGTACGGCGAGCGTGAGCGCGAGTTCCAGCTGTACCGCCGCGGCCGCTACGTCGAGTTCAACCTGGTCTACGACCGCGGCACGCTGTTCGGCCTGCAGAGCGGCGGGCGCAGCGAGAGCATCCTGATGAGCCTGCCACCGCGGGTACGCTGGGAATACGGTTTCCAGCCCGAAACCGGCAGCGACGAAGCCCGCCTGGCCGACTACCTGGTTCCCCGCGACTGGGTGTAACCGAACGCGCCACCGCAGAGGCGGGTGCGTTACCGAGGGTGGGATCGCGCACGGCCGATGGTCGCCCCGGCGGGTGGTAGAGCCACCCCATGGGTGGCTGCGGTGCCAAAGATGGCAGCCACCCATGGGGTGGCTCTACCCCTTCTTCGGCACGATGGTGATGTGGCCGTTGATTTCCAGCACCGCCAGCGCGACATCGTCGATCGACAGGCAGCCCTGTTGGCGCAGCGCCGCGTCGACATCAGACGAGGTGACCATTTCGCGCCGGAGCACCGAATCGAGCAGCTTGCCGTCGCGTGCGATCAGCACCGGCTCGCCTTCGACCAGGGTTTCCACGCGCCGACTGCGCGTACTCAACCACCCCACCCCGTAGTTGAGGAGGATCAGCGTGGCCGCCAGCAGCAGTCCGCCGCCCAGCGAGGTGTCCTTGCCCAGCAGCGCGTTCTGCACCGCATTGCCCAGCAGCACGATCAGCAGCACATCGAACGGGGTGATCTGGCCCAGCGCGCGTTTGCCTGACAACCGCACCATGCCCAGCACCAGCACGTACACCACCACCGCGCGCAGGATGAATTCCCACCACGGCATGGCCAATGCAAACAGATCGCTCATGCGGTTCTCCCCGGGTCCAGCCCACAGCATGGGCCGCGCGCAGGGCAAACGGCAATCGGCAGCGCGGGGTCTCTCGTGCGGCGGCCCGCGCGGGGTTTTCGGCGGCCCAAATAAAAAGCCCCGCCGACCAGGGGGAGGTCAGCGGGGCCGGGGAACGGGTGCTTGGGGAGGAGCCCCCGTTCCGAGATCTGCTCCAGGGGATGGGAGAGATCCACAACAGGCGTTGCGCCTGTCGAGGTCTATAAAAGCACCTCGAACATTGATAGTTCGTGAAGGGGCCCAATTAATGAAAGCTCTGTAGGGGAAACATTCATCCGACAGTCAGTTTTTCGAGACGCCATGAACCAATTCAGCTGTTTAAGCGTGATTTCCGTCTCAGTGCGCCTCGTCCCAGTTATCACCGACGCCCGCATCCACGACCAACGGCACCCGCAACTGCGCTGAAGACGACATCAGTTCCACCACCTTCAAACGCAAGGTGTCGAGAAACTCACTTTCGGTTTCGAACACCAATTCATCGTGCACCTGCATGATCATCCGGGCCTGGTCGCCCTGGCCCTGCAGCCACCCGTCCACCTTCACCATCGCCCGCTTGATGATGTCGGCTGCGGTGCCCTGCATCGGGGCGTTGATCGCCGCGCGTTCAGCCCCGGCGCGCAGGCCCTGGTTGCGGGCGTGAATGTCGTTCAGGTAGAGCCGGCGGCCTTCCAGGGTTTCCACGTAGCCCTGGTCGCGGGCCTGCTGGCGCATGCGCTCCATGAAGTCGCGCACGCCCGGGTAGCGGCTGAAGTACAGCGCCACGTAATCCTGGGCCTGGCCACGGTCGATGCCCAGGTTGCGGGCCAGCCCGAACGCGCTCATGCCGTACATCAGGCCGAAGTTGATCGCCTTGGCCGCGCGGCGCTCGTTCGGGGTGACCTCGTCCAGCGCGCGCCCGAACACCTCGGCCGCGGTGGCCCGGTGCACGTCCACGCCCTGTTCGAAGGCACGCACCAGGCCCGGGTCTTCGGACAGGTGGGCCATGATCCGCAGCTCGATCTGCGAGTAATCGCAGGCCAGGATCTTGCGCCCGGGCGGGGCCACGAACGCACGGCGGATGCGGCGGCCGTCGTCGGTGCGGATCGGGATGTTCTGCAGGTTCGGGTCCGACGAGGACAGCCGGCCGGTGGCCGCGCCGGACTGGTGGTAGCTGGTGTGGACCCGGCCGGTGTCCGGGTTGACCATCTCCGGCAGCTTGTCGGTGTAGGTGCTGCGCAGCTTGGCCAGCCCGCGGTACTCCAGGATCACCCGCGGCAGCTCGTGCTGCTCGGCGATGGCCTCCAGCGCCTCTTCATTGGTGCTGGGCTGGCCCTTGGGGGTCTTGACCAGCGCCGGCAGCTTCAGCTCGTCGAACAGCACCGCCTGCAGCTGCTTGGGCGAATCCAGGTTGAAGGTGTGGCCGGCCAGCTCGGTGGCCTTCTGCTGGGCGGCCAGCATGCGCACGCTCAGGTCCTGGCTCTGGCGGCGCAGTTCGGCCATGTCGATGTGCACGCCGTTGGCTTCGATCCGGGCCAGCACCGGCACCAGCGGCATTTCGATGTCGCGGTACACCCCGTCCAGCGACGGCACGGCCAGCAGCTGTGGCTGCAGCACGCGGTGCAGGCGCAGGGTGATGTCGGCATCTTCGGCGGCATAGCGGCCGGCTTCGTCCAGGCCCACCTGCGAGAACGGGATCTGCTTGGCGCCCTTGCCGGCCACGTCCTCGAACTTGATCGTGGTGTAGCCCAGGTAGCGCATCGCCAGCGAATCCATGTCGTGGCGGGTGGCAGTGGAATTGAGCACGAAGCTCTCCAGCATGGTGTCGTCGTGGTAGCCCTGCACGTCGATGCCATGCCGGCGCAGCACATGCAGGTCGTACTTGCCGTGCTGGCCGAGCTTCTTCTTGTCGGGGTTTTCCAACACCGGGCGCAGCGCGGCCAGCACCTGTTCGGCGCCCAGCTGGGCCGGCGCGCCGGGGTAGTTGTGGCCGACCGGGATGTAGGCGGCCCTGCCCGGCTCGACCGCCAGGCTGATGCCCACCAGGTTGGCGCGCATCGCATCGAGCGCGTCGGTTTCGGTGTCGAAGGCGATCAGGTCGGCCGCCTCGGCGCGCTGCACCCAGGCATCCAGCTGTTCGGTGGTGAGCACGGTCTCGTACTCGCCGGGCGCCGACAGCGCCGGATCGACCTCGGCCGCCGTTTCCGCCGGCGCGCTGCGTGCGTACCCGGCGGCGGTGCCACGCAGGCTCACCGTGGCGTCGCTGGCGGCCACTGCCGCCGCGGCCGGGCCTCCCAGCTCCTTCAGCGCCTGGGTGAAGCCGTAGCGCAGGTACAGCTCGCCCAGGGTGGGTACGTCCGGGTCGCGCAGTGCCAGCGTGCGCGGGCTGGACTCCAGCGGCACGTCGGTGCGGATGGTGACCAGTTCGCGGTTGAGGGGCAGGCGCTCCAGCGCCGCGCGCAGGTTCTCGCCGATCTTGCCCTTCATGCCCGGTGCGGCGGCCATCACCCCGTCCAGGTTCTGGTACTCGGCCAGCCACTTGGCGGCGGTCTTGGGGCCGCACTTCTCCACGCCGGGCACGTTGTCCACGGTGTCGCCCATCAGCGCCAGCAGGTCGACGATCTGGTCGGCGCGCACGCCGAACTTGTCCATCACCGCCGCATCCGAATCCATCCGGCTGCCGGTCATGGTGTTGACCAGTTCGATGCCCGGGCGGACCAGCTGGGCGAAGTCCTTGTCGCCGGTGGAGATGGTCACCTGCAGGCCGTCCTGGTGGCCCTGCAGGGCCAGCGTGCCGATCACATCGTCGGCTTCCACGCCGGGAATGCGCAGGATGCTCAGGCCGAGCGCTTCGACGATGCGGCACATCGGCTCGATCTGCGGACGCAGGTCGTCGGGCATCGGCGGGCGGTTGGCCTTGTAGTCGGCATACAGGTCGTCGCGGAAGGTCTTGCCGGGCGCATCGACCACGAACGCCACGTAGGCCGGGCGCTCCTTCAGGGTGGCGCGCAGCATGTTGACCACACCGAACAGCGCGCCGGTGGGTTCACCGTGGGCGTTGGTCAGCGGCGGAAGCGCGTGGAACGCGCGGTACAGGTAACTGGACCCGTCAATCAGGACTAATCGGCTCATGCGACGATTCTACGCGCCCACCCGCGCCGACCCCAGACACGACGACGACGATGCGTGGGGCATAATCAGCTCTCCCTTGTGCAAGGACCCCGCCCATGAAAACCCTGTTGCTGGTAGGCCTGCTCGCGTTGGCCGGTTGCGCCACCACGGGCGGCGGCGGTACGCCCCCGGTCGATGTGAGCGGTGCCGATGTGTCCAGCAAGACCCTGGCCAACGGCGACACCCTGCAGGAGTACCGCGTGGCCGGTCAGCTGCGGATGGTGAAGGTGACCCCGGCACAGGGGCCGGCGTATTACATGTACGACCGTAACGGCGATGGCCGCATGGACAGTGACAAGGACGGCGTGTCGCCGGTGTACTGGAAGCTCTACAGCTGGTGAGGCCACGCGTACCATCCGCCACGCGGTTGGAACGCCGCTTGCATCGACAGATCTTCCGGACTTTGCCCTGTTTCAGTAGATGAATACGCCCGAACGCCGCCAGCCGCCCGACTCTGCCCAGCTGCGGGCCGGGCTCACCGACGCGCAACGCCAGGCCGTGGACACGCTGGAGCATTTCGGCTGGCAGCTGCGCTTCGTGCGCCGCCCGCTGTTCCGCGACCCGATCCCGGTCCTGTTCGACCGCAGCGGCGAGCGCTACGTGGTGCTGCAGCCCGACGGCAGCCTGGACGAATCACAGACGCTGAAGCTGCGACCGTAACGGTGAACGCCGGCCAGCGGCGGGTCCACCGCTGCGTGTAGTGCCGGCCGCTGGCCGGCGCCTCGCACCCTCAATCCAACACGGTAGTGCCGGCCGCTGGCCGGCTCCACGCATCCTCAACACACCACGGTATCGCCGGCCGCTGGCCGGCGCCTCGTAAAACTTGGCGTTGTGGGGAGCCGGCCAGCGGCCGGCACTACCGGGACGCGCCTACGCAGCGTCCGCCCTCAGCGGATCACCAACACCGGCACCGTGCTGCGCGCCAACACCTCGGCGGTCTGGCTGCCCAGCAGCACGCGGGTGACGCCGCGGCGGCCATGCGAGGTCATCACGATCAGGTCGCTGTTGCGCTCGACGGCGGTGTCGATGATGCCGTCGGCCGCATAGCGGTCCAGCACGTGCACCACGTTGGCGCGCAGGCCCTGCGCCTCGGCGGTGGCCTTGGCCGGGGCCAGCACCTTCTGCGCGGTCTCTTCGCGGTCGGCCTTGTACTCGGGGCTGTTCATGTACCCCACGCTCCAGCCCATCGCGTCGTACATGCCCACCGCCCACGGCTCGGACACGGTCACGATGTCGACCTCGGCATCCAGGTCCTTGGCCAGCTCCAGGCCTTTGAGCAGGCCCTTTTCAGACAGTTCCGAGCCGTCGGTGGCAATCAGGATTCGCTTGTACATGGCAGGGCTCCTTCCGGTGCAGTGTGGGACCACCATTGCACACCCGGCGTGGAGGCCGCGCCTTGAGCCGGATCAATCGCGCGGGGGCACCACGCGTGCGGGGTTGCCCACCACCGTGGCACCGGCCGCCACGTCGCGGGTGACCACGCTGCCTGCGCCCACCACCGCGTCGTCGCCAATGCTTACGCCCAGCAGCAGGATGGCGCCACCGCCGATCCACACATTGCGCCCGATCCGCACCGGTCGTGCCAGCTCCAACCCCTGTGCCCGCGCCTGCGGGTCGCGCGGGTGGTCGGCCGCGTAGATCTGCACTGCCGGACCGATCTGGGTGCCATCGCCGATGCGCACCTCGGCCACGTCCAGGATCACGCAGTTGTAGTTGAGGAACACCCCGGTGCCCAGGTGGATGTGGCTGCCGTAATCGCAATGGAACGGCGGGCGGATCACCGTACCGTCGCCAACCGCGCCCAGGCGCTCGCGCAGCAGCGCACGGCGGACATCCGGCGCCTCGGCCAAGGCGGCGTTGTAGCGCACCATCCAGGCCTTGGCCGCCGCCATCTCGGCCTGCAGCTGCGGGTCGCCCGGCCGGTACGGTTGGCCAGACAGCATCTTGTCCTTCTCGCTCAGCGCCATGATCGTTCCTGCAATGCGGCTGCTGATGATGCCGGTTCGCCGCGATGCCGGTAAGCCCGCGGCACGCCCGGTTCAGCGCAGACGCAGCTGCCGGCGCGGCCCGCGCGTGGCGACCAGCGTTGCTACCGCCAACGCGACCGCAGTTCCCCAGAACGGCCAGGACGCCAGCAACGCGCACAGGCCGTCCGGGCGCGGTTCGCAGCGCAGCCGGACCAGGTCCAGGCCACCGCCGTGTTGCAGGCAGGTGTAGGCATGCTCGAACAGGGCCACGACCGGTGCTACCCAGTCTGCCGACAGCGTCAGCGCAACCAGGACAGCCAACAGGTACGGAGTTCCCTTGTTCATTTGCGCGCTCCCAGCGGACAGCGCCAGACTCTGGGCGCGGCGCCGGACCGCCACAAGCGGCACGCGACGAAGCGGCTGAAATGCGGGATGAGTGCACGGCCATGGCCGATGAGTGGGGGCGCCGGCGACCGCTGCGGTCGCCCCTGCGCCGCCCTACCGTCCGTCGGCGCGTGACTTCCGGCAGTCACCGCGGCCCCACCCGCGCCGTACGGTGGCGGCAACCGGTCCTTCCACACCGGTACCCGGAGCGGCACGATGGCAACGCAGCAGCGGACCGGCCGTCTGGCCGGCGGGGTGTATCTGGTGGTGATCGCCACCGGCATCTTCAGCCTGGCCTATGTGCCCTCGCGGATCAGCGTCGGCGACGATCCCGCCGCCACCGTGGTCAACGTGATCGCGCATGCCGACCTGTTCCGCGCCGGCATCGCCGCCTTCGCGCTGGAGCAGATCGCCTTCCTGCTGCTGCCGCTGCTGCTATATCGCGTGTTCGCCGCGGCGCATCGCCCGGCGGCCACGCTGATGGTGGCTCTGGCGGTCACCGGGGTACCGATCGCGCTGGCCGCACTGGCCCACCGCCTGGAGGCGGTGACCCTGCTCACTGACCCGGCGCTGGCGCGGGCGCTGTCGGACGGGCAGCTGCAGATGCTGGCGATGGCCGCGCTGAAAAGCTGGAGCAGCCACATCTTCCTGGCCAGCCTATTCTGGGGCCTGTGGCTGCTGCCCTTCGGCTGGCTGGTGTGGCGCACGCGCGCCATACCGCGTGCACTCGGCGTGCTGCTGATGCTCGGCGGCATCGGCTACCTGCTCAACGTGTTCGGCGAGCTGCTGATCCCCGGCTACGCCACGACCGCACTGTCCAACTACGCCACGCTGCCCGCTTCGCTCGGTGAGATCGGCAGCGGCCTGTGGCTGACCCTGTTCGGGGCGCGCGCCCCCGACCTTGTCCCGCCCCGGCTGGCGCGCGCGGTCAACGGCTGACCGTCACCCGCCACCCGCCCGCATGCGGCTGCCAGTCGAACTCGACCGGCAGGAATTTTTCGATCAGGCGCGCGTTGCTGACCAGATGCTCGCTGATCGCCGCGGTGGTGAAGCTGCCGGCACCAGCCAGCGCCATCGGCAGCAGCAGCTGGTCGGACAGGTGCTCGCCCACGCAACCGCTGCCCTGCAGGTACTGCTGCACCTGCCCGGCCAGGCGCGCGCCGACCTGTTCGGCCGACACCCCGCGCTCACCGTGCCCGCTGAACACCTCCACGTGGGCGTCGTGACGCACATGCACCAGCGCCACGTTGCCCGGGCCCAGTGCCGGGCGTACCGAGCGCACATGGCGTGGATGCGGATCCACGCCCAGCCTGTCTGCCAACACCTGCAACTCGCGCAGGCCGATGCTGCTGGACAGGCCGGACATCAACACCGTGGCTTCGATCGACGCCAGGTTGCCGCGGTCGTGGAAGTCGCACGCCTGCAACGCCGCGCATGGCGCGACCTCGATCTGCAGCACCCCGCCACCGGCCGGATGGAAGCCATGCTGCTGCAGTTCCAGCGATGCCTGCACGCCCATGCGCGCCAGCGCGGGCAGGTAGGCATCGGCGATGAAATCGGCGCTGGGCGCCAACGGGTTATGGGTACCGCCTTCCAACCGCACCCGCGACGGCGCTGCGGCCTGCCACAGCGCCGGCAGAATGGTCTGCAGCACCAGCGTGGCCGAGCCGGCGCTGCCGGTGGCGAACTGGTAATCGCCCGCGCACACCGGGCCAGGCTCGAAGCGCAGCGAGGTGGCGCCGAGTTGCACGCCCTGCGTGCAGGCGTTGCCCACCCGCGCCGCGGCCGTGACCGCGGTGAGGTGCTGGCGCATCAGGCCGGGGCGACGGCGTTGCGCGCGGATGTCGCGCATCGTGAAGCCAATGCCGGTGCACAGGCTCAAGGTCAACGCCGAGCGCAGCAGTTGCCCGCCGCCCTGGCTGCCATCCAGTTCCATCATGTCCATGTGTGTCGTCCTCCTTGCCGGCGCGCGGCGCAGTGTACGCCGCGCGGCCGGCGGTTCATCCCTTTACGCACACCACCTGGCGCAGCGTATGCACGATCTCGACCAGGTCGCGCTGGGCCTCCATCACCGCTTCGATCGGCTTGTAGGCCGCCGGCGACTCATCCACCACCTCCACGTCCTTGCGGCATTCCACGTGCGCGGTGGCCTTGGCGTGGTCGTCCACGCTGATCAGCTTGCGCGCCTGGGTACGGCTCATCACGCGGCCGGCGCCGTGGCTGCAGCTGTGGAAGCTGTCCTCGTTGCCGAGCCCGCGCACGATGAAACTCTTGGCGCCCATGCTGCCCGGAATGATCCCCATCTCGCCCTTGCGCGCACTCACCGCGCCCTTGCGGGTGAGCATCACGTCCTTGCCGAAGTGGTGCTCGCGGCTCACGTAATTGTGGTGGCAGTTGACCGCCTCGGCCTGCGCCTCGAACGGCTTGGTGATCACCGTGCGCACCGCGGCCACCACGTTGCGCATCATGATTTCGCGGTTCATGCGGGCGAAGCGCTGCGCCCAGTCCACGGCGAACACGTAGTCGCCGTAGTGGGTGCTGCCCTCGGGCAGGTAGGCCAGGTCCTGGTCGGGCAGGTTGATCATCCAGCGACGCATTTCCTGCTTGGCCAGCTCGATGAAGTAGGTGCCGATGGCATTGCCCACGCCGCGCGAGCCGGAGTGCAGCATGAACCACACGCGCTGGTCTTCATCCAGGCAGATCTCCACGAAGTGGTTGCCGGTGCCCAACGTGCCCAGGTGCTTGAGGTTGTTGGTGTTCTTCAGCTTGGGGTGGCGCTCGCAGATCAACGCGAAGTCATCCACCAGCTGGGTCCAGCCGTCCACCGCCAGTTCCGGCGGCGTCTCCCAGCTGCCCTTGTCGCGGCCACGGCCCACGCTGCGGCCGTGCGGCACCGCGCGCTCGATGGCGCTGCGCACCGCCGACAGGTTGTCGGGCAGGTCGCTGGCGGTCAGCGTGGTGCGGGTGGCGATCATGCCGCAGCCGATGTCCACGCCCACGGCCGCCGGGATGATCGCGCCGATGGTGGGCACCACCGAGCCGATGGTGGCGCCCTTGCCCAGGTGCACGTCGGGCATCACCGAGATCCAGCGGTGGATGAAGGGCAGGCGCGCGATGTTCTGCAGCTGCTCGCGCGCCGCATCTTCCAGCGGCACGCCGCGGGTCCACAGCTTGATCGGAACAGCGCCGGGCTGCTGGATGACGTCGTAGGTGATGCTCATGGTTCGTTTCCTTGTTCGATATGCCGGAAGGCGGCGCGGTACAGCGTCCGGCCCGGCCCGGCTGGCCCCATTGCCAGCCGGGCATTGCCCATGCCGCATCCCTGCGGCGTGCACCTGCGCTGCGATGGGGCCGGTGGGCGGCCCGCATCGCGTCCTGCCAGGGATAGAGCAATCGGCGTGCCAACTTTTTCACTATCTTCCCAAGAGATTGTTTTAAAAGGATTTTCATCAGATTTTTAGCCGTCTGTGCTTCTACCGCAGAGTGGACTTCTATATATTCTCAGCGAGCCTCTTATAAGGATGGATATGGGCAAGCGACAGGTGGTGTTCGGCATGCTCGGTATCCAGCTTGATGCCGGGACCGGTCCAGGCCGCTGGCAGAAGTGGCGGCCGACGGTGGCACTGGGCATGCACGATGACTTCGTGCCCAACCGCATCGAACTGCTGGTGGACGCGCGCCGCTTCGGCACGCTGACCGCGCTGGTCCGCGAGGACCTGGCGCTGACCGCGCCGGACACCGCGGTGCACATCCACGACACCTACATGGCCGACCCGTGGGAGTTCGAGGGGGTGTACGCGTGCCTGCACGATTTCCTGGCCGGCTATGCGTTCCAGCCGGACGAGGAGGACTACTACATCCACATCACCACCGGCACGCACGTCAGCCAGATCTGCTGGTTCCTGCTGACCGAGAGCCGGCACTTCCCCGGCCGGCTGCTGCAGACCTCGCCGCCGCGCAAGCAGCTCGTGGGCGATCCGGGCACGTACGCGGTGATCGACCTGGACCTGTCGCGCTACGACCACATCGCCCAGCGCTTCGCCCAGCAACAACTGCAGGACCGCGACCTGCTCAAGGGCGGCATCGCCACCCGCAACCCGGCGTTCAACCGCATGATCGAACAGATCGAAACCGTGGCCACCCGCTCACGTGCGCCGATGCTGCTGATGGGCCCCACCGGCGCCGGCAAGAGCCAGTTGGCCAGGCGCGTGTTCGACCTGAAGAAGCTCAAGCATCAGTTGCCGGGGCGGTTTGTCGAAGTGAACTGCGCCACTCTGCGCGGCGATGGTGCGATGAGCACGCTGTTCGGCCACACCAAGGGCGCCTATACCGGTGCGGTGAGTGACCGCGCCGGCCTGCTGCGGTCGGCCGACAAGGGCCTGCTGTTCCTGGACGAGATCGGCGAGCTGGGCCAGGACGAACAGGCGATGCTGCTGCGTGCGCTGGAAGAGAAACGCTTCCTGCCGGTGGGCAGCGACCGCGAAGTGGAGAGCGATTTCCAGCTGATCGCCGGCACCAACCGCGACCTGCAGCAGGCCGTGCGCGCGGGCCGCTTCCGCGAGGACCTGCTGGCCCGACTCAACCTGTGGACCTACCCGCTGCCGGGCCTGGCCGAGCGACGCGAGGACATCGAACCCAACCTGGACTTCGAGCTGGAACGCTGGTCGCGCGAGCAGCACGAGCGGGTGCGCTTCAATGCCGAGGCACGCAGCCGTTACCTGGCCTTCGCCACCAGCCCCGACGCCCCCTGGCGGGGCAACTTCCGCGACCTGGGCGCGTCGCTGATGCGGCTGGCCACGCTGGCCAATGCCGGGCGCATCCAGACCGATGGGGTGGAAGAAGAGATCGCGCGGTTGCGCGCGCAGTGGCATGGCAGTGCCGATGCGTCGCCGCTGGACGCGCTGCTGGGCGAGGCCGCCGCGGAACTGGATCGCTTCGACCGCGTGCAGCTTGAGGACGTGGTGCGGGTGTGTGCCCGCTCTGCATCGCTGTCGGCCGCCGGCCGCGAGCTGTTCGCGGTGTCGCGCACGCAGCGGGCCAGCACCAATGATGCGGACCGGCTGCGCAAGTACCTGGCCCGGTTTGGATTGGATTGGGAGCAGGTGCGCGCGGTGTCGCGCGGGGGTGTTGCGCCGTAAACGCCGGGTGCCGACGAGGGGTGGCCGGGTTACGTGCAGCCGACCAACGGTCGGCTCTACCCCGGGTTGGCGGCCTGCCAACGGTCTGGGGCWCGGTAGAGCCGACCGTTGGTCGGCTGCACTGGGAGCAGGTGCACGCGGTKTCGCGCACGGGTGTTGCGCCGTRAACGCCGGGGSGCCGACGKGGGGCCGCCGGGTTACGTGCAGCCGACCAACGGTCGGCTCTACCGGGGTTGGCGGCCTGCCAACGGTCTGRGGCACGGTAGAGCCGACCGTTGGTCGGCTGCACTGGGAGCAGGTGCGCGCGGTTTCGCGCACGGGTGTTGCGCCGTAAACGTCGGGGGGCCGACAAGGGGCCGCCGGGTTGCGTGTAGCCGACCAACGGTCGGCTCTACCGGGGTTGGCGGCCTGCCAACGGTCTGGGGCACGGTAGAGCCGACCGTTGGTCGGCTGCTCGCACACCCGGCACCGTTACACGGTGATCAGGCGATCTTCACCACGCGCGCGCCCTGGCACAGCGGGTAGGTGGCGACCAGGTCGGCGATGCGCTCGCGCAAGGTCTCGAACGACACGCCGTACAGATACAGCGCGGTCTCGGTCGGCCCCTGCCACCAGCTGCAGATCTCGCCCACGCCTTCGATGCGCTCGACGATCTGCTCGAACACATAGTTCGAGTCGCACTGCTCGTAGACCTCATCGGGCAGGTCGGTGCCGTTGAGGTACAGCGCCAGGCCTTCGGTGACGCCGAACGGCTGGTCCGGTTCGCCTGCACGCTGGATCAGCGAGCCCTTCGGCGCGCCCAGCTGTTCCAGCAGTTCGATCACGCCCGGCAGCGAGGCCGGGTCGGTCAGGGCAATCTCGATATCGCCGTAGTCCACTTCGCCCTCGTCGGTCAGCGCGGTGCCGCCGCCGGTAAGCTGGCCCAGCTCAGCGCTTTCCAGCAGCGCATCGAGCGGATCCTCGAACAGCTCATGGCGATGCTCGGGTTGCAGCTTGGCATTCAATTTGACGGTGACGTGCAGCGGGGAATCGGTCATGGGGGTGGCCTGTGCCAACGGAATACGCCCCATTGTAGTGCCGGCCGCTGGCCGGCTCCCGATAACAACCGAGCGAAGAGCAGCCGGCCAGCGGCCGGCAGGCCCTCACCGCAGGAACGGCGCAACCTTGCGCTCCAGCATGTCCACCAGTGCCGGCTGCATGAAGGCGTAGTCGTCGGGAATATCCAGGCAGATGATGCGCTTGCCGCCCAGCCAGGGCCGGAACCGGCTGGACAGGCGGCTGCGGTGCGCACGCTCCATCACGAAGATCAGCTCGGCCCATTCCAGCAGCTCCGAGCTGACCGGCACATCGGCATCGGGCTTGAGCCCGGCCGATGCGGTTTCGATGCCCGGCCAGGCGGCGAACACCTGCTCGGCCGTGGGGCTGCGCAGGCGGTTCTGGCTGCAGATGAACAAGACGTGGCGTGGAACGCGTTGGGTCATGGATTTCGGAATTCCTTCATCTGCAACACTCGGTCAGTGCCTGGTACCACCACTCGTACTATGTGTATGGTGCCGCACGCCTTCACCTGCAATCGTGATCTCCGCGCGTGCACCTTCACTCTGGCGGCGTCATTCCGGGCCCGCCACGGGCGTCACCCCGCCAAGCATCAAGCGCAGACGCACTACCATCGTAGAGGATGCCCATATGATCTCAAGAGACGACCTTCGCCAGGACTTTGACGATGTCCAGAGCGAGTCAGGATGCTACTTCTTCCAGCACGTGCTGCCGCAGTTCAACTACGCGTACTGCCTGAGAAGCACCGAAGACCAGGACTTGCTTGTGGTCTCGAAAGGCATCGAAGACAGGAAGTTCGCCTCGAGCGTGACAATGCAGGCACCCGCTTGTCTGCCGCCAGGAGCGCCCACTGTTTTTGAGCTGCAGGCGAACGACTATGGCTTTACCCACGCAATGGCGGTTCCCCACACGTATCACGGCCATCTGAAAGGCCGCCTCGAGGCAAAGCGTGGGCAACTGTTTCTCTGTATCCCGATCTTCCGGTGCGAGTTCGCCGGCGATGAGTCGGCGGACGCGTTCAGGGATGCCATCCTGAGGACCGTAGCGGTGTTCGACTGGACCCGAACTGTCTCCCCAAAAATCAGCGTTTACTTCGACAACCCTGGAACCGGGGGCGGAACGGAGGCGTGCGGCGCCATCGTGACGTTCGCCACATTGATCTCGGAAGTGAAGAACCTGAGCGGCATAGTCAATGGATTCATCGAGATCACGAACTACACAGGTGACGTCGTTGAGGTGCTTTCAACCAGCGAAGGTGCGTTTACGTTGATCCGCAACCGAAAGGATGAAGAAGCAATGGACGTTGATTCACTGAGATCGATGCTGGAGCACTTTGTCAGCCGCTGACGGTCAGTCGAGGCCGAGCACCAGCTCGGCATGGAATCGATGCCCTCCAGCGGATTTCTGAGGCCAGACGGTCAGTGCCGACCAACGGTCGGCACCTACCTGTGGGATGTTCCCACTCAACCGCTCCCCAGCAATCGTGGCGCGCCGGGCTCAGAGCACGGTGAGGTTGGCGTAGGCCATCACCAGCCACTTGCTGCCGGCGTCGGCGAACTCCACCTGCACGCGCGCGTGCTGGCCGTTGCCCTCGTAGTCGGTGACCATGCCTTCGCCGAATTTCGGGTGGTTGACCAGCGCGCCCAGCTTCAGCGGCGGCGCCTCCAGCGCGGCGTGGCCCATCACCCGGTTGGCACCGAGCGAGGCGGTGCGCGAGACCTGCACCTTGGGCCGCACTTCGTTGAGCAGTTCCCGCGGGATCTCGCGCAGGAAGCGCGACGGCACGTTGTAGTTTTCCTGCCCGTGGATGCGCCGCGATTCGGCGTAGCTGAGCACCAGCTTCTGGCGCGCGCGGGTGATGCCCACGTACGCCAGGCGGCGCTCTTCCTCCAACCGCCCGCTTTCTTCCAGCGAGCGTGCGCTCGGGAACAGGCCATCTTCCATGCCGGCCAGGAACACGATCGGGAACTCCAGGCCCTTGGCCGAGTGCAGCGTCATCAGCTGCACGCCCTCCTCGCCCGCCTGGGCCTGGCCTTCGCCGGCCTCCAGCGAGGCGTAGGACAGGAACGCGACCAGTTCGCTCATGGTCTCGCCGGTTTCCTCGATGTCGTCCTCGCGGCGCACGAACCGCGAGGCCACCGACACCAGTTCGTCCAGGTTGTCCGCGCGCGATTCGGAATCCAGCGCGTTGCGGCTTTCCTTGGACCAGTGTTCGCGCAGGCCCGACCGCACCAGCACGTGGTCGATGCGCTCGGCCAGGGTCATCTCGCCGGCTTCGCCATGCAACTGGTTGACCAGGGTCAGGAAACCGGCCAGCGCGTTGCGGGCGCGCGCCGCCAGTTCGTTGCCCTGGGTGGTGAGCATGGTGGCTTCCCACAGCGAAATCGCGTGGCTGCGCGCCAACCGCCGCACTTCATCCAGGGTGCGGTCGCCGATGCCACGCGTGGGCGTGTTGACCGCGCGCTCGAAGGCGGCGTCGTCGTTGCGGTTGGTCATCAGCCGCAGGTAGGCCAGCGCGTCCTTGATTTCGGCACGCTCGAAGAAGCGCATGCCGCCATACACGCGGTACGGCACCTGCTCGGAGATCAGGGCTTCTTCAAATGCGCGCGACTGCGCATTGCTGCGGTAAAGCACCGCGGCATCGCCATAGCTGCCGCCGTCGCGCACCCACTGGCGCGCGCGCTCGACCACATAGCGCGCCTCGTCCATTTCGTTGTAGGCCGCGTACAGGTCGATCGGGTCACCGTCGCCGCTGTCGGTCCACAGTTCCTTGCCGATGCGGTCGGGGTTGTGCGCGATCACCGCGTTGGCCGCGCCCAGGATGTTGGCGCTGGAGCGGTAGTTCTGCTCCAGGCGCACGGTCTGTGCGCCGGGGAAATCCTTCAGGAAGCGCTGGACGTTCTCGACCTTGGCGCCGCGCCAGCCGTAGATGGCCTGGTCATCGTCGCCGACCACGAACACGTGGCCGCTGTCGCCGGCCAGCACGCGCACGAAGGCGTACTGGATGGCGTTGGTGTCCTGGAACTCGTCCACCAGGATTTCGCGGAAGCGCGAGCGGTAGTGGGCCAGCAACGCCGGGTTGTCGCGCAGCAGTTCATGCGCGCGCAGCAGCAGCTCGGCGAAGTCGACCAGGCCGGCGCGGTCGCAGCGCTCCTGGTAGGCGATGTACGCCTGGCGCATGGTTTCCAGCCACGCGTCGTGCGGCTCGGGCTGGATGTGCTGCGGGCGTCGGCCTTCATCCTTCTGCTCGTTGATCCACCACGCGATCTGCTTGGGCGGGTGCTTGCTGTCGTCGATCTCCAGCTGCTGCACCACGCGCTTGACCAGCCGCAGCTGGTCATCCGAATCGAGCACCTGGAAGCTGTCGGGCAGCTTGGCGTCCTGGTAGTGCAGGCGCAGCAGGCGGTGGGCCAGCCCGTGGAAGGTGCCGATCCACGCGCCGCGGCTGCCCTGGGGCAGCTGCAGGTCGATGCGGTGGCGCATCTCGCCGGCGGCCTTGTTGGTGAAGGTCACCGCAAAAATGCCATGGGTAGGCACGCCGCAGACTTCGTTCAGCCAGGCGATGCGGTGGATAAGTACGCGGGTCTTGCCGGAACCGGCACCGGCAAGCACCAGATGGTGGCCGGGCGGGGCGGACACAGCTTCGCGCTGGGCGGGGTTGAGCCCGTCGAGCAAGTGGGAGACATCCATGGGGCTATTTTACGCCCTCCGCGCCCTCCCTGCGTCAGGGTTTGCGGCCGGCGGCCTCGTCCTTCAGGCGGGCGTCCAGCTGGGCGCGTCCGTTCTGCGCGTAACGCTGGCAGGCGCCCGCATCCACCAACGGCGGCGTGCCATCGCCCGCCAGGCGGGCGAACAGATCGCTGCCCAGCGGATGCGGCGTCACGTGGATTTCGCAGGGCAGCGCGGCAAGGGTGTCCAGGCCGCGGCGGAACGCGGCCACCATCTCCGGATGATCCAGGTAGCGGTACTGCGCATCGGAGATGGCGCTGACGCTGTCGGTGTAGGCGATGTCCAGGCAGCGTGCGCCCTCGCAGGAACGCCATGTCCAGCTGGTGCCACCGGGAGTGTGACCCGGCGTGGCGTGCGCGGTCAGCGCCAGCGGGCCAACGCGGACCACCTCGCCGTCGCCGATCACCGCGACGTCGGCCACGGGCGGGAAGGTCCCACCGAGTTCGAGGTACTGCGGGTCGCTGCGGTCGCTCCTGCCCTTGCGCAGCGTGGCTACCGCCGGTGCACGCGCCAGCAGCGGGGCACCGGTGGCCGCCTGGAGGTGGGCCAGGCCGGCGGCATGGTCGGAATGTTCGTGCGAGTTCAGCAGGTACTTCACCGCGTGCGGATCGAAGCCCAGTGCACGGATGTTGGCCGCGATCAGGGGACCGGCCGCCACGGTGCCGCCGTCGATCAGCACGTGCCCCTGGTCGGACGTCACCAGCACCGCCGACAGCCCACAGGTGCCCACGTACCACGTGTTGCCGAAGATACGCCGTGGCGGGGCGCGATCGTTCCAGCCGTCCATGACGCTGGCACCGGCCGGGCAGGCCGGCATGTCATCGATTGCGCTGGCCACGGGCGTTGCGGCGCTGGCCGGCACGCCGGGTGCGGGGGCATCGGCTATGTCTGCCGGCCGGCAGGCGGCGAGTAGCATGCCGGTACCCAGTACGGCGAACACGCGGCGCATCACGGCCGGGGTAACGGGTCCGCGCAGGGCGGTCGGGGCGGAGGTGGGCATCATGCGCATTCCCGGTCTGAAAGGCAGCAGCCTAGAGCGGTACGCGCACCGTCACCAATGCGAAGTTCGAGACAGAGGCATGAGCCCTTTGAATACCTCGCGTCAGCCGGTACCGCGAGGTGTCGCAGCTGGCCCACCTACGCAGGGGGTCAGCCCAGCGCGCGCGCCGCGGCCTGCTGCGCCTGCACCCGCAGCTCGGGAATGGCCAGGCTTTCCCACAGCGTGCCGATGCGCAGGCTGCCCACCACCTGCACACCCGGATGCGGCTGGCCGTTGGCCGCGAGCAGTTCGGCATGCGCCACCGAGGTATCCAGCCCCAGGCCGTGCGGGCCTGGCCGGGCGTGGCCGTCGGCCAGCAACTGCTGCACCAGCGGGTTGCGCATCGCGGTCGCGCGGGTTTCCACGCCGGTGGCATTGATCAGCGCGCCCACGCGCAGCGGGGGCAGGCCACCGCCGGCGCCGTGCGCATGCACCTGCAGGGTGCCGTCGAGCACCAGCACGGTATCGAGCCGGGCGCGGTGGCGCTGCAGCTGGCCCGACTGTTCCAGCGCAGCCAATTGCGCCTCGACACTCTCGGCGATGCGATGGCGGTGCACGTCCCAGTACCGCACCACGTGGCGCAGGAAACGGCGCTGGTCGGCGGCCTCCAGACCCCGCCACAGGGCCTGGCCCAACGGGCGGATGCGATCCATCACGCTCTGCCACGGCAGGCCCTGCGCGACGGCGTCACGGGCGTGGCCACGCAGCGTGCGCAGCGCCTGCCGCACTGGCATGCCCGGCAGCGGTTGCGGATCGAAACCGGCCGCGCCACCGTGCGCGTGCGGCAGCGGCAGCAGTGCATGCCGCGACAGCACGTGGATGCGCCCGCGGTGCCCGGCATTGGCCAGCGCCACCACGCTGTCGGCCATGCTCAGGCCCGAGCCGATGATGGCCAGGTCGCCGTCGCCGGCCAGCAGGCGCACGCCGTCGTAATCCCACGCGTCGACCACCTGGCCCGGGGGCAGCGCGTCGGCACCGGTGATCGGCAGCGGGCGCATGCTGTTGCCGCAGGCCAGCACCACCTGGCGTGCCTGCCAGATCTCGCCACCGGCCAGCGTCAGCTGCTGCGTGGCGGTGCCGGGCTGCAACGCGGTAACCGCGTCATGCACGACGCTGAACTGCGCGGGGCTGCTGGCCTGCGCCTGCTCCAAGCGTGCCTGCAGGTACGCGGCATAGCAGCGGCGCGGGGCGTATTCGGCGGCTACCGCGTCGCGCGGCAGGCCGGGGAACGCGTCCACCTGCAGCAGGTAGTCCAGGAAATCATCGGGCGCATCGGGCAACGCGCTCATCTTGCCGGCCGGCACGTTGAGCAGGTGCTCGGGCCACGGCGTGGCGTAGGCGATGCCCTGGGCCAGCACCGAGGCCGGCTCGAACACGGTGACATGCAGCGCAGCGGTGGCCGTGCGCAGCGCATGCAGCGCTACCAGCACGCCCGCCGCACCGCCGCCAACGATGGCCAGGTCACACTGGCGAGGGGTTTGGGTTGCCGTCATGCCCCGATTGTAGGCGATGCGCGCGGTGGCCCCGTGTGGGCCATCGCCGCGGCGCTACATCAGCGCATCGGCCAGCCGCGCGATGCCTTCGCGGCTGCGCCGCCAGGTCGGGCGCTTGCGCCAGCTTTTCAGCTCCAGCTGACGCGACTGCAGCAGGTAGTCGCTCTCGATCTGCAGCAGCTGGGCGACGATGCCGCGGTCATAGCAGAGCATGCCGATTTCCGCGTTGAGCGCGAACGAGCGGATGTCCAGGTTGATCGAGCCGACCAGCGCGATGTCCTCGTCCACGGTGAGGTGCTTGGCATGCAGGAAGCAGGGTTCATACAGCGCGATGCGCACGCCGCTGCGCAGCAGTTCGTCGTAGTAGGCCTCCTGCGCCCAGGCGGTGAGCCGCTGGTTGCTGCTGGCCGACAGGATCAGCTGCACCTGCACGCCCGACAGCGCGGCGATGCGCAGCGCGCTGAGGGTGGCCTCGTCGGGCACGAAATACGGGGTGACCAGCACGATGCGGCGACGCGCCAGGTGGATCAGCGCGTTGACCGCATCGCGTGCGTTGCTGAAGGGATACGCCGGGCCGCTGGGCAGCAGCTGGGTGGCCACGTCGGCCGAGCACACCGGCACGGCGGTCATCACGTCCAGGCGCTGCCCGGTTTCCATGTACCAGTCGCTGGCGAACACGGCTTCCAGGTGCGCCACCACCGGCCCGCGCACGCGCGCGACCAGTTCTTTGTTGGGGAACCCAGCGACGAACTGCGCGCGTGCCAGGTTCTGTGAGCCGATGTAGCCGACGCGGTTGTCGATCACCGCGATCTTGCGGTGGTTGCGCAGGTCCATGCGGCCGCTGCGGCGCCAGCGCAGGCCGCCGGGCAGCATCGCGCGCACGTCGACACCGATCGCCTGCAGGCGATGGCGATAGTGCCGCAGCCCACGCTTGGCCCCCACTGCATCGAGCAGCACGCGGCAGTGCACACCGCGCGCGGCCGCCCGCTGCAGCGCCTCCACGATGGCCTCGCCGACGGCATCGTCGAACATCAGGTAGTACAGCAGGTGCACGCGCTCACGGGCCTGGTCGATGTCTTCGATCAGGGCCTGCAGCGAGGCGTCGTAGTCATTGAGCAGATCCACCGCGTTGCCGTGGATGGGCATGAAGTCGCCCTGGCGCTCGATCAGCGGCACGATCTCGGCGGTGGCGGTCTCCGGCGGCGGCGTCCAGCGCAGCGGCGGCTGCAGGGCCTGCTCTTCACGGATCACCTGGGAGGCCTCGGCCTGGCGCTGCACGCGCTGGCGCGACAGCCACGGGTGGCCGAACAGCAGATACAGCGGCAGCCCGAGCAGCGGCACGAAGCCGACCAGCAGCAGCCAGCTGCGCGCGGCACCGGGCGTGGTGCGGCTGGGAATCCACAACAGCGCGGCCAGCCGGATCAGCCAATCCAGCATCAACAACCACGAACCCAGCAGCCACTCGAACAGCATCGCGTCGCCCGTCGGGAGGTAGGCCGGCATTCTGACATGGCCGGTGCATGCACCCGGTAGTGCCGGCCGCCGGCCGGCTCCTCGTCACTTCGTCAGGAGGCCCATCGCGCCTGCCATCGAAATGGATGCTTCTCCCAATGGCGGGGTGCACCTTGTTTCGAGGGACGTAGCAGATTGCGTAGGGCGCTATGCGCGTGGAAGGGTGTGCAGGCGCCCGTTTGGATAGGGTTGCGTCTCCGATGGGGTCTGTCGCGCGCGTGAGGGCCCCGCAGCGGCCGGTAGGCCCCTGGTGCAAATGTCCCCCGGCCGCGTGGCGCGCTGGCCCCCCATGCCCTTGGAGGCGAAATAAAGGAGGAGGTGGCGGCCGCAGGCCGACGCCGGGGGACATTCGCCGGAAAGGGTCTGGGGGKCCAGCGCCCAACCCACCCACAGGCCCCGCCTGAAAAGGTGCACAGCGCGCTTAGTGCTCGCCAAGCGGACGAGAGAAAGAACAAAAAAAACCCGCCACCAGGGCGGGTTTTTTCTTGGGGAAGCTCAAGAACCCTTGCGGATTACTTGATCTTGCCTTCCTTGTACAGGACGTGCTTGCGCACGACCGGATCGTACTTCAGGAATTCCATCTTCCCGGGGGTGTTCTTCTTGTTCTTGTCCGTCGTGTAGAAGTGGCCAGTGTTGGCCGTCGAAATCAGACGGATCTTATCGCGCTTGCCTGCCATGATCGTTTACTCCTCAGACCTTTTCGCCGCGCGAACGCAGCTCAGCCAGAACGGAGTCGATACCGTTCTTGTCGATGGTGCGCAGGGCATGCGCGGAAACACGAAGCTTGACCCAGCGGTTTTCGCTGGCAACCCAGAAGCGGCGCTCGTGCAGGTTGGGCAGGAAACGACGGCGGGTCTTGTTGTTGGCGTGCGAGACGTTGTTACCCGTCTGCACTCGCTTGCCGGAAACTTGGCATACGCGGGACATTGCGCACCTCGATAAAAGTAGTTGTCAGCCCATAGCCCGGGCGACGGCGGCCTCGACGGTTTCCCGCCACACGTCATGAGAATCAAAGGGTTACGCTGTCGAGGGCGGACCGGATGACGTGTTCCCGGCCACCGATCCAAAGATTTCTGGACACAGCGAGCCGCGCATTATGCCGCAGCCCGTGGGCTGGCGCAAGTTGTCCACAGGGCCATGGCGGTCCCCCGGTGCCGGGTCAACCCGCCATGTTCGCATCGCCACCCACGGGCGATGGCGATACTGGCCGCCCCTTTTCCCCTGGACCCCTCGATGCGGCTGCTGGCACTTACCTACGGCACCGAAGGCGACACCCGCCCGCTGGTCATGCTCTGCCACGGCCTGATGGCCGCCGGACACGAGGTGATGCTGCTGGCCGAGGGCGGTACCCTGGGCAGCGCGCGCGCCCTGGGCGTGCCGCATGCCGCGCTGGAAGGCGACATCCATGACGAGGTGGTCGCGCTGGTGTCGCGCGGCAACAACACGCTGGCCGCCTCACGCGGACTGGCCCGGATGGCGCGCCGGCACGTGCCGGCGTGGACCCGGCAGGCCGATGCGGCCGCCGCCGGGTGCGATGCAGTGCTGACCGGTGGGCTGGCCGCCTTCGTGGGCATGACCGTGGCAGAGCGGCATGGCTTGCCCGCGATCGGGCTGGGCATGATCCCGCTGACGCCCACGGCCGCCTTCCCGTCCCCGTTCCTGCCCCGGCTGCCCCTGCCCGGTGCACTGAACCGGCTCAGCTACGGGCTGGTCAACCAGGCGGTCTGGCGCACCTTCCGGCAACCGATCAACCAGGCCCGGCATGCGCTGGGCATGCCACCGCGACGCAGCCTCTGGCGCGATCTGCCGATGCTCTACGGCATCTCGCCCAGCCTGCTGCCGCAACCGGCGGACTGGCCGGCCAATCACCGCATCTGCGGCCAGTGGCGCCTGCCGGACAGCCCCTGGCAACCACCGCCGGACCTGCAGGCCTTTCTCGATGCCGGGCCCGCGCCGGTGTACCTGGGCTTTGGCAGCATGACCGGCTTTGATCGCGACCGCGTGCTGTCGGCGCTGCTGGACGCACTGGCCCCCCGCCGGGTGCTGCTGTTCCCCGGTTGGGCGGGGCTGCCCAGCACCCCCCTGCCCGCCCACGTGTTCGTGGTCGGGCCAACCCCACACGAGGCGCTGTTCCCGCGCTGCGCGCTGGTGATCCACCACGGCGGCAGCGGCACCACGCATTCGGCCTGCCGGGCCGGGGTACCATCGCTGGTGATGCCGTTCGCGGCCGATCAGTTTTTCTGGGCGGCGCGGTTGCAGGCGTTGGGCGTGGCGCCGGCGGCGTTGTCGCCGAAGCGGTTGGATGCAGGGACACTGGCGAAGGCGGTGGCGTTCGTTGAAGCCCCCGACACCCGGGCCCGGGCGGTCACACTGGGGCAGGCAATGGCCGAGGAACGTGGCGTAGATCAGGCGATAGCGCGGCTCGAGCAATGGCTGAGTCCGCGCCAGCAGGGAGCTGGCAGTGATCACAGAACGCAGCCATGGGAACATTAACCAAGGCGTTCGGGTGGTTTTACACGCCGTCGGCCGCATGGCATGATTCCTCTCAAGCGCTGCTGATCGGGACCTGGCAACAGGAAAGTAGTGCTGCGAAGACGGGCATGGCCCGGACTTTCCTCAGCCTTTGGCGGGATAGGCGCAAGCCGACGCGATACACAAGCACCGAGAACGAAATCTGAAAGCGCCCCAGAGATGGGGCGCTTTTTTCGTTCAGGGCCTGGAGATTCCAAGCTTGCTAGCGAGCACCTTGGTGACGCGAAACACGCCATGTCCGTGTGGCAGGACCTGGCCGTGCCAATTGCGGTTGTAGGCACTGGCAACCCAGATGTGGGCGCGGTTGGGTTCTGCTCGCCGCGTGATACGGGTCCAGATGATGTCACCGTGGCCCATGTCGGTGCAGAAGTACTGCTCACGTGCCTCACCCCGAACCTGACGCACCTGCCGACGGACGGATGCGTCGAAGAACGCACCGCGCATGAAATGCGCCACATCGTGACTCAACTGGTAGCGATCCAGGCAAAAGTAGCGTTCTTCGGTGTGATGTGGAAACCGCGGCCCCCTGCCTTTTTGATCGGTGAATAGATGGAAGCTGAACATCACGTCCACCTCGACGATCGAACCGTGCACAACAATCGAAAGCGTAAATGGATCGAGATGTGAGAGGTCGTATACCCGCGCGCCGACCGTGAACTTCCCGTATGACACCTGGTGCACTCCATGCGCAGCTCTTCCTGGACGGCGTTGATGATAGCGGCGCGAGTCAGCACACAAGTGCGCTCGACGTCGCATCGTGGCGCATCCTGCTGACGTCATGATGCCTGCCCGTCAGTGCGCGGCAGGCATGACGTTGCATGCCTGCCGCAGGATGCATCACCCGACCAACGGTCGGGTGCTACCGGGTGACCGGTGTCGCATCGTTTTTGCGGTGCAACCACCGGTACAACACCGGCAGCACCAGCAACGTCAGCAGCGTGGACGACACGATGCCGCCGATCACCACCGTGGCCAGCGGGCGTTGCACTTCCGAACCGGCGCCCACGTTGAAGGCCATCGGCACGAAGCCCAACGAGGCCACCAGTGCGGTCATCAGCACCGGGCGCAGCCGGCCCAATGCGCCGTCGCGCACGGCATCGGCCAGCGGCGAACCGCCGTCGCGCAGGCTGCGCACGAAGCTGATCATCACCAGCCCGTTGAGCACGGCAACGCCGGACAACGCAATGAAGCCGACACCGGCCGAGATCGACAGCGGAATGCCGCGCGCGGCCAGCGCCAGCACGCCGCCGGTGAGCGCCAGCGGTACGCCGCTGAACACGATCGCCGCGTCCTTGACCGACCCGAACGCCCAGAACAGCAGCGCGAAGATGATCGCCAACGTCACCGGCACCACGATGGACAGGCGCTGGCTGGCCGAAATCAGCTGTTCGAAGCTGCCGCCATACTCGATCCAGTACCCGTTGGGTACCTGCACGTCGCGCCCGATGGCCTGCTGCAGGTCGGCCACGAAACTGCCGAGGTCGCGGTCACGCACGTTGGCGGTGACCACGATGCGGCGCTTGCCGTTTTCGCGGTTGATCTGGTTCGGCCCCTCGCTGTTGCCCAGCGTGGCCAGCTCGCGCAGCGGCACGGTGCGGGCGCTGCCGCTGGTCCAGCTGCCGGCGCGGCTGGACTCGTCGGCATCATCGCCGGCCAGTGCCGGGGCCAGCGACACCGGCAGGTCGGCCAGTGCGGCCGGGTCCTGGCGCAGCGCTTCGGGCAGGCGCACCACGATGTCGAAGCGGCGGTCGCCTTCGAACAGCTGCCCGGCCACCTGCCCGCCCACCGCGGTAGCCACGGTGGACTGCACCTGGCCGGGATTGAGCCCGTAACCGGCCAGCGCGTTGCGGTTGGGGGTGATGGTCAACAACGGCAGCCCGCTGGTTTCCTCCACGCGCACGTCGGCTGCGCCCGGCACGGTGCCGGCCACGCTGGCGATGCGCTTGCCCACGCTCAGCAGCGTGTCCAGGTCATCCCCGAACAGCATCACCGCCACGTCCGCCCGCACGCCGGAAATCAGCTCGTTGGTGCGCATCTGGATCGGCTGGGTGAACTCGTAGTTGTTGCCCGGCAACTGTTCCACCGCCGCTTCCAGTTCCCCCAGCAACGCCGCCCGTGACTTGCGCGGGTCCGGCCAGTCCTTGCGCGGTTTCATCATGATGAAGGTGTCGGCCACCGACGGCGGCATCGGGTCGGACGCCACTTCCGGCGTACCGATCTTGGAGAACACCTTGTCGACCTCGGCGAACTGCACCAGCCGTTTTTCGATCTGCAGCTGCATCTGGATCGACTGGGTCAGGCTGGTGCCGGGGATGCGCATGGCATGCATGGCCACGTCGCCTTCGTCCAGGTTGGGCACGAATTCGCTGCCCAGGCGCGTGGCCAGCAGGCCGCAGCCCACCACCAGCACCAGCGCGCCGGCCACCATCCAGCGCCCGCGCCGCAGCGAGAAGGCCAGCAGCGGCTCATAGCGCCGGCGCACCCACGCCATCAGCCGGTTTTCCTTTTCCTGCACGCGGCCGCCGAGGAACAACGCGATGGCCGCCGGCACGAAGGTCAGCGCCAGCAGCATCGCACCGGTCAGCGCCAGCACCACGGTGATCGCCATCGGATGGAACATTTTTCCTTCCACGCCAGACAGCGCGAAGATCGGCAGGTACACCGCGGTGATGATGCCCAACCCGAACAGGCTGGGGCGGATCACCTCGGCGGTGGCGCTGGCGGTTTCGGCGAAGCGTTCGGCGGCGGTCATGTCGCGGCCGAGTGCGTGCTGGCGTTCGCCGAAACGGCGCAGGCAGTTCTCGATGATGATTACCGCACCGTCGACGATCAGGCCGAAGTCGAGCGCGCCCAGGCTCATCAGGTTGGCCGAGACGCCGCCACGGGCCATGCCGGTCAGCGTGAACAGCATCGCCAGCGGAATCACCGCGGCGGTGATCAGCGCCGCGCGGAAATTGCCGAGCAGCGCGAACAGCACCACGATCACCAGCAGCGCACCTTCAATCAGGTTCTTGGCCACGGTGTCGATGGTGCGGTCCACCAGCGCGGTGCGGTCGTAGCTGGCGGTCACGGTGACGCCTTCGGGCAGGCTGGCCTGCGCCTGCTGCAGCCGTGCGGCCGCGGCCTGGGCGACGTCGCGGCTGTTGGCGCCGATCAGCATCACCACCGTGCCCATCACCACTTCGTGGCCGTTCTGGGTGGCCGCGCCACTGCGCAGCTCCGGGCCGTCCTGCACCTGCGCCACGTCGTGCACGTGGATCGGCACGCCTTCGCGCCGGGCCAGCACGATGTTGCCGATCTCCTCCAGGTTGGCCACCTGGCCGGGAATGCGCACCAGGAACTGCTGGCCGTTGCGCTCGATGTAGCCGGCACCCACGTTCTGGTTGTTGGCTTCCACCGCCTGCGCCACGTCTTCCAGGGTGAAGCCCAGCGCGCGCAGCCGTGCCGGGTCCGGGGTGATGTGCACCTGACGCTGGAAGCCGCCGATGGTGTTGACCTCGGTCACCCCCGGCACGTTGCGCAGCTGCGGGCGGATCACCCAGTCCTGCAGGGTGCGCAGGTCGGTGGCGGTGTAGGCGCTGCCATCGGGTTTGCGCGCCTTCGGATCGGCGTCGATGGTGTACATGAAGATCTCACCGAGGCCGGTGGAGATCGGGCCCAGCTGCGGGTCCAGGCCCTCGGGGATCTGCGACTTCACCTGCTGCAGGCGTTCGGCCACCTGCTGGCGGGCGAAGTAGATGTCGGTGCCGTCTTCAAACACCACGGTGACCTGCGACAACCCGTAGCGCGACAGCGAGCGCGCCTGCTCCATGCGTGGCAGGCCGGCCATCACCGTTTCCACCGGGTAGGTGATGCGTTGTTCGGTCTCCAGCGGCGAGTAGCCGGGGGCCGCGGTGTTGATCTGCACCTGGACGTTGGTGATGTCCGGGGTGGCGTCGATGGGCAGCTTGGTGAAGCTCCAGATGCCAACCGCCACCAGCACCAGGGTCAGGCTCATCATCAGCCAGCGGTGGGCGATGGACGCACCGATGATGCGTTCCAGCACACCGGCGCGTTCAATGCTCATGCGACGCCCCCGCCTTGCCGATGTCGGCCTTCACCACGTAGCTCTGCTCGACCACGACCTGTTCGCCGGGCGTTACCCCGTCCAGCACTTCCACCTTGCCCGCATCGCGCGCGCCCAGGCGCACCGGGCGCGCGGTGTAGGTGTCGCCGGTGCGCACGAACACCACGTCCTTGCCGTCCATGCTCTGCAGTGCACTCAGCGGCACCACCTGCGCGGCCGGTTGGGTGGCCACCACGATGCGTGCCTTCACCGCCGCACCAGGCCGCCACAGGCCATCGTCATTGCGCAGCGTGGCGCGGGCCACCGTGCTCTGGCTGGCGGTAGCGGTACCGGGCAGGACGCGTTCGAGCGTGGTGGTCTGGCTGACCCCGTCGGTCATGCGCGCCACCGTGACCGGCACGCCGGCGGTGATGTGCTGGGTGTCGTTGCCGAAGATGTGCAGGTCCACCCACAACGTGGACAGGTCGCCGATCTCAAACAAGGGCGTGCCCTCGCCCGCCACGCCACCCACCTGGGCCTGGCGCGCCAGCACCACGCCACTGATCGGCGCGCTGACGGTGTAGGTGGTCAGGCTGAGATTGCTTTCAATGCTGGCCAGCACCTGGCCAGCCGCGACGCGGTCGCCGACGTTGGCGCGCAGCGAGCGGATCGGCCCGGGGAAGCGCGCCATCACCTGCGCCACGCGGCCATCAACGGGGGTCAGCAGGCCCTGCACGTCGTGCTCGTCGGCGATGGTGCCGGCTGCGACCGGGGCGACGCGGATGCCGGCCTGTTCGGCCATCGCAGCGGTGATCGTGGTGGTTTCCGGCGCGCTTTCGTCGTGCGCCGCCTCGTCGCTGTGGCCGGCCTCGCCGTGGCCCGGATCGGCCGCGGCCGGGGTGCCGGCCTCCTTCGCGCAGCCGGCCAGCGCCAGCAGGGTGAGCAGCAGGCCGGCGGTGAGCGCGGTGCGGGGGAAGAAAGTGGTCATCGGCGGTCCTCCGTGGACACGGCGGCAGTGGCGGGGGTGTCGCCGGCGGCGAGCATGCTCTGCCCGGTGAGACGCTGGATTTCGATCAGTGCGGTCTGCGCGGCGATGGCCGCGTCCAGCTGGCGCTGGCGGGCCTCGATGCGCATGGCCTGCAGCTGCGCCCATTCCATGTAGCTGATGGCACCGGCGCGCCAGGCCTTCTCGGCGGCGTTCTCGGCACGCGTGAGCTGCGGCAGCACGTCGCGCGCCATGCGCGTGACCTCCAGCCGCGAGGTCAGGTAGCGGCCATGTGCTTCGGCCAGGGTGGCGTACAGCTGCAGCGCGCGCGCATCCCGTTCCACCGCGTTGAGCGCCAGTTCGGCTTCGGCGGCGCGGATCTCCGGCGCGGCGCGGGCCACGCTGCCCAGCGGCACGCTGAAGCCGGCCACGA
The DNA here is from genome assembly GCF_056395005.1 of Stenotrophomonas sp. 10N36. Classification (NCBI taxonomy): domain Bacteria; kingdom Pseudomonadati; phylum Pseudomonadota; class Gammaproteobacteria; order Lysobacterales; family Lysobacteraceae; genus Stenotrophomonas; species Stenotrophomonas sp. 10N36. The sequence continues at coordinate 21,923 of NZ_JBFTIS010000030.1, read as the reverse complement.
AGGCGCTGTCACGGCTCTCACGGTTGTTGCGTACGCCCACCTGCCAGCTGACATCCGGCCGCGCGGCAGTGCGGGCCAGCTGCACCTGCGCCTCGCGGATGCGGCGCTCGCCGGCCAGCATGGCCAGTTCGGGGGTGCGCTGCAGTGTGTCGGCCAGCACGGCGAAGTCCTGCAGCGCCGGCAGCTGCATCGGGTCGCCGGTGACGACGTCGAAACCGGGTTCGCGCTGCCGCCACATCGCCGACAACGCGGCACGCGCGGACTGGTCGGCCTGGGTGGCGCGGTCGCGGTCCAGCTCGGCCTGGGCCAGCATTGCCTGGGCGGTCAGCAGCACCGACTCGGGCGACGCACCGGCCTGCAGCCGCAGGCGCGCGGCCGCCACCGCGCGCTTGCGCTGCTCGATGTCGGTGCGGGCGATGGCCAGCCGCTGGCGGGCGTCGGTGACAGCGAGATAGCGGCGTGCCACCTCGGCCATCAGGTCCAGCCGGGCGGTTTCGCGCTGGGGAGCCAGGCTGTCCAGGTTGGCCTGGGCCACGGCACGGCGGGCGTCCAGCTTGCCGCCGCGTTCGAGCATGCCGGCCAGGGTGACGGTCAGCTCGGCGCTGCGCAGGCCGCTGGCATCGCCGCTGCCCAGCACGTTCTCAAGGTCCACGCCCACGGTCAGTGGCGGGCGCAGGCCGGTCGCGTCCCGGCGCGCTTCCCAGATCGGGCGTTGCGCCTCGGCCAGGCGAAGGTCGGGGTGGTACTGGGCGACGCGCGCGATGGCGTCGTCGAGGGTCAACGGGTCAGGCGTTTTCGTGCCCTGCGCATACACGCACGGCACGAACGCGAGGACAGCCAAGGCTGCCAGGCGCATCCACATGGGGAATCTCCAGATAACGGTTCAGATGGACAACGGCGGCACGCGGCCGCGTGGCATCAGGACGCTATCGGGGGGCGCAGCAGGCTCTCGGGCGGTTGCGTGCGCAACTGCGCGACCAATCCGGCCGGCACACTGTGCGCCGGCGCGGTGGGCAGGATCCACGGCAGTGACGCCATCGGCAGCACGCCGCCGTGGCCGTGGCAGTGGCCGCAATGCACCAGTGCGTGCAACAGGTCGCCGTCGGCCGGATCGGGTTCGGCATCGTCCGGCAGCGCGGTGTCGGCCGGGGCCGCGTCGCTGTGCAGGCTGATATGGATGTCGGCCAGTGCCGACGCCGTGGCCGTGCCGAACACGCCCAGGCCCACCGCCACCAGCATCAGCAGGCGCAGCAGCAGGGACGGACGGGGGCGGGCGTGGCGGAACATGCCGGCAGGGTAGCGGGCGGCTTGCCCGTTACACAATCGCAGCACGGCGCGATGGTTCACGTTGACGGGATCGGCCGCGTGACGGCCGATCCCGTAAGGGTCAGCTGGCGGCCTTGCGCTGGGCGATATAGGCCTGGATCTGCTGCTCCAGCACCGGCAGCGGCACCGAGCCCTGCTTGAGCACGGCATCGTGGAAGGACTTCACGTCGAACCGGTCACCCAGCTCCTGCTCGGCCTGTGCGCGCAGGCGCACGATGGCGATCTCGCCCAGCTTGTAGCTCAGCGCCTGGCCCGGCCAGGAGATGTAGCGGTCCACTTCGGTGGTCACTTCATGCTCGCTCAGCGCGGTGTGGTCGCGCAGGTAGGCGATGGCCTGCTCGCGGGTCCAGCCCTTGTGGTGCACGCCGGTATCGATCACCAGGCGCGCGGCGCGCCACATTTCGTAGGTCAGGCGGCCGAAATCCTCGTAGGGGGTCTCGTAGATGCCCATCTCCACGCCGAGCTTTTCGCAGTACAGGCCCCAGCCTTCGCCATAGGCGGAGATGTAGGCGTTGCGGCGGAACTCGGGCTGCTCGCCCTGCTCGGCCGCCAGTGCACCCTGCAGCGCATGGCCGGGGTCGGATTCGTGCAGGGTCAGGGCCGGCAGGTTGTACAGCGGGCGGGCCGGCAGGTTGTAGGTGTTGAGCCAGTAGGTGCCCATGCCACCGCGACCGGCGGTCCAGAACGGGGCGATGTCCGGCGGCACCGGCACGATGGTGAAGCGTGCGCGCGGCAGGGTCATGTACTTGCCGATCACCCCGTCCACGCGCTTGGAGATCCACGCGGCGCGGTGCAGCAGTTCGTCGGGGGTCTTGGCGTAGAACTGCGGGTCGGTGCGCAGGAAGGTCAGGAACTGCGCGAAGCTGCCCTTGAATTCCACCTGCTTGATGATGCCGTTCATTTCCGTCTGGATGCGCGCCACTTCCTTCAGGCCGATCTCGTGGATCTGCTGCGGGGTGAGGTCCAGCGTGGTGTATTCGTGGATCTGCTGCTTGTAGTACGCCTTGCCGTCGGGCATCGCTTCGGCGGCCAGGGTGGTGCGCGCCTGCGGCACGTACTCGCTGACGAAGAAGGTGCGCAGCTTGGCGAACGCCGGCACCACGCTGCCACCGATGGCCTGCCGCGCCTGTTCCTGCAGCTGCGCCTGCTCGGCCGCGGGGATGCTGGCGGGCAGCTTCTTGAAGGGCGCGTACAGCGGCGAGGCGGTCGGGTCCTTCAGTTCGGACACGGTGGCGATGGACACTTCGCGCCCGTCCAGCACCGCGCGCGGCACGCTGAAGCCGCGCTTGAGCCCGGCCCGCATGTTGTCGGTCTGCTGGTCGAAGTAGCGCGGCACGTCGTTGAGGCGGGCGATGTAGTTGCGGTAGTCCTTGGCGGTCTTCATCTCGCGGCGCGCCATGAAGGACAGGTTGGACCAGAACGAGGAGTCGGCGTTGAACGGCATTTCATAGCCGCGCAGGCGCACCTCGGCGGCCAGGTTGAAGACCTGGTCGCGGTAGATGGCGAAGTTGATCTGGTTGTCGGCCGAGAGCGCCTTCGGGTCGATCGTGCCGAGCTTGGCCAGCACCTCGTCCCAGACCTTCAGCCGGGCCTGCTGGGCGGCCGCGCCCACGTCGGGCATGCGGGTGGCGTTGGCCGGGCCGTCGCCGTCTTCGCTGGCTTCACCACCGCCGTCCTGGCGCCACTTCCATTCGGTTTCGTAAATGCTGCGGAACTGCGCATCGGCGGGGCTTTCCGCCGCCAGGCTGGCCGGTGCGGCCGCCGGTGCAGCGGGCGGGGCGGCCAGAACGGCGCCGGCAGGAAGAGCCAGGGCGAGCAGCAGCGCGGTGACGAGGGGCGATTTCACGATCAGCGGTTCCCGGTGGACGGCAAACCCCGATCATGGCACCCGGCGAAGGGGCCGCGCATGGATCAAAGGTCCTGTCCGCTTCGCGGGCAGAACCAGGGGGCGCGCGCGGCCCATGTCCCCGACGCCGGCCGCGTTACGGTCCCGATCTCCCATCCAACGTTGCCCCCGTCCGAAGACGCCGTGCCGACCAACGGTCGGCACCTACCGCGAGAGAGGCACCCACCGGGGAAGAGACCGGCACCCACCGGACACAAACCGGTAGCCACCGACCGTTGGTCGGTGGGCCCACCCTCAATGCGGCGCCTTGTCCCGCTTCCACCCACGGTGGGCGATATCCAGCTTCAGGCTGTACAGCGCGGTGAACGCCGGGAACAGGTTCTGCAGCACGCCCACCGAGTCCTGCTTGGCCGAAAACAGGAAGTAGCTCAGCGTCATCAGGCTGCCGACCACGCTCATGTACCAGAACAGCCGCGGGATAACCGGCTTGCCGGCACGCCGGGAGGCCACGAACTGGACCAGCCAGCGGCCGCCGAACATCAGCGCGCCGGTGTAGCCGATCAGCTTCCAGCCGGTCACGTGCAGGCCGGTCCAGTACAGCCAGGTCAACGGTTGGTCGAGCCAGTGCAGCTCCATCAGCGTTCTTCCACGGCGGTGCGCTTGCTGCGCGTGATCAGCCAGGCCACCCCGCGCAGGTCGCGGATGCCGACCAGCGCGCGGCCCAGGTTGGTGTACTTGGACACCCCGGCGGTGCGGTGACGGTGGTTGACCGGCACGCTGAGGGTTTTCCAGCCGGCGCGCTGCATCAGCGCCGGCAGATAACGGTGCATGTGGTCGAAGTACGGCAGGTCCAGGAACGCCTCGCGCTCGAACAGCTTGATGCCGCACCCGGTATCGGGGGTGTCATCGCGCAGCATGCGCGCGCGGATGGCATTGGCCCACTTGCTGGCCCAGCGCTTGCTGCCCGAGTCCTGGCGGTGCACCCGCCAGCCGGCGAACAGCTTCACCTGCGGCGCAGCCGCGGCGCGCGCGGCCAGCAGCTTGGGAATATCAGCCGGGTCGTTCTGACCGTCGCCGTCCAGCGTGGCGATCCAGGGCGCGCGCGCCTGCTTGACGCCGGTGCGCACCGCCGTGCTCTGCCCGCTCTGGCTGACATGGTGCAGCACCCGCAGCTCGGGGTGGGTGGCCTTGAGCCCCTGCAGCACCGCCAGGGTGTCATCGCGCGAGTGGTCGTCGACGTAGACGATCTCGAACACCACCTGCCCACGCAGCGCGGCGGTGATCTCCTCGATCAGGGGGGTCACGTTGTCGCGTTCATTGAAGACGGGAACAACAACCGACAGCTGGGGTTGGCTCATGGTCGGGCTCTGCGGAGGGCCAGGATCGAAAACGAGCGCGCATTTTCCGCACCCGAGGTTATCCGAAGATGAATCCGCAGATGTGTGTCAGGCGTGATTACCGAAATAATCGCGGCACCAGGCCACCACCGGAGGCAGTCCCTGCTCGATCGGCGTGGCCGGTTCATAGCCGAACGCGTCACGGGCGCGCGTGGTATCGGCCATGGTGCGGACCATGTCGCCGGGCTGCATCGGCTTGTACACCTTGTGCGCCGGGCGTCCGGCCGCCGCTTCGATGACCCCGATGAAGTGCTCGAGTTCGATCGGCGTGTGGTTGCCCAGGTTGAAGACACGGTGCGGGACATCCTCGCTGGACGGATGCGCCAGCGCGCCGAGGATACCGGCCACGATGTCGGAAACATGTGTGAAGTCGCGCTGCATTTTTCCGTCGTTGAACACGTCGATCGGGCGCCCGGCCAGCACCGCGCGCGAGAACAGCAGCGGTGCCATGTCCGGCCGGCCCCAGGGCCCGTACACGGTGAAGAAGCGCAGGCCGGTCGCGCGCAGGCTGTACAGCTGCGCATAGGTGTAGGCCATCAGCTCGTTGGCGGCCTTGGTGGCCGCGTACAGCGAACGCGGCTTGTCGATGCGCTGGTCTTCGGAGAACGGCGGGGTGGCCGAATCGCCGTACACCGAACTGCTGGACGCATACACCAGGTGCGCCACGCCACGGTGGCGGCACAGCTCAAGCATGTTGACGAAGCCGACCAGGTTGCTGTCCACGTAGGCGTGCGGGTTCTCGATCGAGTAACGCACCCCGGCCTGCGCGGCCAGGTGGATCACCCGGGTCGGCTGCACCTCGTCGAACAGCGCGGCCAGGCCGTCGCGGTCGGTCAGGTCGAGCACGCGGATATCGGCATCCGGACACAGCGCGGCCACGCGGTCGCGCTTGATCTGCGGATCGTAGTAGTCGTTGTAGTTGTCCAGCCCGACCACCGTTTCACCGGCATCGAGCAGCGCGCGGACCGTGTTGGCCCCAATGAAGCCGGCAGCGCCGGTGACGAGGATGGTCATCGCAGTAGTCCTGGAAATACGGGGAACAGCATAGCGGTGCGGTATGTCACTCAGAACAGGCCGAAGCGCTTCCTGGCAACGTTGACCCGGCCCGGCTCGATGATGTCGCTGACGCCCTTGGCATCGAAACGGTCGAGCAGCGCGTCACTGCCCTTCTTGAGCTTCAGCGCCATTTCTTCGGGGTACAGCGGCACCAGGGACATGAACACGATGGTCTTTTCATCGTCGATCACCAGGTGGCCAAAGTCCTCCGGGGCGTTGACCGGGGGCAGCACGATCACGCCGTCGAAGCCGACGCCCGGCGCATAGGGCGCGGGCGGATCGAAGTTGGGAATGGTGTGGCCGAAGCCCAGCCAGGTGTCGAACTTGTGCGGCAGCCGCGCCATCATCTTGAGCAGGCGGATCGGCCAGTAGTGGCGCTCGTCCTCAAGGTCGGCCTGCTGCAGCGGCCAGTCAGCCGGCAGGGTCACCATCAGCTCCATGTACCGCGGCGCGTCGACGTCGTCGGACAGGGTCATCGGCAGGTCACTCATGCCCGATGTGACCAGCCGCAGATGCGGGAACGCCTCGGTGGCCGGCACCACGTGCACGTCGATGTGCACCGCGTCGGACACGATCTCGTGGAACACGCTCGAGACCGGGCCAAGGTGCCGTTCGATATGGGCGCTGATCTGCTCGATGCACACCTCACCCGCCGCCGGTGCGAAGTCGCGGGGCCGGGTGTGGGTCAACAGGGGACTGCCGCCCGGGCTGACATCGTCGTAGGTATCGCTCATCCATCCCTCCTTGTGGGCCGCCACCGGCTGCCGGGACTGCGTCACCACAACGTGAGCGGCGCATCCTTGGCCAGCGTGGCCTTGCGTTCCTTGCTGAAATCCCACCACGGGCGGGGTGCCTCGCCCTGCAGGAAGCGCACGATCGACAGGAACACATCGATCACGCACGGGTCATGCATCACCCCGGTGCGCATGCAGAGCTGCGCATACATGTCGTAGGCATCGCGGCCGCGCAGGTGCGCGGGCACACGGATACCGATCAGACGCAGATCTTTCTCACAGGCCGGCCCGACATTCGGCAGGTCGGTCAGACGCAACAGATGGTTGCGGTCGACCTTGGCAGGGTTCATTGCGGGGGGAGGATCCTCTTGCGCCGGCGGGGGACTCAGCCCTTCTGTGCGCGCAGTCGTTCGAGCACGCCATCCAGCGTGTCCAGGTCGGTGTAATGGATGATCAGCTTGCCCTTGCCGCCACGCCCGTGGTTGATCGCCACGCGGGCGCCCAGCGATTCGGACAGCTCGGTTTCCAGCGAGGCGATGTCGGCCTGCGGCGCGCTGGCCGCCGGCTTCTTGCGCAGCGAACCGGGCACCTTGCCGGCCGCGAACTGCTGCGCACGGTGTTCCACTTCGCGCACCGACCAGCCCTGGTCGGCCGCTTCCTGGGCCAGCTTGCTGGCCAGTTCCGGGGCCAGGGTGAGCAGCGCACGCGCATGGCCCATTTCCAGCCGACGGGTTTCCAGCAGCAGGCGGATCGCGATCGGCAGCTCAAGCAGGCGCAGCAGGTTGGACACCGCCGCGCGCGAACGGCCCACGGCCTGGGCCGCCTCGGCATGGGTGAGCGCGAACTCGCTGATCAGGCGCTGCAGCGCTTCGGCTTCTTCCAGCGGGTTGAGGTCTTCGCGCTGGATGTTCTCGATCAGCGCCATCGCGATGACGGTGCGGTCTTCCAGCTCGCGCACCACCACCGGCACTTCGTCCAGGCCGGCCAGCTGCGAGGCGCGCCAGCGACGTTCGCCGGCGACGATTTCGAAACTGTCCGGTCCGAGCTGGCGGACCAGGATCGGCTGGATCACGCCCTGCGCCTTGATGGATTCGGCCAGCTCGGCGAGCTTGGTTTCGTCCATGTCGCGGCGCGGCTGGTACTTGCCCGGCTGCAGCTGGCCTACCGGCAGCTTGCGCAGCACTTCACCCGGCATGGGCTCGATCACCGCGGCCGCCTGTACCTGGGTCACCGCACCCTTGGGGCCCAGCAGCGCATCGAGGCCGCGGCCGAGGCCGCGTTTCTTGCCGAGGGCGGGCTTGGTGCTCATCAGGCGGTCTCCAGGGCTTTATCGGCCGTGTTGCGTTGTTGGTGGCGGCGGATGATCTCGCCGGCCAGGCCGAGGTAGGCAACGCCGCCCCGCGAGGCGCGGTCGTATCCGACGATGCTCTGCCCGTGGCTGGGTGCTTCGGCCAGGCGCACGTTGCGCGGCACGATGGTGCGGAACACGCGGTCGCCGAAGTGTTCGGTGAGCTCGGCCGACACCGCGTTGGCCAGGTTGTTGCGCACGTCGAACATGGTGCGCAGCACGCCCTCGATCTCCAGGCTGGGATTGAGGTTGGCGCGCAGCGCTTCGATGGTTTCCACCAGCGCGCTCAGCCCTTCCAGCGCGTAGTACTCGCACTGCATCGGCACGATCACCGAATCGGCGGCGGCCAGGGCGTTCAGGGTCAGCAGCGACAGCGCCGGCGGGCAGTCGATCAGGATGAAGTCGTACTCGTCACGGACCGGGGCCAGGGCGCGCTTGAGGCGCTGCTCGCGCTCGCCCTGGTCCATCAGCTGGATCTCGGCGGCGGTCAGGTCGATATTGCCCGGGAGCAGGTCGAACCCTTCCGGGGTGGTGACCCGGACTTCGGCAGCGGTGGCTTCGCCCAGCAGCAGGTCGCAGGTGGACGCGGCGACTTCACGCTTGTCCACGCCGCTGCCCATGGTCGCATTGCCTTGGGAATCCAGGTCGACCAGGAGCACGCGCTTGGGTGCAGCAGCCAGGGAGGCGGCCAGATTGACGGCGGTCGTGGTCTTGCCGACGCCACCTTTCTGGTTGGCGATGGCGATGATGCGGGCCATGCGTGTGAGCCTCATCGGCAGGGAGTGGGACTGGTCATTATGCGTATATGGGGCGTGTCATGCACTGTGAGATGCGCGCCGACAGGCGCCCGCGACCTCGATGGGGCGCCTGGCATGCGCCCGGTGGACAGCGCAGCGGCAGCTGTGGCGGGCGTTGCCGCCGATATGAGGGCGCGCGCGCAGCCGCAGGCCGGCGCGCGCCGGAGACCGGTCAGGGACCGGCCACCACCACCAGATGGCGCTCACCGGTCAGGCCGGGCACGTGCAGCGGCAGCACCTGTTCGACCGTCCAGCCGGCCGGCAGCTGGGCAATTTCGTCATGCGGGTGCACGCCTTTCATGGCCAGCAGGCGGCCGCCCGGGCGGAGCAGATGACCGCCGACGGCGATGATGCCGGCCAGGGTATCCATGGCGCGGGCGGTCAGGTGGTCGTAGGCGCCGGGTTCGGCAAGCGCTTCGGCCCGCGATTCGGCCACGCGGGCATTGGTCAGGCCGAGCTGGCGCACGGCTTCGCGCATGAAGCGCGCCTTCTTGCCGTTGCTTTCGACCAGGGTCACCTGCAGCTGCGGGCGGGCGATGGCCAGCGGGATGCCGGGCAGGCCAGGGCCGGTGCCCAGGTCGGCCAGGGTGCCGGCCTCCAGGTAGGGCTGCATGGCCAGCGAGTCGAGCAGGTGGCGGGTGACCATCTCCAGCGGGTCGCGGATGGCGGTGAGGTTGTAGGTGCGGTTCCAGCGGTCGAGCAGGGTCAGGTAGGTCAGCAGCGGCGGCGCCAGCGCGGCGTCCAGCTGCATGGCGGCCAGGCCGCGCTCAAGCGCATCGGCCACGCCGGCAGGGAGAGTGTGTTCTTTCATGCCGCCATTATCGCACCCCGGTAGAGCCGACCGTTGGTCGGCTGCGCAGCACCCGTAACCCGGATCGACGGCCGGCTGGCCACCCCCGGTAGAGCCGACCGTTGGTCGGCTGCTCTCCCCATAAACCCGACCGTCGCCCGGGCGGCCCCTCTCACATCACATGCCACGCCAGCGCCGCGCGGAAATCCGCCGCCGCCTGCCATTCGTGCAGGTGCCAGCGCCCCGCGTCGCCCAGCTCCGGGTCGCACCAGGCCAGGTGCAGGCGGCCTTCAGCGTCCGGGGCCAGCTGCAGGCGGTGCAGACCAAAGGAAATGCCCTGCCCCTGCGCCTTGAGGATGGCTTCCTTGGCACACCAGACCCGGAAGAACCACGGATTGCGGGTGGCTTCGTCCAGCCCCAGCAGCCAGGCAACCTCGGCCGGATGGAAGAAACGCGCGATGATTTCCACCATGCGCGGGCGCGGGCGCAGCGGCTCCAGATCCACGCCCAGCCGGACGCCTTCGCCCATCGCCACCAGCAGCAGGCCATGGCTGTGGCTCCAGCCGGTGCCGATGTGCGCCAGCGGGCCGTGCAGTTCGGGGCGGCCGCGGGCGTCGCGCTGCAGCGGCAGGGTGTCCGGCGTGCCACCCAGCTGGTCGGCCAGCAGTACCCGGGCCTGCGGCTCACCCCGGGTGCCGTTGACGTGCGGCAGGCACCAGACCGTGACCGGTCCGAACTGCCACGGCCCCCCGGGAGTGGTCGGCAGGGTCATGCCGACACCCGGTGAGGACGGCTGCACGGTGATTTCACGGGGCCTACCGTCAACTGGCCGTGTCGTTCACGCAAACCGGGAGTCACCGCTATGGGCATCATCATCTGGCTGATCGTCGGCGGCATCGTGGGCTGGCTTGCCAGCATCATCATGAAGCGCGACGCGCAACAAGGCATCATCCTCAACATCGTGGTCGGCATCATCGGCGCCTTGCTGGCCGGTTGGCTGTTCGGCGGTGGCATCAACGAAGCGATCACGATCCGTACGTTCCTGTTCTCGTTGATCGGCGCGGTGATCCTGCTGGCGATCGTGAATCTGTTTACGCGTAGAAGCGTCCGGTAAGCCCGACTGTTGGTCGGTACACGGCGGTTCGAACGCCGATTGTGCAACAAGGCCCGGCACTGCCTGGCCTTGTTGTATGGGGTGCCTCACCTTGCGGGCCAGCCGGCGCCCGGCATTACCCCAGCTGCACCCACGCCGGGGCGTGGTCGCTGGGGCGGTCCCAGGTGCGCGGCTCGCGGTCGATGCCCGAGGCGAGCGCGCGCGCCTTGAGCGCATCCGAAACCAGGGTCAGGTCGATGCGCAGGCCCAGATTGCGGCGGAAACCGGCCGCGCGGTAGTCCCACCAGCTGAACACGCCTTCTTCCTCGCTGTGCAGGCGGAAAGCATCGTGCAGGCCCAGCTTCAGCAGCTTGTTGAGGGCGCCGCGCTCGGCGGTGGAGGTCAGGATGTGGTTCTCGTTCCAGACCAGCGGGTCGTTCACATCCCGCGCGTCCGGGGCGATGTTGAAGTCGCCCATCACCACCAGCTCGGGGTAGCGGGCCAGCTCGGCCTCGACCCAGGCGTGCACCGCTTCCAGCCAGCGCAGCTTGTAGGCGTACTTGTCGGTGCCCACGTCCTGGCCGTTGACCACGTACAGGTTGATGATGCGCACGCCGTTGACGGTACCGGCGATGGCGCGCTTCTGCTCATCCTCGAACCCGGGAATGCCGATCTGCACGTCCTGCGCCGGTTCGCGCGACAGCAGCGCGACGCCGTTGTAGGTCTTCTGCCCGGCAAACACGCTGCGGTAACCCAGCCCGGCCAGCACCGCATCGGGGAACTTGTGGTCCTCCATCTTGGTTTCCTGGATACCGACCACGTCCGGCGCGAACGCCGTGAGCCATTGTTCCAGGTGCGGCAGGCGCACGTTGAGCGAATTGACGTTCCAGGAGGCGATTTTCATGCGCGCCATTCTACCGGGTAGCCACCGACCGTTGGTCGGTGGGCGCGGCAATGCCGGCCGCTGGCCGGCAACCCCGTGCAACCCCGGCATCGCGGACATGCATCACCGTTGCGCAGGCTACGCTGTGGCCCCCGACCGCACCGAAACCCCCATGGACGCAGACGCCTTCGTAGCCAAGTGGTACGCCGAGAAAGAACAGCTGCTGGCCGCCGCCTGGGCCCCGGGCACGGAATCGGCAGCACGGATCGCCGCGATGGCGCTGTCACCCACGCAGGCACAGCAGTTGCGGGACATGCTCGATGTGTTCGCCACCGACGCCATGTACACGCTGCTGCTCGGGCTGGATGGCAGCGCCGCGTTGGGCGGCGACCAGCGTCACTACACCGTGTTGGACGAAGACGGTTCGGTGATCGCCGAAGAAGGCGATCTGGAGGCGGCCGCCTACGCGTGGTTCCACGAAGGCCGCTCCTCGCGCTGACCCCCTCCGCAACGGGGCCGTGCTACCGGCTGCGGGTCAGCGCACCAGCGCCTTGAGCATCCCGGCGATCTTCGAATACGGCGGTTTGAGCAGGTCACTGGCGGCCCAGCGCGACTGCCACAGGATCGGCAGCTGCTTGCTGAGCCCATCGAAGCCGGCGCGGCCGTGGTAGGCGCCCATGCCGCTCGGGCCGACGCCGCCGAACGGCAGGTCATTGATGGCGAAGTGCAGCAGGGTGTCGTTGACGGTGATACCGCCGGCCACCACCTGCCCGAGCACGCGTTCAACCGTGTCGCGCTGCTGGCTGAAGACGTACAGTGCCAGCGGCCGATCGCGCCCCTGCACCTCGGCCAGGGCGGCGTCCAGGCTGGGATACGCGCAGACCGGCAGGATCGGGCCGAAGATCTCCTCCTGCATCAGGTCCAGGTCGGCCGGCGGGTCGAGCACGATGGTCGGCACGATCAGGCGTTCGCGCGCGGCACGTTCGGGATCCACCGTGGCCAGCTCGATCACCGGCACGCCGCGCTCACTCGCCTGGTCCAGGTAGCCGCGCAGACGCTGGTACTGGCCGTCGTGGATGATGCGGGTGTAGTCGGTGGCGTCGCTGAAATCACCGTAGCGCGCACGCACCTGGGTCTGCAGCTGCTGCACCAGTTCGCGCTGGCGGGCGCCATCGATGAGCACGTAGTCCGGGGCGATGCAGGTCTGGCCGGCGTTGAACCACTTGCCGGTGGCCAGGCGCGCGGCCGCCTTCTCCAGCGGGTAATCGCTGCACACGATGGCCGGCGATTTGCCGCCCAGTTCCAGGGTCAGCGGGGTGAGGTGTTCGGCGGCGGCGGCCATCACCTTGCGGCCGATGGCTGTGGAGCCGGTGAACACCAGGTGGTCCAGCGGCGAGCCGGCCAGCGCACTGGCCAGCGCACCGTCGCCCTGCACCACCGCCACGCGGTCGGCCGGGAACACCTCGGCCAGCAGTGCCTGCAGGAACGCGCTGGTGCGCGGCGTATGTTCGGAGGGCTTGAGAATGACGTGGTTGCCCGCGGCAATCGCGGTGGCCAGCGGAATCAGGGCCAGGTTGACCGGGTAGTTCCACGGCGAGATCACCGCGACCACGCCCAGCGGTACCGCACGGGTCTGCGCGCGCGCCGGCCAGAACCGCCAGCCCACGCCGACCCGGCGCGGTCGTGCCCAGCGGCGCAGGTGCTTGAGAAGGTGGTCGATGTCGCCGAGCACGGTCATGCCGTCGGCGATCATGGATTCGTGGGGGGAGCGGTGGCCGAAGTCGGCCGAGATGGCCTCGGCCATCTGCGGCAGGCGCGCCTTGAAGGCCATGCGCAGGCGCAGCAGGTCATCGCGGCGCTGCGCCAGCGACGGGCGCCTGGCCAGCCAGGCGCTGCGCAGGGCCTGCAGAACAGCGGGGAGTTCGGCCGGGGTGGTGGTGGTCATGTGCCGATTGTAGGGTCGAACCATGCTCGGCTCCCATGCCAACCTTCACAGGTTAGCTTAGGGCATCTATGCACTACACCACCGTACATGGCACATGAGAACCTGAGCCAAAAATGAGTCATATGCGCCAGTGACAGTCGGTCATGCCACTTACTCTCTTCCCGCTCGCGAAACCACGTAACCTCCCAGAGATTGACCGAGGCTTTGCCAATGCTGGAGGCAAGAGCATTGGAAAATAAGGACGTCCACCATTGCATTCATTCTGACGCCAGTGGCAATTGGTGGTTCTGATGCTAAAGGCAGCCGTTACCTCCGGTGCCATCGAATCCAGACCCGGGAATGCAAGACAAATGCGTCACCCTCTGACCTTGCGACAAGACTATGTGTAATTTCGTACTTACTTCATTGTCTGGCACCGCCACTACCATCAGGATGTGCATCCGCCATGTCTTTGGTCAAGTTGATGATGCGAGAGTTTCCTTTACTCCTTATGGGCTGCTTTCTGATGGTAGAAGCCGCCCAGAGTGCCTCATCACCCATCGATTACGCGCAGGTCTACAAGGCTGACGTCGCTAGGATGCAGGGCCATTGGGTTCGCTATGTGATGGCATCCGATTACCCATGCTTCACAATTCAATTGTTCAAGACGGAAAGGCTGGATGCCCTTACACACCAGAAGACGATCTGTTCGGTTGGAAAATTGAAATTTTACAGCGACTTCACGGATGTCAGCATCAAGGAAGTTGAATTCAAGTCCGATCATTTACGAATTGAAATTGGCTTCACGCCTCTTAGCCCTGTTGGCGAAGAGATACTGGAGTGCTCGATCTCAATCCGAAACAGGGCGATCGGAGATCTGTTGTGCTGAAGTTTCTGCTGATGTCGCTGGGATTTGTACTCTGCGCCGGTTTTTCCGTGCTGAGCAGCCCCGCCCAAGCTGCGCAACGACCCATCAACTATTCGAAGGTCAAGAAAGCAGACATGGAAAGGGTCCGGGAGCATCTTCTGGTCAGATATGTGCTGACCTCAGACGATCCTTGCCTGACGATCCAGTACCTGAAGCCCGGTCATCCAGGCGTGTTCCTTCGGGAGAAGACCATCTGCTCTCTCGGAGCAGCCAGGTTTGATCGCGACTTCACGTTGGTGGATTTCAAGTCGATTGAGTTTGCTAATGACCATCTGCATATGGAAATCGAGTTCATCCCTTCCCGAAGGGGGCGCAAGTCGATCAGGGAGTGCGTCATCCGCTTGAACCCTGATTCCATCGATGACCTGGAGTGTTGGCGATGACAGTAGTGATGATGGCGCTGTCTCCTGCACCACCAACACCCGAGCGCCATGAAACTCCCACTGTGCTGGACGTTGCGCTTGAAGACATCGCCTGAGTGGGCGATACCTTGGCCACAACTGTAGGCGAGCTTTCAGGTAATCCCCCGCCCGGCGCCACTATCACCAAGGTGCTCAGCGCACTGGAGCAGCGGCTGGCGCACACGTCATGTCACCCCGCCAATTCCATCGACGCGAACGGTTGCTCGCTTGACCAGATATGCAATGCGCCCGCTGTGGAAGGGCTTTTCCCCAACTATTCTGCAGGATCGCCGGTAGTGCGGTGGGATCGGTGTGGGCGTCGCTCATGGGCCGACTATAGCGGCACGCTGCGTGAGCGCGTGTCACCGGTAGTGCCGGCCGCTGGCCGGCAACCTCGCACGTGTGTCCGAAAGCGCATGGAGAGCCGGCCAGCGGCCGGCAGTACGTCGCCTTCGGAAGGGTGTGCGTGGTTGCCGGCCAGCGGCCGGCACTACCGGGGACGAAAAGGGCCGCGATTCGCATCGCGGCCCCTTGGTCATACCGTGTGGCGCACCGTTACTTGGTGATGTCCACCCCGCGCGTTTCGCGCAGGAACAGGCCGCCCACCACGACCGTCATCAACGCGATGATGATCGGGTACCACAGGCCGTAGTAGAGGTTGCCGGTACCGGCCACCAGCGCGAAGGAAATCGCCGGCAGGAAGCCACCGAACCAGCCGTTGCCGATGTGATACGGCAGCGACATCGAGGTGTAGCGGATGCGGGTCGGGAACAGCTCGACCAGGTAGGCGGCGATCGGGCCGTAGACCATGGTCACGTACAGCACCAGCAGCCACAGCATGAAGATCGTGCCGGGAATGTTGACGCGTGCGTTGTCGGCCTTGGCCGGGTAGCCGGCGGTGGTCAGGGCGGTCTTCAGTTCGGCACCGAACGCATCGGCCTTGGCTTTGCCCTCTTCCTTGGTCAGGCCGGCGGCCTCGTAGGAGGTGACGCTGGCACTGCCGACATTGATGATCGCCAGCGAACCGGCACCGGTCGGCTTCACTTCATACGGCACGCCTGCCTTGGTCAGCGCGGCGGTGGCCACGTCGCAGGAGCTGGTGAACTTGCGCATGCCAACCGGATCGAACTGGAACGAGCAGGTGTTCGGATCAGCCACCACCAGCGCCGGCGAATTGGTGCGGGCTTCTTCGATGGCCGGATTGGCGAAGTGGGTCAGGCCCTTGAAGATCGGGATGTAGGTGATGGCGGCCAGCAGGCAGCCGGCCAGGATGATCTTCTTGCGGCCGATACGATCGGACAGCCAGCCGAAGAAGATGAAGAACGGCACGCCCAGCGCAAGCGCGGCGGCGATCAGCAGATAGGAGGTGGTGGCGTCGACCTTGAGCATGCTGCTCAGGAAGAACAGCGCGTAGAACTGGCCGCCGTACCACACCACGGCCTGGCCGGCCGCGGCACCCAGCAGCACCAGCAGCATCAGCTTGAGGTTGCCGCCCTTGAGGCTGTCACGGAACGGGGTCTTGGAGCCCTTGCCTTCGGCCTTCATCTGCTGGAACAGCGGCGACTCGCTCAGCTGCAGGCGGATCCACACCGACACGCCCAGCAGCACGATGGACACCAGGAACGGAATGCGCCAGCCCCAGGCTTCAAAGGCTTCGTTGCCCAGGAAGTAGCGGCAGGCCAGGATGATCAGCAGCGACATGAACAGGCCCAGCGTCGCGGTGCACTGGATGAAGCTGGTGTACAGGCCACGCTTGTCAGCCGGCGCATGCTCGGCCACGTAGGTGGCCGCGCCACCGTACTCGCCGCCCATCGCCAGGCCCTGGGCCAGGCGCAGGATGATCAGGATCACCGGCGCGGCAAAGCCGATCGACGCGTAGTTGGGCAGCACGCCGACCAGGAAGGTCGAGATGCCCATGATCAGGATCGTGACCAGGAAGGTGTACTTGCGACCGATACGGTCGCCCAGGCTGCCGAAGAAGGCCGCGCCGAACGGACGCACGAAGAAGCCGGCGGCGAAGGCCAGCAGGGCGAAGATCATGCCCGTGGTTTCGTTGACGCCACTGAAGAACTGCTTGGCGATGATCGCCGCGAGCGAGCCGTACAGGAAGAAGTCGTACCACTCGAAGACCGTCCCCAGGCTGGACGCGAAGATGACCTTCTTGTGTCCCTGGGTAAGCGTGGCAGGTGCGGGTGTTGTTGACATGGGAAGCATCCCCTCGGTAGTGCCGACCGTAGGTCGGCAATCGCAGTGTTGGTCGGGTGGTTTCTAGTTGTGTAGGTGCCGACCGTTGGTCGGCACACATTTTTTAGAAGCTGTACTTCGTGGTGAACTGCAGGCGGTTGATGTCGCCCTTGCGCCCGTCCTCGATCTCGCGCACGCCGTACATGTACTCGGCACCGATATCGACCTTGGGCATCGGCGTGTAGAAGATGTTGCCGCGGATGCTCTGCACGCTCTTGGTGACCAGCGGGCCCAGGCTGCCGTCGTTGTCGTAGTCGCTGCGGGCGTAGATCAGGTTGGTGCGCAGCTTCGGGGTGAACGCATGGCGCCAGCCCACGTAGCCGGCCAGCACACCGGTCGGATTGAGCTCGTCGCGGGCGATGTCATAGGCGGTATCGGCGGTGACGCCCAGGCCCACGTAGCGGGCAATGCCTTCGCCGCCACTGACCTGGTAATGCAGCGTATCGCTGCCGCCCATCACCCACTTGCCGCCCAGGGTCAGGCCGCCGCCGATCTTGTCGGCCTTGGCGCCGGTGGTCTGGTTGTCGATCTGCAGCTGGCGCACCACGCCGCCCACGCCGAAGGTGCCCCAATCGCCCTTCCAGCCGTAACGCAGGGTCAGGTCGGGCAGCGCACCGCGGTCGGAGTTGCTGGCCACATTCGTCCACGCCCCGGTGATCGGGTTGCGGGTGCCGGTCAGCACAGTGGTTTCCGGGTTTTCCAGCGCGACGCTGAAGCCGCCCTGGGTGTAGCGGATCTGCGCCTGGCGCACGAACAGCACGCCGTCGGTCGGCCCGACGAAGTCGGCTGCTTCGGGCAGCGAGGCGGCGTCCATGAAGTTGGACCAGGTCTGGCCGGCCAGCCAGTTGTTCCAGTACATGTACGCGTGGCGCAGGGTCACGCCGTAGGTATTGGTGGCGGTCTGGTTGCCCAGCGAGTTGCCGAAGAAATCCATCTCGAAGAACGCGCCGGCCTTGTTGCCGCCTTCGCTGACGTTGTCGATGCCCAGGTTGAAGCGCGAGAACTTGGCGTGGGCGTTGTAGTCCACGTCCGAGCGCTTGCCGCTGCCGCCGGCACCGGCCACCGGGGTCTGGCCCGGCAGGTACAGCGCGCGGCCGGTGGCGTCGTCGGCCAGCTGGCCATCACCGGTCTGGGTGGCCATGAAGTCGGCCTTGATGAAGCCACCGATCTTGACCGTGGTACCCGGCGCGGCGCCCGGCGTGATGGTGGTGACCTGGATCGGCTGCTTGCCGGCCGGCACCTGCGCAGCCAGCGGCTGCTGGGCCTGCACGGTCTTCACCGCGGTGACGTCGGTCTGGGCCTGGCTGATCTGGGTCTGTTGCTGCTGGCTGGTATTGACCAGCATCTGCACCTGGCGCTCCAGCTCGGCGATGCGTGCTTCCAGCGCCTTCTCTTTGGCGGTATCGGCGAATGCGACGCCTGGTGCGATCAATGCAACGAACAGGGCGGCCGCCAACGGCCGGCGTGTCGTCTTCAATAAACGGTGGCTCATGTTGCCCTCTCTCCCGGGTGGCAATGCGAACGCCGCGCTGGGCACGGTCGAGCCGACAGTGGGGCCGCCCCGCCTGCAAGGGCTATTGGCCATTAGTCGTACTCGCCCGCCGGGCGAGCACGACCCGGACGCCAACGGCGACCGGCAGGTGCCACAGGCACCTGGGCAGGTACCGACCGTTGGTCGGTACGCTCTTCCTCACAGATGGCGCAACGCCCCCTTCCCACGGGCCAAAACGCGCCCGACACCCGCCGACAGCCGCTTGCTGCCCACACCGCACGCGCCAACCTGACCCGTTCCCCACGTTCCTGCCGCGTTCGACCATGGTCTAACCACCCAGCCACCGCGAAGCAGGGTGGATGCGGCAAACTGAGGGGGAGAGGTCGCACCTTATGTTGCGACCGCACAACCCAAGTCCTGTTGCAAGTGAGGGTGCCATGGCCGATCTTTACCCCGTCAAGGCGGATTTTTCCGCCAAGGCGCGCATTGACAAGAACACGTACGAAACGCTCTACCGTGAGTCGATCGAGCATCCGGATGCTTTCTGGGGCAAGGCCGCGCAGCGCCTGCAGTGGTTCAAGCAGCCGACCACGATCAAGAACGTCAGCTACAACCTCGATGATTTCCGCATCAAGTGGTTCGAGGACGGCGAGCTCAACGCCAGCGTCAACTGCCTGGACCGCCAGCTCGAGCAGCGCGGCGACAAGGTTGCGCTGTTGTTCGAACCGGACAGCCCCGACGCGCCGTCGCAGGGCGTCACCTACCGCGAGCTGTACGAACGCGTGTGCCGGTTGGGCAATGCGCTGCGCAACCTGGGCGTGCAGAAGGGCGACCGGGTCACCATCTACCTGCCGATGATCGTCGACGCTGCCGTGGCCATGCTCGCCTGTGCGCGCATCGGCGCGGTGCACTCGGTGGTGTTTGGCGGCTTTGCACCGAACTCGATCGCCGACCGCGTCATCGACTGCGCCAGCAAGCTGATCATCACCGCCGACGAAGGCCTGCGCGGTGGCCGCAAGATTCCGCTCAAGGCCAACGTGGATGCGGCACTGAAGCTGCCCGGCACCACCACCGTGGAGACCGTGCTGGTGGTCCGCCACACCGGCGGCGCGGTGGACATGCAGGCCCCGCGCGACCGCTGGTTCCACGATGTGGTCGATGCGCAGCCGGCGCAGTGCGAACCGGAGCGGATGAACGCCGAAGACCCGTTGTTCATCCTGTACACCTCCGGTTCCACCGGCAAGCCCAAGGGCGTGCTGCACACCACCGCCGGTTACCTGCTGTACGCGTCCTACACCCATGAAGCGGTGTTCGACCTGCGCGAGGACGACATCTACTGGTGCACCGCCGACGTGGGCTGGGTCACCGGCCACAGCTACATCGTGTACGGCCCGCTGGCCAACGGCGCCACGTCACTGATGTTCGAGGGCGTGCCGAACTTCCCGAACACCTCGCGGTTCTGGGAGGTGATCGACAAGCACCAGGTGACCATCTTCTACACCGCGCCCACCGCCATCCGCGCGTTGATGCGGGAAGGCGAGGCACCGGTGAAGCGCACCTCGCGTGCGTCGCTGCGCCTGCTGGGCAGTGTCGGCGAGCCGATCAATCCCGAAGCGTGGCGCTGGTATTACGAGGTGGTCGGCGACAGCCGCTGCCCGATCGTGGACACCTGGTGGCAGACCGAAACCGGCGGCATCCTGATTTCCCCGCTGCCGGGCGCCGTCGATCTCAAGCCGGGTTCGGCCACCCTGCCCTTCTTCGGCGTGCAGCCGGCGCTGGTCAATGCCGAAGGCGAGATCCAGGACGGCCCCACCGAGGGCAACCTGATCATCCGCGATTCGTGGCCGGGCCAGATGCGCAGCGTGTACGGCGATCATCAGCGCTTCATCGACACGTATTTCCGCACCTACCCGGGCAGCTACTTCACCGGCGACGGCTGCCGTCGCGATGAAGACGGCTACTACTGGATCACCGGCCGCGTGGACGATGTGATCAACGTGTCCGGCCACCGCATCGGTACTGCCGAGGTGGAAAGCGCGCTGGTCTCGCACCCGAAGGTGGCCGAAGCGGCCGTGGTCGGTTTCCCGCACGACATCAAGGGCCAGGGCATCTATGCCTATGTCACCCTGATCGCCGAAGAAACGCCGAGCGATGCACTGCACAAGGAACTGATCGCCTGGGTGCGCAAGGAGATCGGACCGATCGCCGCGCCCGACCACCTGCAGTGGGCGCCGGGCCTGCCGAAGACGCGCTCGGGCAAGATCATGCGCCGCATCCTGCGCAAGATCGCCGAGAACGCGCCGGACCAGCTGGGCGACACCTCGACCCTGGCCGATCCGTCGGTGGTGGCGTCGCTGGTGGAAGAGCGCAAGGTGAAGTAAGGGTCGCCACATCGCATTGGCGCTGTCGCTCCCACGGTCCGCAAGCGGACCGTGGGCCCCTTCTCACCGTCACTCGCGCTCCGCCCCCTGACTCAGGGGCTGTCATCTCGATGCACTCGTTCCGTTACGTCGTGTCACCCCTTTCGCAACATGGCCCCCACCATGACAACCCTTCTGATTGCCGACGACCACCCGCTGTTCCGCGAAGCCCTTCGCGGGGCCGTGCAACGCGTCATTCCCGGCGTGCAGCTGTTTGAAGCCGACAGCGTGGAAGCGCTGTACCAGCTGGCCGACCAGCACACCGACGCCGACCTGGTCCTGATGGACCTCAACATGCCCGGTGCGCAGGGCTTCAACGCGCTGGTGCACATGCGCGCCCTGCACCCGCAGCTGCCGGTGGTGGTGGTGTCCGCGCGCGAAGAGCCCACCGTGATGCGGCGCGCGCTGGACCATGGTGCGTTCGGCTTCATTCCCAAGTCCGCCGATTCGGACACGATAGGCCATGCGCTGGGCACCATCCTCGATGGCGAAACCTGGGCCCCGCCGGAAGCACACAACGTGCCGCCGACCGGGCGCGAGGAACGCGAAATCGGCCAGCGCCTGCGCGAACTCACCCCGCAGCAGTTCCGCGTGCTGCAGATGCTGGGCGCCGGCCGTCTCAACAAGCAGATCGCCTACGACCTCAACGTGTCCGAGGCGACGATCAAGGCCCACGTCACCGCGATCCTGCGCAAGCTGGGCGTGACCAACCGCACCCAGGCCGTGCTGATGGCCGGCAAGCTGGCCATCGACGACGAACAGATCGTGTTGCCGCCGGAAGAGGATTGAGGGGGCGGTCGGTTGCGTATCCACGTGGCGACGAGGGCGGTGTGCGTGATGTGAGACCGGTAGGGTCGCGCCCCGGCCGACTGCCGATGCGGCCCCCACGTTCGATATCGGCATGACGTTTGAACGGCGCCGGCTTTGGCGTCTGCTTCGTTGGGGGTCATGCCATTCCCGAACGCTGCACGTGTATCGACAGTCGGCTGGGGCGCGACCCTACCGGTGGTTCTCTGGCCAGTTGATGATGCGTTTGTGCGGGCCGCTGCGTCGCGGTGATGTGCGAACGGTGGGGAAATTGCGTGGTGTGCAGACAAGGGCAGCCGACCAACGGTCGGCTCTACCCGTCGAGGGTGCGGCGGTTGCATATCCACGCTGCGACGGTCTGGGTGTGCTTGACCCCAGCCGGTAGGGTCGCGCCCCAGCCGACTGCCGATGCGGCCCCCACGTTCGATATTGGCATG
>NZ_JBFTIS010000029.1:0-44185 GCF_056395005.1 Stenotrophomonas sp. 10N36 | reverse complement strand
CGTAGCGCCGGGCTCTGCCCGGCTGCCGTTCGTTCCGGGGTCATGATGTCTGATGCAAGCCGGGCAGAGCCCGGCTCTACGCGCCAATCGCCGGAGTGGCTGCTCACGTAGCGCCGGGCTCTGCCCGGCTGCCGTTCGTTCCGGAGTCATGATGTCTGATGCAAGCCGGGCAGAGCCCGGCTCTACGCGCCAATCGCCGGAATGGTTGCTCACGTAGCGCCGGGCTCTGCCCGGCTGCCGTTCGTTCCGGGGTCATGATGTCTGATGCAAGCCGGGCAGGGCCCGGCTCTACCGGGGGTGCGTGCGTTACGGGCGGCTGTCGCCAGCCGGGCAGAGCCCGGCGCTACCGGTTACTCGCCGGAGAGCGTATGCAGGGCGGCTTCGTCGAGGATCTCGACGGTGTTCAGGTGGGGCAGGGCGATCAGGCCCTGCTGGCGCAGCTTGGTGAACGTGCGGCTCACCGTTTCCATGGTCAGGCCCAGGTGGTCGGCGATATCGCCGCGGCCCATGGGCAAGGTCACGCGCAGGCCGTTGCCGCCCAGGCGGGCTTCGCGGGCGGCCAGGCGCAGCAGGAAATCGGCGAGTTTTTCCGCCGGCTGCAGGCGGGCCAGTGACATGGCCGCGTCCTGCGCAGCGTCCAGTTCCTGGCAGGCGCGCTGCAGCAGCTTGCGCTCCAGGTGCGGGAAGCGGGCGCGCAACTCTTTCATCTGCGGCAGCGCTACCCGGCAGACACGGCTGTCGGCGATGGCCTCGATGTCGTAGCGATGGTGGTCGTTGCCGCTCAGGCCCAGGTAATCGCCGGGCAGTACGAAACCGCTGATCTGGCGGCGGCCGTCGGGCAGTGTCCGCACCAGGCGCAGTGCGCCGGCGGTCAAGGTATAGACATGTAGGCGCGGTTCGCCGCTGCGGGCCAGGGTGGCGCCCAGCGCCACCGGCTGCGACACGGTCACCCGTTCCAGCGCCAGCACTTCGTCCGGCGACAATGCCGAGCACACGGCCAGATGACGTACCGAGCAGTGCAGGCAGTCGCGCAGCGGCGAGCAGCCCGGGCTGGCGGGATCTTCAACGGCGGAAAGGGCGGTACCGGAGTGGGGCCGGGTCATGTCGAACCAGGGAGCGGGGCCTGCTTATGATACTTCATGCGGCCAGTGGCCCGGACTGGCGCGATCGGCTCAGCCGCGCGCGCTGGCTGCGGCTAGAATATGCACCACGCTCATCCCCCGATTCGCAGGAGTCCCGCAAGTGATCAAGCCCCGTACGCCGCCCGGCATCATGGAATTGCTGCCGCGCGAGCAGATCGCGTTCCAGCGCATGCTGGACGTCATCCGCCGCAACTACGAGCGGTTCGGGTTCCTGCCGGTGGAAACTCCGGTGTTCGAGCTGTCCGACGTGCTGTTGACCAAGTCCGGCGGTGAAACCGAGCGCCAGGTGTACTTCGTGCAGTCCACCGGCGCGTTGGCCAACGCGGCCGAAGCTGGCGACAAAACGCTGCCCGAGCTGGCCCTGCGCTTCGACCTGACCGTCCCGCTGGCCCGCTACGTGGCCGAGCACGAGCACGACCTGACGTTCCCGTTCCGTCGTTACCAGATGCAGCGCGTGTACCGCGGCGAACGTGCCCAGCGCGGCCGCTTCCGCGAGTTCTACCAGTGCGACATCGACGTGATCGGCAAGGACGCGCTGAGCATTCGCTATGACGCCGAAGTCCTGGCGGTGATCCATGCGGTGTTCGCCGAGCTCAGCATCGGCGCCTTCAGCATCCAGCTGAACAACCGCAAGCTGCTGCGCGGCTTCTTTGAAAGCCTGGGCGTGGCCGATGGCGAGCGCCAGCTGGCGGTGCTGCGCGAAGTGGACAAGCTGGACAAGCGCGGCCCCGACTACGTGCGCGAGACCCTGGTGGGCGAAGGCTTTGACATTCCGGCCGAGCAGGTCGAGCGGATCCTGGCCTTCGTCGCGGTCCGCTCCAGCAGCCACGCCGACGCGTTGGCGCAGCTGGACGCGCTGCTGGCCGATCCGGCCGCCAGCGAGACGCTGAAGGTAGGCGTGGCCGAACTGCGCGAAGTGCTGGAGCTGGTCAAGGCGCTGGGCGTGCCGGAAACCGCGTACTGCCTGAATTTCTCCATCGCGCGCGGCCTGGATTACTACACCGGCACCGTGTACGAAACCACGCTGACCGACCACCCGCAGATCGGCTCGATCTGCTCCGGTGGCCGTTACGAAGACCTGGCCAGCCACTACAGCAAGTCCAAGCTGCCGGGCGTGGGCATTTCCATCGGCCTGACCCGCCTGTTCTGGCAGCTGCGCGAAGCCGGCCTGATCGCCGGGATCGAAGACAGCAGCGTGCACGCGCTGGTGGCGCTGATGGACGACGCCAGCCTGCCGCAGTCGCTGGACATCGCCCGCCGCCTGCGCGCCGGTGGCATCAACGCCGAAGTGCAGATGGAGCCGAAGAAGATCGGCAAGCAGTTCCAGTACGCGGCCAAGGCCGGGATCCGCTTCGTGGTGCTGGCCGGTGACGACGAGCTGGCCCGCGGCGTGGTGGCGGTGAAGGACCTGCTGCGCGAGCAGCAGTTCGAGGTCTCGCGCGAGGAACTGGCCAGCACCCTGCAGGTGGAACTGGAGCAGGCCAAGGTCATGCCGTGAGGCGGCTGGGGGCGGCGGCAACGCTGCTGCTCCTGCTGACCGCGTGCCGGACCGATCCTGCGCTGCAGAGCCAGCGTATCGGTCCGGGCCAGTACCGGCTGACGGTCGACCGCTGCCACGTGATCGACCGGGAGCAGTTGCAGCATGACCTGCGCGGGTTGGCCGGGCAGAAGTGCCCGGACGGGGCAGGGGAGCTGGAAGCCATCCAGTCCATCCCGAGCCGCCAGGGCAGCCTGTTCGGCGAGTGCCTGCGCAGCGGCGCCCTCCGCGCCGAGGTAACGTGCCGGTAGGTACCGACCGTTGGTCGGTACGCCCTTGGACGCCCTATACCCCAAACAGACGCCCGCTCAGCGGGCGTTTTTCGTTCCCGCCCCCTGAACCAACCCGGTCCGGATATCAACCCGGTTTGACCGAGTGTTGTCGTTTGCGCTAATGTAATAGCACGCTATTACATTGATACGATGAAACTACGCCCCGCCCCCCGAGAAAAAGACGCCCAGGCCGATCTGGCCTGCCTGGCGGCGGCCTTCGCCGCGCTGTCCAGCCCGGAACAGGTCACCGCGTTCCTGCGCGACCTGTGCACCCCGGCCGAGCTGGAGGCGCTGTCGGACCGCTGGAAGGTGGTGCCGCTGCTGCAGCAGGGCGTGCCGTATCGCGAAATCCACGAACTGACCGGCGTCAGCGTGACCACCACCGGGCGCGTCGCGCGTTCGCTGGAGCATGGCCACGGCGGCTATGCCGCCGCCATTGCCGTCACCGCCACGCCTACGCCCCCCGAATCCGAGTAAGAGAGCCTCCCCCATGAGTGCAACCCAGAACGCCCCGGCCCGTGACCGGCTGCGGATCGCCATCCAGAAGAACGGGCGGCTGGCCGAGCCGGCGCGCAGCCTGCTCACCGCCTGCGGGCTGAGCTGGCGGCAGAGCCGCGACAAGCTGTTCTGCTACGGCGAATCGCTGCCGGTGGACCTGCTGCTGGTCCGCGACGACGACATCCCCGGGCTGATCGCCGATGGCGTCTGCGACTTCGGCATCGTCGGCCGCAACGAGCTGGACGAGCAGGGCGCCGCGCGCCGCCGGATCGGCCTGCCGGACGCCTACCAGGCGCTGCGCGGCCTGAATTTCGGGCAGTGCCGGTTGATGCTGGCGGTGCCCGAGGAATGGGAATGGACCGGCGTTGAGCAGCTGGCCGGCAAGCGCATCGCCACCAGCTACCCGGCGATTCTGGCCGACTGGCTGGCCGCGCGCGGCGTGGATGCGCAGGTGGTGGAACTGTCCGGGTCGGTGGAAATCGCGCCGCGCCTGGGCACCGCCGACCTGATCTGCGACCTGGTCTCCAGCGGCGCCACCCTGGCCGCCAACCAGCTCAAGCCGGTGGAAACGCTGCTGGAAAGCGAAGCGGTGCTGGCCGGCCCGGTGAAGACCCCCGACGACGCCCGCGCCGGCCTGATGGCGATGCTGCTGCGGCGGCTGGATGGCGTGGTCAAGGTGCAGGACAGCAAGCTGCTGATGTTCCGCGCCGCGCTGGACCGCGTGTCCGAGCTGACCCGGCTGCTGCCCGATGCCGACCCGCTGGTGCAGCTGCCCGACGACGGCGGCCACCTGCGCCTGCAGACCATGTGCCACGGCGCCTTGACCTGGCAGCGGTTGGAAGACCTGGAGCGCGCTGGCGCCCAGGGCCTGATGGTATTGAGCGTGGAGCGTTCGCTGGCATGAACCGTCTTTCGATGAATGTAGTGCAGTGGTCCACCCTGGACGCCAGCGCCCAGGCACAGACGTTGCAGCGCCCGGTGCAGGCCGTGGCCGCGCAGACCCGTGATGCGGTCGCCGGGTTGATCGCTGCCGTGCGCGCCGACGGTGACGTTGCGCTGCGCGAGATCAGCCTGCGCTTCGATGGCGTGGCCCCCGAATCGTTTGAAGTCAGCGAAGCCGAATTCGCCGCCGCCGAACAGGCCGTTCCGGACGACCTGCGCCAGGCGATGGTCGAGGCGGCCGCACGCATCGGCGTGTTCCACAAGGCCGGCATGAGCCAGGGCTATGCGGTGGACACCGCGCCGGGCGTGCGCTGCGAGCGCGTGGTGCGGCCGATTGGCCGGGTGGGCCTGTACGTACCGGCCGGTAGCGCACCGCTGCCGTCCACCGCGTTGATGCTGGGCGTGCCCGCGCAACTGGCCGGGTGCCGCGAAGTGGTGCTGTGCACGCCGCCGCGCAAGGACGGCAGTGCCGACCCGGCGGTGCTGGTGGCCGCGCGCCTGACCGGCGTGCACCGCGTGTTCAAGCTGGGCGGCGCGCAGGCGATCGCGGCGATGGCCTATGGCACCGACAGCGTGCCGGCCTGCGACAAGCTGTTCGGTCCCGGCAACAGCTTCGTTACCGAAGCCAAGCAGCAGGTGGCGCAGGACGGTGCGGCGGCGATCGACATGCCGGCCGGCCCGTCCGAAGTGCTGGTGATCGCCGATGCCGGCGCCAATCCCGCGTTCGTCGCCGCCGACCTGTTGTCCCAGGCCGAGCACGGTCCCGATTCGCAGGTGCTGCTGCTCACCGATGACGACGCCCTGCTGGCGCGGGTCGACGCCGAAGTGCAGGCGCAGCTGGCGCGTCTGTCGCGCGTGGCCATCGCCACCCAGGCGCTGCAGTCCTCAAAGCTGATCCGGGTGGATTCGCTGGCGCAGGCCTTCGAGATCAGCAATCGCTACGCACCCGAGCACCTGATCCTGGCCCTGCGCGAACCCCGCGCGTGGCTGGAGCAGGTCGAGGCGGCGGGCTCTGTCTTCCTCGGCGACTACACGCCCGAGGCGCTGGGCGATTACTGCAGCGGCACCAACCATGTGCTGCCCACCGCGGGCGCCGCACGCGCCTACAGCGGGGTGAGCGTGGCCAGCTTCCAGAACCTGATCAGCGTGCAGTCGGCCACCGCGCAGGGCATTGCCGCGATCGGCGGCTGTGCGCGCACGCTGGCCCGTGCCGAAGGCCTGGACGCGCACGAGAATGCGGTGGCACTGCGCATGCAGGTGGCTGCATGAGCGCGCCCGATGCGGTGATGTCGCTGGTCCGTGCGGACCTGCAGGCCTTTGCCGGCTATTCGTCGGCGCGCAGCAGCGCGCTGGTCGGCGATGTCTGGCTCAACGCCAATGAGTCGGCCTGGGCCAACCCGGCCGACAGCGAAGGCCGCGCGCGGCGCTATCCGGATCCACAGCCGGCTGCGCTGCGTGCACGCTTGGCTGAACTGTATGGCTGCGCGACCGAGCAGCTGCTGATCGGCCGCGGCAGCGATGAGGCGATCGACCTGCTGGTGCGCGCGCTGTGCGAGCCCGGCCGCGATGCGGTGCTGGTGACCCCGCCGGTATTCGGCATGTACGCGGTGTGCGCGCGGCTGCAGAACGCGCCGCTGCTGGAGGTGCCGTTGCGCGACGACGGCGATGCGCTCAACGCCGATATCGATGCGGTAATCGCCACCGCGCTGGCCGGCAACGCCAAGCTGGTGTTCCTGTGTTCGCCCTCGAACCCGGCCGGCAGCGCGATCACGCTGGACCAGGTGGAACGGGTGGCCACGGCGCTGCAGGGCAGGGCGCTGGTGGTGGTCGACGAGGCCTATGCCGAGTACGCCGCGCTGCCGTCGGCGGTCACGCTGCTGCCGCGTTACGACAACGTGGCCGTGCTGCGCACGCTGTCCAAGGCGCACGCGCTGGCCGCCGCGCGCATCGGCAGCCTCATTGCCGCGCCGGCGCTGATCGCGCTGCTGCGTCGCTGCCAGGCGCCGTACCCGATTCCCGGCCCCTGCGCCGAGCTGGCCCTCGCTGGCCTGAGCGACAGCAACCTGCAGCTCACCGCCTCGCGCGTGGAGCGCATCAAGACCGAGCGCGGTCGCCTGCAGCAGGCACTGGCCGTGCTGCCCGGCGTGGTGCGCGTGTATCCCTCGCAGGGCAATTACCTGCTGGTGCGCTTCAGTGATGCGCAGCAGGCCTTCGATGCGCTGTTGGCGGCCGGCGTGGTGGTGCGCGACCAGCGTGCCGCACCGCAGCTGCACGATGCCCTGCGCATCACCATCGGCAGCACCCTGGAAAACGACCGTGTGCTCAGTGCGCTGGCTGCGCGGAGGGTAGCGGCATGACGCCCATCCTGTTCGTGGACCGCGACGGCACGCTGATCGAAGAGCCGGCCGATTTCCAGATCGATGCCTATGAAAAGATCCGCTTCGTGCGCGATGTGATCCCGGCGATGCTCAAGCTGCGCGATGCCGGTTACCAGTTCGTGATCGTCAGCAACCAGGACGGCCTGGGCAGCGAAGGCTACCCGCAGGCCAGTTTCGATGGACCCAACGACCTGATGCTGCAGATCTTCGCCAGCCAGGGCATCGTGTTCCGTGACGTGCTGATCGACGGCACCTGGCCGCACGACAACGCGCCCACCCGCAAGCCGGGCATCGGCATGATGCTGCCCTACCTGCAGGACCGCAGCATCGACTGGGCCCGCTCGGGCATGGTCGGCGACCGGCCCACCGACATCCAGTTCGCCGAGAACATGAAGATCCGCGGCTTCCAGCTGCGCACCGAACAGTTCGGCGGGCAGTGGGACTGGAACGGCATCGCCCACGAACTGGCCGATGCACCGCGCCGCGCCACCGTGCAGCGCAATACCAAGGAAACCAGGATTCGCGTTGAGGTCGACCTGGACCGTACCGCCGAGCCACAGACCCACACCGGCCTGCCGTTCTTCGACCACATGCTGGAACAGATCGGCAAGCACGGCGGTTTCGCGCTGAGCGTGCAGGCCGAGGGCGACCTGCACATCGACGAACACCACACCATCGAAGACACCGGCCTGGCGCTGGGCCAGGCGCTGCGTGAAGCGCTGGGCGACAAGCGCGGCATCGGCCGCTACGGCTTCACCCTGCCGATGGATGAAACCCTAGCCAGCGCCGCACTGGATTTCAGCGGCCGGCCGTATTTCGTGTTCGAAGGCGAGTTCAAGCGCGAGCGCGTGGGTGACATGCCCACCGAGCTGGTGCCGCACTTCTTCCGTTCGCTGTGCGACGCCGCCGGGCTCAACCTGCACCTGAGCGTGCGTGGCGACAACGACCACCACAAGGTGGAGGCGTGCTTCAAGGCGCTGGCCCGTGCCTTGCGCCAGGCGCTGCCGCGACAGGGCACCGCGCTGCCCAGCACCAAGGGGGCGCTGTGACCGAGGTTGCCCTGATCGATGCGGGCGGCGCCAACCTGGGGTCGGTGCGCTATGCACTGGAACGGCTGGGCGTGCAGGTGCGGCTGGTACGCGACGCGAAGGGCCTGCAGGGCGTGTCGCGGGTGATCCTGCCCGGCGTGGGCGCGGCCCCGCACGGCATGGCGCGCCTGCACGCACAGGACCTGGTGCAACCGCTGCGCGAGCTGCAGGTGCCGCTGCTGGGCATCTGCCTGGGCATGCAGCTGTTGTTCGAGGGCTCCGAAGAGGGACACGTGGAATGCCTCGGGCTGATGCCCGGGGTGGTCCGCCACCTGCACCCGGCCACCGGCATCCGCGTACCGCACATGGGCTGGAACCGGCTGCGGCCGCTGCGCGAGTCGGCGCTGCTGGACGGCGTGCCCGAACGTGCCAGCGCCTACTTCGTGCACAGCTATGCAGCACCGCTGGGCGAGCACACGGTAGCGGCCTGCGACCACGGCGGCCTGTTCGCCGCGGTGGTGCAGCGCGGCCTGCACAGCGGCGCCCAGTTCCACCCGGAGCGTTCGGCCGCCACCGGCGCCCGGATCCTGCGCAACTTCATCGAGAACGAACCGTCATGAGTTTCACCGTCTATCCCGCCCTGGACATCCGCGAAGGCCACGTCGTGCGCCTGCTGCAGGGCGACTACGCGCAGCAGACCACCTATGGCGACGACCCGTTGCCGCGCGCCCAGGCATTCGCCGATGCCGGCGCCACCTGGATGCATCTGGTCGACCTGGATGCCGCACG
This sequence comes from Stenotrophomonas sp. 10N36, assembly GCF_056395005.1. NCBI lineage: Bacteria > Pseudomonadati > Pseudomonadota > Gammaproteobacteria > Lysobacterales > Lysobacteraceae > Stenotrophomonas > Stenotrophomonas sp. 10N36. The sequence continues at coordinate 35,599 of NZ_JBFTIS010000029.1, read as the reverse complement.
CGCCGGCGGTTACACCTTGGCTCCGCTGCTGTCGGCGATTGCCCGCCAGACCGGCTTGAAGGTGCAAACCGGCGGCGGCGTGCGCTCGCGCGACGACGTGGCGCGTATTCTCGATGCCGGCGCGACCCGCGTGGTGGTCGGCTCGGTGTCGGTACGCGCGCCGGAGACGGTGATCGGCTGGCTGGGCGAGTTCGGCCCGGAGCGGCTGACCATCGCGCTGGATGCCCGCCAGGCCGACGACGGCCGCTGGCTGCTGCCGGTGCACGGCTGGACCGAAACCGCCGAAGACACCCTGGATGTGCTGGCAACGCGGTACGCGCAGGCCGGCATGACCCACCTGCTTTGCACTGACATTGCCCGCGACGGCATGCTGTCCGGCCCCAACATCGGCCTGTACCAGCACCTGGCCACCCTGTTGCCGGGCGTGGCGGTACAGGCGTCCGGTGGCGTGCGCAGCGCGGCCGACGTGGCCGAGGCCAAGGCGGTGGGCTGCGGCGGCGCGATCCTGGGCAAGGCGCTGCTGGAAGGCCGCATGACCCTGCCGGAGGCACTGGCATGCTGAGCCGCCGGCTGATTCCCTGCCTGGACGTGCGCGATGGCCGCGTGGTCAAGGGCGTGCGGTTCCGCGACCACGTCGACATGGGCGACATCGCCGAGCTGGCGCTGCGCTACCGCGACCAGGGCGCCGACGAGCTGGTGTTCTACGACATCGGTGCCAGCCCCGAAGGCCGTGCGGTGGACGTGGGCTGGATCGAGCGCATCGCGCGCCTGATCGATATTCCGTTCTGCGTGGCCGGCGGCATTTCCGACGTGGAGACCGCGCGCCGCGTGCTGTATGCCGGTGCCGACAAGATTTCGATCAATTCCCCGGCGCTGGGGCGCCCGGCGTTGATCGAGGAACTGGCCGATGCGTTCGGCGTGCAGTGCGTGGTGGTCGGCATCGATTCGGTGCGCGAGGCCGACGGAGAATGGCGGGTGCGGCGCTTCAGCGGCGACCCGGTCAAGACCCAGGCCGTGCCGGTGCGCACGCTGGACTGGCTGGTCGAGGCGCAGCGCCGTGGTGCCGGCGAGATCGTGCTGAACTGCATGGACAGCGACGGCGTGCGCCGCGGCTACGACGTGGCCCAGCTGCGCCAGGCACGCGCGCTGTGCCAGGTGCCGCTGATCGCCTCCGGCGGAGCCGGTGAGATGCAGCACTTCGCCGATGTGTTCGACCAGGCCGATGTCGACGGTGCGTTGGCCGCCAGCGTTTTCCACAGTGGCGCCATCGCCATTCCCGCGCTCAAGCAGTTCCTGCGCGAGCAGCAGATCGAGGTTCGAGATGTCTATTGAAGTACTGCCGTCGCGCGAGGCGCTGGACGGACTGGCGTGGAGCAAGGGCGACGGCCTGCTGCCGGTGGTGGTGCAGGATGCCGACAGCCTGGCCGTGCTGATGCTCGGCTATGCCAACGCCGAATCGCTGGAACTGACCCTGGCCACCGGCCACATGACCTTCTACAGCCGCAGCAAGCAGCGCCTGTGGACCAAGGGCGAGTCGTCGGGCAACGTGCTGGCGGTGGTGGCGGTGCGCGTGGACTGCGACAACGACACGCTGCTGGTGAGTGCGCGCCCGGCCGGCCCGACCTGCCACACCGGCAGCGACAGCTGCTTCGAGCGTGCCCCGGGCAACTTCCTGGGCCGCCTGGATGCGTTCGTGCGCCAGCGCGAGCAGCAGCGCCCCCCGGGCAGTTACACCACCACGCTGTTCGATGGCGAGATCCGCCGCATCGCGCAGAAGGTGGGCGAGGAGGGCGTGGAAACCGCGCTGGCCGGGGTGGCCCAGGACGATGCGGCGCTGCTGGGCGAGTCAGCCGACCTGCTGTTCCACCTGATCGTGCTGCTGCGCGCGCGCGGCTTGTCGCTGGCCGACGCGGTGGCCGTGTTGGCGGCGCGCCACGCGGGGTGAGCGCATGAATCGCGTTTAACGTCGGTGAAACGCGGCACAAGCGATGATGTGCCGCTTTACAATCACCCACCCCGAACGGACCGTCCCGATGACCCGCACTGCTGCCTGGCTGGCTTGCCTGCTGTTGACTACCGCACCCGCCCTGGCCGCCGAGGTGACCGTGACCGGCAAGGTCTACCAGGAGCGCGACGGCAAGCCCGGGCGCGGGCCCACCGACCCGGGCATGGCCGGGGTGCAGGTGTCCAACGGCGAGGTGATCGTGCGCACCGCCGCCGACGGCAGTTACAGCCTGCCGGTGCGCGACGGGCAGACCGTGTTTGTGATCAAGCCCGATGAGTACCGCTTCCCGGCCGCCAGCAACGGGCTGCCCTCGTACTGGCGCCACTACGCGCCGCAGGGCTCGCCGCGGCTGAAGTACGACGGTATCCGTGCCACTGGCAGCAACGTGCGCAACTGGGACTTCGCGCTGGAACCGGCCAAGGGTAGCGATGCCGCCCGCGCCGGGTTCGAGATGTTGGTGTTCACCGATTCGCAGACCGCCAGCCGGCAGGACATCGACTACTACCAGCGCGCCATCGTCGACCCCATCATCGGCAAGCATCCGGCACGGCTGGGCACCACGCTCGGCGATATCGTCAATGACGACCTGGACCTGTACCCGACCATCAACAAGGCCACCGCGCTGCTGCAGGTGCCGTGGTTCCACGTGCCGGGCAACCATGACCTGGATGTCGACGCCGGCGATGACCGCCACTCGCTGGACAGCTGGCGCGCGGTGTACGGGCCCGATACCTACGCGGTGGAAGAGGGCGGGGCCAGCTTCGTGTTCCTCGATGACGTGGTTTACGACCCTGCCGCCAAGCCGAGCTACGTGGGCGGGCTGCGCCCGGACCAGTTCACCTTCCTCGGCAACTACCTGAAGGGCCTGCCGCGCGACCGCCTGGTGGTGCTGGGCATGCATATCCCGCTGTTCGATGCCGCGCCCGGTCGCGAAACCTTCCGCCACGCCGACCGCACGCGCCTGTTCGCGCTGCTCAAGGAGTTCCCCAACGTGCTGGTGCTCAGCGGCCACAGCCACACCCAGCAGCACTACTACCATGGCGCCGCCGAGGGCTGGCAGGGCAGCAAACCGTTGCATGAGTACAACGTGGGCGCTGCCTGTGGCGCGTTCTGGTCGGGCGTGAAAGACAGCAACGGGATCCCCGATGCCACCATGAGCGATGGCACGCCGAACGGCTATGCCGTGTTGTCGGTCAAGCCCGGCGGCGACTACGGACTGCGCTACTACGTGGCCCGCGCGCCGGATGACTACCAGATTGCCCTGCACGCGCCCAAGGTGCTGCGCAAGGACGCCTACCCGGCGTGGGGCGTGTACGCCAATGTGTTCATGGGCCAGGCCGATACGCTGGTGGAATACCGCGTGGACAGCGGTGCCTGGCAGACCATGAAGCGGGTGGAACAGCCCGACCCGCGCCTGCTGGTGGAGAACGTGGCCGACGACCAGGCCGAGCACCTGCGCGGTTTCGATCGCTCTCCTGAAGCCACGCCGTCGCCGCACCTGTGGCGCGGCGCGCTGCCCACCAACCTGACCGCCGGCGAGCACAAGGTGGAAGTGCGCGCGGTGCATGCCGATGGCCCCACCGCGTCGGCCAGCACCAGTTATCGCCTGCAGGTCGGCAAGCCCTGATGGGGCGCCTGCCGCGCACGGCGCAGCGGCTGCATACGCTGCTGTACGGCGCGACCTGCTTTGCAAACCCGGTGCGATCGCCGAAAATCGCACCGGGTTATTCGACCCCAGCCAAGGCCTGCGAGTGAGCGTTGCGGTACCGTTTCCGGAGCAGTCTCCGGCCCCTTCCGATGTGTCTTTGCTGACGCCCGGCCGGGAATCGTCTGTTGAAACGCTGCTCGTGGCCGACGTCGGTGGCACGTTCGCGCGCCTGGCCGTGGCCGAACTGCGCGCCGGTCAGCCGCCGCAGCTTGTTGGCCTGCGCCGTTACAGCTGCGCCGCGTTTGCCAGCCTGGCCGCGATCCTGGCCGATTTCATCGCCAGCGCCGGGCAGCCGCTGGACAGCGCCGTGGTGGCGATCGCCGGGCTGCTGGAAGGCGACCACCTGGTCAACACCAACCTGCCGTGGCCAGTGTCGGTGGCCGACACGCGCACCCAGGCCGGCCTGCGGTCATTGGCGCTGATCAACGATTTCGAAGCGGTTGCCTATGCGATCCCGCATGTGCAGGCCGATACCCTGGTGCCGCTCAATGGCGCGCCTGACACCGCATCGCGTTGGCCGGCGCTGGTGCTGGGCCCAGGCACCGGGCTCGGCGCGGCCCTGCGTTTCCAGGGCGGGCACCAACCCGTACTGGCCAGCGAAGCCGGCCATGCCGCGCTTACTGCCGGCACCGCACTGGAACTGGAGATCCTGCGGCAGATGCAGCAGCGCTGGGCGCACGTGGACCAGGAGCGCATTCTGTCCGGCAGCGGCCTGATGAACCTGTACCCCTGCCTGTGCGGCCTTCGCGGCGTGGCACCGCAGTGGGACACCCCCGAACAGCTGATTGCCGCCGCGCATCTGGGCGACGACCCGGTGGCAGTGGAAACGCTGGAGGTCTTCAGCGCGTGGCTGGGCAGCCTGGCCGGCGACCTGGCCATCACCTTCGGTGCGCGCTCGGTGTACCTGGTGGGCGGCATTCCGCCGCGCATCGCGCACTTCCTGCACGCGGGCGGCTTCCAGGCGCGGTTCCTGGCCAAGGGTGTGATGGGCCGGGTGCTGGCGCAGGTGCCGGTGTGGCGGGTGGAACATGGCGAACTGGGCATGCTGGGTGCGGCGGTATGGCACGCTGCGCGCCACGAACGCGCCGTGGCATGACGCGTCCGCCCGGCAGCGGGCGGTTCGATGACCAATCTTGCAGGGAGTGGGTGGGATGACCGATCGCAGGCAGTTCCTCCAGGCCGGTGTACTGGCCGCAGGCGCGCTGGCCTTGCCGCGCGCCGGTGCGCGGGCAGCCGGTGGCGCGCGGGTGGTGTCCACCTGGGACTTTGGCGTGGGCGCCAACCAGGCGGCGTGGAAAGTGCTGGCCGGCGGCGGCAGCGCGCTGGACGCGGTTGAAGCCGGCGCGCGCTGGGCCGAGAGCGAGTTGTGCAACCCCACCGTGGGCCGCTGCGGCAATCCCGATCGCGACGGCGTGCTCAGCCTCGACGCCAGCATCATGGACGGCGATGGCCGCTGTGGTTCGGTGGCAGCGCTCACCGACATCCTGCATCCGGTGTCGGTGGCCCGCAAAGTGATGGAAAACACGCCGCACGTGATGCTGGTCGGGCAGGGCGCGCAGCAGTTCGCGGTCGCGCAGGGCTTCGAGCGCCAGAAGCTGCTCACGCCGGCGGCCGAAAAGGCGTGGCGCGACTGGTTGAAGACCGCCCAGTACACGCCGGAGATCAACGTCGAGCGCCGCGGGCGTCCCGGCGACAGCAGCAACCATGACACGCTCGGCATGTTGGCCATCGACGCCAACGGCCGCCTGGCCGGTGCCTGCACCACCAGCGGCATGGCCTGGAAGCTGCACGGTCGGGTCGGCGACAGCCCGATCATCGGCGCCGGCCTGTACGTGGACAATGAGGTGGGCGGCGCCACCGCGTCAGGAGTGGGCGAAGAGATGATGCGCAACGCCGCGTCGTTCCTGGTGGTGGAGCTGATGCGCCAGGGCCGCTCGCCGGCCGAGGCCTGCCGTGAGGCGATCGCCCGGCTGGTGCGCAAGCGCCCCGAGGCCAGCAAGACTCTGCAGGTCTGCTTCCTGGCGCTGGACAAGCACGGGCAGGTCGGTGCGTATGCGTTGCACCGGGGCTTCGTCTACGCGGTATGCGACAAGGATCGCCAGGACGACCTGCGTGATTCGGCATCGGTCTACACCAGCGAGCAGACCTGAGCATGGCGCGGCGGCTGCTGGAAATCGCCTCCAATTCGGTCGCCTCGGCGTTGGCCGCGCAGGCCGGTGGCGCCGATCGCATTGAGCTGTTCGACAACCTCGCCGAGGGCGGCACCACGCCGTCTTACGGCAGCATTGCCGTGGCCCGCGAGCGCCTGCGCATTCCGCTGTTCGTGTTGATCCGCGCGCGCCCCGGCGACTTCCACTATGGCCCGATCGAGGCGGAGATCATGCTGCGCGATATCGCCCAGTGCCGGCAGCTGGGCTGCGATGGCGTGGTGATTGGCGCGCTGGACGCCGACGGCAACGTGGACACGGCGCTGTGCCAGGCGCTGGTATCGGCCGCCGGGTCGCTGCAGGTGACGTTCCATCGCGCGTTCGACGCCGCACGCGATCTGCACGCCGCGTTGGAGCAGGTCATCGCGCTGGGCTGCCAGCGGGTGCTGACCTCGGGCGGCCAGGCCAGTGCCGAAGCGGGCGCGGAGAGGGTGGCGGCGCTGGTGGCGCAGTCGAACGCGCGCATTGGCGTGATGGCCGGCGCGGGGCTCAATGCGCGCAACATCGCCGCGGTGGCCGCACGTACGGGGTGCGTTGAACTGCACGCATCGGCCAAGGCGGTGCAACATTCGGCGATGCGCCACCACAACCCGGCCCTGGTCGGCCTGTCGCCGGATTGGACCGTTACCGACGCCGAAGAAGTCGCCGCGCTGCGCGCCGCGCTGGACCGGATCTGAAGAATCAGGCGGGTAGAGCCACCCCATGGGTGGCTGCTCTTGGTTCCGCCACCGCGTGTAGCCACCGACGGTTGCGACAGCCACCCWTGGGGTGGCTCTACCGGAGGCGTGGATGCATCCCGCGCGACCACAAAAAACGGCAGCCGCCTGTACCAGCGCGGCTGCCGTGGAGGACCGTTGCCCCGCCCGAAGGCGGGGGCGGGTGATGCTTAGAACTTGTAGTTCACGCCGAAGTACAGCTGGCGGCCGGTGTAGGTGTTGGAGATCAGGCGTGCCTTGCTGTCGCCGCCGAGGTAGATGCGCTGTTCGGACTTGGTGGCATTCAGCACCGAGGCGGTGAACGTCAGGGCTTCGGTGAAGTTGTAGGCCACGTTGAGGTCCAGCTGGTCGTACGGCTCGGAGTACTGGGTGAGGCCGTTGTTCAAGCCGCCGACGACTTCGCCGCGACGGTTGTATGAGGCGCGTGCCAGGAACTTCTCGTTCTCGTAGAAGAAGGTGAGGTTGGCCTGGTTCTTGGCGCTGCCCACCAGCGGCGATGCGCCGATTTCCTCACCGTCCAGCACGATCGAGGCCAGGTTGGTGTCGTTGTAGGTGTAGTTGGCCTGCACGCCAAAGCCCATGTCGAAGGTGTACTGGCCATACAGCTCCACACCCTGCGACACGCCATCGCGCGCGTTGGCTTCGGTCTCGTACTTCTGCACCGTCACCGTCTGGCCGCCCACCGTCATCTGCTGGTCGCGCACCACCGGCACCGTGAAGTTGCCCACGTCCTTGCGGAACAGGGCCGCACCGGCGACCGCACCCGGCTTGAAGTACCACTCCAGGCCGATGTCGTACTGGGTGGCCTTGAACGGTTCCAGGTTCTTGTTGCTGCCATGCCCGTACCAACCGGGCGTATCGGTGCCACCGGCGACGCGACGGTCGTTGCTGTACTCCTCACTCACATAGCTGAGGCTGCCGGGGGCGGCGATGCTGGTGTAGCCCGGGCGGGCGATGACCTTCGACGCGGCGCCACGCAGCACCAGGTTGTCGGTGATGTCCCAGGCGATGTTGAAGCTCGGCAGGAAGTCGGTGTAGGTGCGGTCCAGCGAGGCGAACTCGTAGGTCTTCTCACGCGCCAGCCCGTCCGGCAGCCGCACGAAGCCGCTCTGGCAGACGTAGCCGGTGTTGGACGCGATCAGCGGGGCGGCAGCCGGGTCGTTGCAGCCCATCGGCGCGCCAGCGGCGTTGTCCTGGAAATAGTCGTTGAAGCGTTCCACCGAATCACTCGACTCGGCGAACTGCTGGGTGCGCACCACGCGCACGCCGACGTTGCCGCGCAGGCGCTCGGTACGGAAGTTGGCCTGGAAGTAGCCGGAGTAGATCTTCTCGTTGACGTTGTAGACGAAGTCGTCTTCCTTGCGGCTGTACGAACCACCGTACTTGTCGTTGAGGTAGTTGATGTAGGCGGGGTAGTTGATGCCCGGGAATACATTGGCGTTGAAGCCGCCGGCAATGTTGCTGATCGGGTTGGACAGGAAGAACCCGGGCTGGGCGACGCCAGCGGTGGAGTCGCAGCCGGCCTGGTAGCGGTTGTTGTCGTAGTCGGCCGGGTCCTTGCCATTGCACACCCAGTAGGTGTTGCCGGTGTTGCGGTGTACTTCGCCATCACGGTACTTGGCGCCGAACTGGATGGAGTCCAGCCAGCCGCTTTCGAACATCTTGGTAACGTCGGCCTGGAAGTAGTTCTGCTTGACGCTGGTCTGCATCCACGATGACCCGGTGGAGCCGGTGTCGATCTCGGCGACGCCAGCCATCAGCTGGTCCTGCAGGTTCGGCGAGAAGGTCACGCTTGGCGTGCCGGTCAGGTCCCAGGCGGTGTAGCTGTTGCCGGACTGCCACACGCCGTCCACCTGGCGGCGCGGCTTTGCCGACATGCCGAAGTTCATCGACGGACCGCCTTCGGACCAGGTACGGCCACCGGTGAAGGACGCCTTCCACAGCGGGCTGATGTCCCAGTCGATGGTCAGGTCAGCGGTCTGCGAGAGCGCCTTTTCCTTGCTGTAAGTGCCGGTCAACTGCGGGGTGGGGATGGTGCAATCATCCGGGCCCCAGCCACCGGGCGCCATGCCGGCGGCGGCAGCCTGTTCTTCGCTGCAGTAGTAGGTCTTGCCGGCCAGCTTTTCGTACTGGGCGCCAGTGACGATGCTGCCGCTGGGGTCGAAGCTCATGCCGTTGAGCAGGCGCCCGCCGGCCCAGTTGCCGTCGCCGTTGAAGCGCGCCAGGTTCCATTCGGGAACCTTCAGCATGTTCTGGGTGTAGTTGCCTTCCAGCTCGAAGCGGAAGTAATTGGCGGTCAGGGTCAGGTTGTCGATCGGCTTGAACTGGAACGTGAACTGCCCGCCGGTACGCTCGCGCTTCTCCTCCTTCACGGCGAAGTTCACTGAGGTGGGCATGAAGAACTCGCTGTAGTTGCGCCCGCTCTGGTCGTTGAAGCCCGATTGGCCCCACCAATAGTGGATGCCATCCTGGCTCAGCACGTTGCCGTTGGCATCCACCGCATCGGTGCCGTTGCCATACCACTGATAGTCTTCAGTGCTCACCTGCATGGTGCGGCTGGTGCGCTTCTGCTTGGTGGCGCCGATCAGCACGCCGAAGCGCTCGTCTTCGCTGTGCCAGGAGTACAGCGCGGACGCCTGCGGGTCGACGTCGTGGCTGGTGTCCGACGAGGTGCCTTCCAGGTTGACGTAACCGGAGTTGCTTTCCATCTCGAGCGGGCGGCGGGTGTGCAGGATCACCGTACCGCCGATGCCGCCTTCGTCGATGCGCGCTTCCGGCGATTTGAACAGCTCGGCGCTGGACAGCATGTTGGACGGCAGCAGGGTGTAGTTGAACGACCGGGTGGCCTCGTTGTTGGTTTCCGAGGTGGCCACGTAGTTGCCGTTCAACTGGGTCAGCGTAAGGTCCGGCGCCAGGCCGCGCACGCTGACGGTCTTGCCTTCGCCGCCGCTGCGTTCTATCACCACGCCCGGCACGCGCTGCAGCGCATCGGCCACGTTTTTGTCGGGGAACTTGCCGACGTCTTCGGCGGTGATCACTTCGACCACGGCGTTGGCGTCGCGCTTCTGCTGCAGGCTCTTTTCGATGGCGTAGCGATAGCCGGTGACGGTCACGGCGTCGAGCGTGGTGGCCTCCGGCGACGAAGCGGGGCTGGCCTGCTGTGCGAAGGCACTGGCGGGCACCATCGCGGCGGCGAACAGCGCGGCGGTAATGGCGGCCGACAGCGTGTCGCGGTTGCGCATGCGGGACATCTTGTTCATTCCACTCTCTCCCTCTCCTGGATTGAAACGGTGGCGATACGTTGTTGAATCGATCTAATGTTTTGGGAGGGCTGTTGCCAGCGCTGAGCTCCCGTGCGTCCCGCATGCAGCCTGGTGGGCCCCCACCCACCGCTCCGGCAATCGTGACCGTTTGAAGTTGGATCGATCTAAACGATTGGCGGGGAATTTTTAGCACGGGTTCGGCAGGGAAGCATGCTGCTCCGCAATATGGCCAAGGCGGGCCGGGAACCGGGCTGATGACGTCGGAGGACTGAAAACGTTTTCTTGCGCAGGGCGGCGGAGGCGGGAGCCGGTGGTCCATCGTCCCGCCGTGAGAAGCGGGTTGCTGCTGGAGCTGTGGCAACCGGCGAAAGGCAGCCACCCGTACCAAGGGCCGGAACGGCGGGCCTGGCAGCATCCCAGATGGAAAAACGAGCTCGCCATGTTGCGCCGCAGAATGCATCCGCCGAAATCTCCGTGCTTTACTTGAATCGATCTAAATTCACGCCAACGTGGATCTGGACCGGTGCCAGCGGGGGAATGGCTGGCACGCCATGGCGGGCATCCGCCGTGCCTTTTTCCGTCTGCCGTACCGACATCGACCCACAGGATCCACGCATGCGCCGACTGCCGTCCGTCATCGCCGTTACCCCGTTGCGCCGCCCACTGCCGCGCCTGGCCTGCCTGCTCGCGCTGGCCTTCGCGCCGGTCCTGCAGGCCGCCGCCCCGGTTGCGCTGGAGCGCGAGGTCAACACCTTCATCGGCAGCAAGGATGACGGCAACACCTTCCCGGGGGCGTCGGCACCGTTCGGCCTGATCCAGGTCAGCCCGATCGGCGAGCACTACGCCGGCTGGCGCTACGACGACCCGAAGATCCGCGGCTTCGGCCATTCCTTCCTGTCCGGGGCCGGGTGCTGGGAGCAGGGCGGCCAGGTGTCGGTACTGCCGGTCACCGGCAGCATCGGCAAGGGCGGGGACTTCAACACCGACGATGCCAAGAGCTTCGACCACAAGCGCTACGCGTCCACCTACACCCACGACGGCGAGATCGGCCAGGCCGGCTACTACAAGGTGCGCCTGACCGGTTACGGCGGCATCGATGCCGAAGCCACCGCGCGCACCCGTGCCGCCGCCGAGCGCTACACCTTCCCGGTCGACGCCGGCACCGGCCACGTGCTGGTCAACGTGGGGCAGGCCAACGAGCGCCATTCGGTGATCGGCAGCGTGATCGACGTGGTCGGTGATCGCGTGGTCGAAGGCAAGCTGGTCACCAAGAGCTTCTGCGGTGGCCACCAGTACACCACCTGGTTCCGCATTGAGTTCGACCGCCCGTTCAAGGCGTTTGGCACCTGGGGCGAAGAAGGCGGCCTGGCGGGCGCGCGCCACCGCATGGAGGGCGAACAGAAGCCCAGCGGCGCCTGGTTGAGTTTCGATACCGGCAAGAACCGCGCGGTCACCGCGATCAGCGCGATCTCGCACGTGGACGCAGAAGGTGCGCGCAACAACCTGCGCAGCGAGGGCATGCAGGGCGGCAAGCTGCTGGGCTTCGAACAGATGCGCAGCCAGTCGCAGCAGCAGTGGCGCCGTGAACTGGCCACCACGCGCGTCCACGGCGGCAGCGGCGACGACCGCACCGTGTTCTATTCGGCGCTGTACCACGCGCTGCTGCAGCCGCTGACCGGCAGCGATGCCGACGGCCGCTACCGGGGTTACGACGATGCGATCCATCGCGCCGACGGCTGGACCTACTACGAGTACTTCTCGCTGTGGGACACCTACCGCGCGCAGAACCAGTGGCTGGCCCTGACCCGCCCGCAGGTGGCGCGTGACATCGGCCGTAGCCTGCTGGCCATCAACGCGCAGGGCGGCTGGTTGCCGCGCTGGGGGTACGCCAACTTCGAGACCAACATCATGACCGGCGACCCGGTCACCCCGTTCCTGGTCGACCTGTGGCGATTCGGCGCGCTGGACGGGCGCGAGGGCGAGGCCTACACCGCGCTGCGCCGCAACGCCTTCGAGCAGCCGCCGCTGAACTCGCGGCATGCCGGCCGGTCGGGCAACCCCGGCTACGTGGACAACGGCTACGTCGCCTACGACCGCGCGTTCCCCTCCAAGGGCATGGACGTGGATCCGCACCACGGCGGCTCGGCCACGCTGGAATACGCCCTGGCCGACTGCGCGCTGGCGCAGATGGCCGATGGCCTGGGCCATGCCGACGACGCCAGCACGCTGCGCGCGCGCGGCGGCAACTGGCACAAGGTGTGGGACCCGCAGGTGCGCGATGAAGAGACCGGCATGAGCGGCTTCCCGCGTCCGCGCATGGACGACGGCAAGTGGTACGTGCCCTCCGACGGCCACTACAGCCCGCGTTCGCACCATGGCTTCCATGAAGGCACCGCGTGGCAGTACCAGTGGCTGGCGCAGCAGGACGTGCCGGGGCTGGTGCAGGCCATGCACGGCCGCGAACAGGCCGGCAAGCGCCTGGATGCGTTCTTCGCCTACGACGCGCTGGTGCAGTCGCCGCTGACCGCCGCGCGCAAGGAATGGGTGGTGGGCCCGTACAGCTACTACAACCAGTACCGCTACAACCCCAACAACGAGCCGGACCTGCACGCGCCGTGGATGTACACGCTGATCGGCCAGCCGTGGAAGACCGCCACCGTGGTGCGTGCCGCGCAGCAGCTGTTCACCAACGCCCCCAACGGCGTGACCGGCAACGATGACCTGGGCACGATGTCGGCCTGGTACCTGTTCAGCGCGATCGGCCTGTACCCGGCGGTGCCGGGCAGCGGCCAGTTCCTGCTGCATACCCCGCGCTTCGACAAGGTGGAGGTGGACCTGGGCACCGGCCGCACGCTGACCCTGGCCGCCGCCGGCGCCGATGGGCGCGCGCTGCAGTACGTGCAGGGCGTGCGCGTGGACGGCAAGGAGCACGCCCCGGTGTGGCTGGACTGGAACCGGCTGCAGCAGGGCGGTCGCATCGACTTCGCGCTGGGCACGCAGGCCCCCACCCGTGGCTGGGGCACCCAGGTCGAGGCGCTGCCGCGTTCGTTCTGTGCCACCCCCGGGGCGGTGCTGGAATGAACCGTTGCATCGGCGTTGGTCGCAATCTGGCTGCCTGCAGGGGCGCGGTCCGCTTGCCGATGCGATCGTTTACGCTTGCCGGATGACAAGGACCGGGCAGACACCATGAATGACAAGGTCAAACCAGCGGGCAAGGGCACGCGCGCCGTCACCGTGACCGATATCGCCGAAGCGATCGGCGTGTCGCGGGCGACCGTGTCGCTGGTGCTGCGTGGCAGCCCGCTGGTGAATGTCGACACCCGTGCCAAGGTCGAGGCCGAGCTTCGCCGCCAGCGTTATGTCTACAACCGCGGCGCGGCCAACCTGCGCCGGCGCACCTCGTCCAGCGTGGCCCTGGTGATCAACGACCTGTCCAACCCGTTCTTCGCCGAATTCGCCTCCGGGGTGGACGAGGCCTTGGGCGCGAAGGGGTTCGTGACCCTGCTGGGCAGCACCGGCGAATCGCCGCAGCGGCAGCAGGCGGTGCTGACCACCCTGATGGAACACACCCCGGCCGGGTTGATCCTGTCGCCGGCCGAAGGCAGTGATGCGGCCGAACTGCGCCAGGTACTGGGCTTCAACGCCAACGTGCTGCTGTTCAACCGCGAGCCGCCCGGTGCCGACTGGGATTTCCTCACCCTGGACAACCAGCAGGGGGCCTACCTGGCCACCCGCCACCTGATCGAACGCGGGCACGAACGCATCGCCTTCTTCGGTGGCCATGCCGATTCCAGTTCCTGCCACCAGCGCCGGTTGGGCTATGCGCAGGCACTGGCCGAAGCGGGCAGGGAGCTGCATCCGGACTGGCTGATCGAGTCGGCGCCCAGCCGCCTGGAAGCGGCCGCGCGTAGCGAAGAACTGTTCGCGCGCGTGCCGGCGCCCACCGCGGCGGTCTGCTACAACGACAGCGTTGCGCTCGGGCTGATGCTGGGCCTGGCCTCGCGCGGGGTGCGCCCCGGCGTGGACTTCGCCGTCACCGGTTTCGACGATATCTCCGAAGCGGCGGTGGCCTTGCCGCCGCTGACCACGCTTACCGTGAACCCGCGCGAGCGGGGCCGCCAGGCGGCCGAACTGCTGCTGCAGCGGCTGGACCATCCCGATGCCGCGCCACAACGCACCGTGGCGCCCGTACAACTGCGCATCCGCGCCAGCAGCGGCCCGGTGGCTGCGTGATGGCGTTTCCCTTTACCTGCCCGCGCAACGAGGCGCGTACCTGAATGCCCATTTCTCCAACGCCCCGACTGCCTGCCTCGTCATCGTCCGCGCCCGTGGTCAACACGCGCATGGCCCTGGCCGTGGCCACCACGATCTTCTTCATGTGGGGCTTTCTAACCTGCCTCAACGACATCCTGATTCCGCATCTGAAAGCGGTGTTCGAGCTGAACTACGCCAAGGCGATGCTGGTGCAGTTCACCTTCTTCGGCACCTACTTCCTGATGTCGCTGCCGGCCGGCCGGCTGGTGGCGCACCTGGGCTACAAGAAGGGCATCGTGGCGGGCCTGGCCATCGCGGCCGTCGGTGCGCTCGGCTTCTGGCCGGCCGCCGAACTGCGCGTGTATGAAGCCTTCCTGGGCGCGTTGTTCGTGCTGGCCACCGGCATCACCGTGCTGCAGGTGGCCGCCAACCCGTACGTGGCACTGCTGGGGCCGGAACAGACTGCATCGAGCCGGCTGACCCTGGCCCAGGCACTGAACTCGCTGGGCACGGCGATCGCGCCGATCTTCGGCGGGCTGCTGATCCTGGGCAATACGGTCAAGAGCGCCGATGACATCGCCGCGCTGCCCTCGGCCGAGCAGATCGCCTACCGCGTGCAGGAAGCGCAGTCGGTGCAGGGCCCGTATGTGGGCCTGGCCATCGCGCTGGCGCTGCTGGCGGTGTTCGTCTACCTGTTCCGTCTGCCGGCACTGACCGAAACCACCGAACAGGGCGACAGTGGCACGCACACCCTGATGGATGCACTGCGCCACAAGCACGTGCTGTTCGGCGTGCTGGCGATCTTCTTCTACGTGGGCGCCGAAGTGTCGATCGGCAGCTTCCTGGTCAACTACCTGTCGATGCCGTCCATCGGTGGTTTCACCGAGCAGCAGGCGACCCATTACGTGTCGGCGTACTGGACGCTGGCGATGATCGGGCGCTTCGCCGGCTCGGCGATCATGACGCGGTTCTCGCCGCGCCTGCTGCTGACCCTGTTCGCGGTGGTCAACGTGCTGCTGCTGGCGCTGACCATGCTTGGCTCGGGTCACGTGTCGCTGTATTCGGTGGTGGCGGTGGGCCTGTTCAACTCGATCATGTTCCCGACCATCTTCGCGCTCAGCATCGAGCGTCTGGGACCGCTGACCAACAAGGCCTCCAGCCTGTTGATCATGGCCATCGTGGGCGGCGCCGTGGTGCCGTATCTGCAGGGCGTGCTGGCCGACCACATCGGGCTGCAGCCGTCCTTCATCCTGCCGCTGGTCTGCTACGGCTACATCATTTTCTATGGCCTGTCGGGTTCGCGCCCGAACGCCGCATTCCGCCAGGGAGCCTGAGGCCCGAATGAGCAAGATTGTCTGTTTCGGCGAGATTTTGATCGATCTACTTGCCCAACCGCCGGCCACGCCGGCCACCCCGCGCGCGTTCCTGCAATACGCCGGTGGTGCGCCGGCCAATGTCGCCGTCGCGGCGGCACGGTTGGGTGCCGACACCCATTTCGCCGGCATGCTCGGCCAGGACATGTTCGGTGACTTCCTTGCCGAGAGTCTGGCCGACGCTGGCGTGGCCACCGACTGCATCGTGCGCACCGACGCGGCCAAGACCGCGCTGGCGTTCGTGGCGTTGGACGCGCACGGCGAGCGCAGCTTCAGCTTCTACCGGCCGCCGGCCGCGGACCTGCTGTTCCGCAGCAGCCACTTCCATCCCAACTGCTTCGCCGGCACGCGCAGTTTCCATGTGTGCTCCAACAGCCTGACCGAAGCGGAGATCGCCGAGGCCACGCTGGACGGCATGCGCCGCGCGCGCGCCGCCGGTGCGATGGTCAGCATCGACCTCAATCTGCGCCCCGCGCTGTGGCCGGCCGGCGTGGACCCGCTGCCGCGGTTGTGGGAGGCGCTGCAGCTGGCCGAGCTGGTCAAGCTGTCGCGTGAGGAACTGGATTACCTGGCCGCCGCACACGCGGGTGGCGGCGACGCGGTGATTGCACGGCTGCTGGGCGCGCAGGCGCAGGCGGTGGTGATCACTGACGGTGCCGCCCCGATCCGTTGGCACACCCGCCACACCGAGGGCGTGCTCACCGGCTTCCGCGTGCAGACGGTGGATTCCACCGCGGCAGGCGACGCGTTCGTGGGGGGGCTGTTGTTCGGCATCGGCGAGCGCGGCGGCGACGGCAGTGCCTTCGCCACGTTCTGCCAGGACCCGGCCGCCCTGACCGGTGCCATCCGCTTCGGTGCCGCGGTGGGTGCGTTGGCCGTGACCCGCAAGGGCGCGTTCGCCGCCATGCCCAGCCTTGATGAAGTCCAACAGCTGCTGCAGCAACAGGAAGACGCCGCATGACCACGCCGGTTCCGCCCACCCCCGATTTCCGTTCGCCTGCGTTCCTGCGCGCGCATATCGCGCAGACCATGGCCTTCTACCAGCCGCATGAGATCGACCCCAACGGCGGCTTCTTCCACTACTACCGTGACGATGGCAGCGTGTACGACGCCAGCCACCAGCACCTGGTGAGCAGCACCCGTTTCGTGTTCAACCACGCGATGGCCTACCGCGAGTTCGGCAAGCCCGAGGACCTGGCGGCGGTCGAGCACGGCCTGCGCTACCTGCGCCAGGTGCACCGCAACCCGGCCACCGGCGGCTACGCCTGGACCCTGCGCGATGGCGTGGTCGAAGACGCCACCAACCACTGCTACGGCGTGGCGTTCGTGCTGCTGGCCTACAGCTGTGCGCTGAAGGCCGGCATCAGCGACGCCCGCGGGTGGATGGACGAAACCTGGCAGCTGCTGGAACTGCGCTTCTGGGAACCGTCGTTCGGCCTGTACAAGGACGAGGCGGACGCGAACTGGACCTTCAGCGACTACCGCGGCCAGAACGCCAACATGCACATGTGCGAAGCGATGCTGGCCGCGTTCGAGGCCAGCGGCGAACAGCGCTACCTGGAACGCGCGCTGCTGCTGGCTGACCACATGACCCGCCGCCAGGCCGCCCAGGCTGACGGACTGGTGTGGGAGCACTACGACCGCCAGTGGCAGATCGATTGGGACTACAACCGCGACAATCCCAAGCACCTGTTCCGCCCGTGGGGCTTCCAGCCTGGCCACCAGACCGAGTGGGCCAAGCTGCTGCTGATCCTGGACCGCCATGTGCAGGCCGACTGGCTGGTGCCCACCGCCCGCCACCTGTTCGATGTGGCCGTGGCGCGTAGTTGGGACGCCGAGCGCGGTGGCCTGTACTACGGCTTCGCGCCGGACGGCAGCGTCTGCGACGACGACAAGTATTTCTGGGTGCAGGCCGAATCGCTGGCCACCGCCGCGCTACTGGCCAAGCGCACGGGCGAGGCGCAGTACTGGGACTGGTACGACCGGCTGTGGGGCTATGCCTGGCAGCACATGATCGACCACCGCTACGGCGCCTGGTACCGCATCCTGGATGCGGACAACCGTTCCTATAGCGACGAGAAAAGCCCGGCCGGCAAGACCGATTACCACACCATGGGCGCGTGCTACGAAGTGCTCAACGTGGTCCGCTGAATCCGGTAGAGCCCACCGTCGGTCGGCCACCCCAAAACCCCGGTAGAGCCGACCGTCGGTCGGCTGCCCCAAACCCCGGTAGAGCCGACCGTTGGTCGGCTACCCCAAACCCGGTAGAGCCGACCGTTGGTCGGCTACCCCAAACCCGGTAGAGCCGACCGTTGGTCGGCTGCTCCCACAACCAGGCAGGCCCCCATGCGCGCATACCGCCATTTCCATGTCGTCGCACCGGCCTGCTGGCTGTTGCTGGCCCTGCTGGCCGCGTGGGCATTGCCCGTCGCGGCCGCCCCATTGGCGGCAGACTGGTCATTCCGCCTGCTGCCCGGAGACGCGCGCGGTGCCGCGCATCCCGGCCTGCAACAGTGGCGCCCGGCGCAGGTGCCGGGCGCGGTGCATACCGACCTGCTGGCACAGGGCCTGATCCCCGATCCCTACGTGGGCGCGCCCGAGGCGGGCCTGCAGTGGATCGGCCTGGCTGCCTGGGAATACCGCGCCCGCTTCGACGTGGACGCGGCCACCCTGGCACGCGCCCATGCCGAGCTGGCGTTTGAAGGCCTGGACACCTTTGCCACGGTGAGTTTGAACGGGAAGCCGCTATTGCAGGCCAACAACAGCCACCGCACGTGGCGCGCGCGGGTGGACGGCCGGCTGCGTGCCACCGGCAATGAACTGCGCATCGTGCTGCGCTCCCCGATCACCACGCTGCTGCCGGGCGTGCAGGCGATGCCGCACAAGATCGCCGGCAACTACCCCTCGCCGTACGGCGACGAGCCCAAAGACGCGATGGTCGGCAACTTCGTGCGCAAGCCGGGTTACCACTTCGGCTGGGACTGGGGCCCGCGTTACGTGACGGCCGGTATCTGGCGCCCGGTGCAACTGGACAGCTGGAATGCGCAGCGCCTGACCACCTTGGCCGTGCAGACCCGCGCGCTCGACGCCGCGCATGCCGATCTGGCGATTACCGTACAGGTGGAAAGTGCCGCGCCTGGCGTTGCCGCGGTGCGCGTGGAGGTGCTGGATCCGGACGGTGTGTCAGTGGCCCGTATCGATCGTGACGCCTCGCTGCAGCTCGGCGACAACGCCATTACCGTGCCGGTCGCGCTGAAACAGCCGCGCCGCTGGTGGCCGGCGGGGCAGGGCGAGCAGGCGCGCTATACCGTGCGGGCGACCCTGGCACCGGGCGGTGCAGACGCGCGCCGGATCGAACAGCGCATCGGCCTGCGCACCGTCGAGCTGCGCCGTGAAGTGGACCGCCAGGGCGGGCAGGGCTTCGCGTTCGTCATCAATGGCGTACCGATCTTCGCCAAGGGCGCCAACGTCATCCCGTTCGACATGTTCCCGGCGCGGGTGGATGCCGCGCGGATCCGCCGCGAGCTCACCGCCGCGCGCGACGCCAACATGAACATGCTGCGCAACTGGGGCGGGGGCCACTACGAGGACGATGTGTTCTTCGACATCGCCGACGAGCTGGGCCTGCTGGTCTGGCAGGACTTCATGTTCGGCGGCGGCATGCAGCCCGGCTACGATCCGGCGTTCCGCGCGAATGTGGTGGCCGAGGCGCGCGACAACGTGCGCCGGCTGCGTCACCACCCCAGCGTGGTGCTGTGGTGTGGCAACAACGAGGAAGAAACCGCCTGGAAAGACTGGGGCCATGGCCGCGACCTCACCGCTGCCGACCCGGCCTTCGCGGCGAAGGTATGGCAGGGCTACGTGGACCTGTTCGGCAACGACCTGCGCCAGGTGGTGGCCGATGAAGGGCTCGGCGTGCCGTACTGGTCCAGTTCGCCCAGCAACGACCTGGACGACAAGGCCAACGATTCCAGCCGGGGCGACAAGCACTACTGGCAGGTGTGGGGGAACCCGGCGCTGCCGGTGACCGCGTACTTGCGCGAGACCCCGCGCTTCATGTCCGAATACGGGCTGCAGGCATGGCCGTCGCTGCGCACGCTGGAGGGCATCATTCCGGCCGCCGAGCAGCAGGTGGACAGCGCCACGGTGCGCGCCCACCAGAAATTCATGGCGGGCGAGGGCAACCAGCGCCTGTTGAAGTACATCGAAGAGGAGTACGGCACGCCGCGCGATTTCCCGGCGTTCGTGTACCTCAGCCAAGTGATGCAGGCCGACGGCATCCAGCTGGCCGCGCTGCACCACCGCGCGTCGCGGCCGTACACCATGGGCTCGCTGTACTGGCAGCTCAACGATGTGTGGCCGGGTGCGTCGTGGTCCAGCATCGACTACGCAGGCCGCTGGAAGGCACTGCACTTCCATGCCAAGCGCTTCTTCGCCGACCAGGCCGTGGCCGCACTGCGCGACGACGGCATGACCCGGATAAGCCTGCTCAACGACCGCCAGCACGGCCTGCAGGCGACGTGGCGGTTGCGCGTGATGGATCTCGATGGCGCGCTGCGCAGTGAGCAGCGGCATACGGTGGCCTTGCCGCCGTTGTCCGCGCTGGAGGTGGGCCGGTTCGCCGATGCGGACCTGTTGGAGGGGGCCGATCCAGCCCGCACGGTGGCGGTGGTCGAGTTGCTGGACGGCACGCAGGTGGTGTCGCGGCAGGTGGTGTACTTCGCGGCGGCCAAGGCGCTGGCGTTGTCGCCGGTGAAGATCGACAGCACGCTGCGCGCCGAGGGCGAGGGTGTCGTGCTGACCCTGCGTGCGCCGCAGCTGGTGCGTGCCCTGTGGATCGACTTCGACGGCCTGGATGCCACCCTGGACGACAACGCGCTGGACCTGGTGCCGGGCGAGACGGTCACCATCCGCCTGCGCAGTGAGGCGGACCTGGACACGCTGCGTGATGCGCTGCGCTTTACCTCGCTTGCGGATACGAAGGCAAGGTAACGCGACGGGCGACCGGCATGGCGAGATCCGCCCGGTAGAGCCGACCCGGTAGAGCCGACTGTTAGTCGGCTGCTCTTCGTCGATCGGCATGGCGTCAGCCGACGGGTAGAGCCGACCCGGTAGAGCCGACCCGGTAGAGCCGACTGTTAGTCGGCTGCTCTTCTTCGATCGGCATGGCGTCAGCCGACGGTAGAGCCGACTGTTAGTCGGCTGCTTTTCTTCGATCGGCATGGCGTTAGCCGACTAACAGTCGGCTCTACCCGTCGGCTCTACCCTTCGGCTCTACCGGTCGGGTCTACCCGCTCTACAGCGTGATCTGCTGGAAATTCTCGACGCGGTCGTGGCCGTGGGTCGCTTCGCCGCTGCGCGGTAGCGGGTAGTCGTCCAGGCGATCGAGCAGGCGGGTCTGCAGGCCCGCCTCGCGTGCGGCGTCCAGCTCTTCCACCACGTCGGACAGGAACACGATCTGGCCTGCCGGTACGCCGATCGCCTTGACGATGTGGCGGTAGCTGTCGGCCTCGCGCTTGCCGCCCACTTCGGTGTCGAACCAGCCCGAGACCAGCCCGGTCAGGTCACCGGCCTCGCTGAAACCGAAGAACTGCTTCTGCGCCGGCACCGAACCGGACGAGTACACGTACAGCGGCTTGCCTTCGGCATGCCAGCCCTTCAGCACCGCCGCAACTTCCGGATAGAAGTGCGCCTTGTAGTCGCCGTTGCGGTAGCCGCTTTCCCAGATCATGCCCTGCAGCGCCTTCAGCGCGGTGTGCTTGCGGTCCTGGTCGATCCAGCCCTGCAGCGTTTCCACGATCAGGCTGTCCTGACAGGCGCCGCCGATCTCCACGGCTACCGCGTCCAGCCAGCGCCGCACCTCCGGCTGCTGGCCATGGGCGGCGACGAACGCCGGCAGGGCCTTGCGCGCATAGGGGAACAGCACGTTCTTGACGAACGAAATGCTGCTGGTGGTGCCCTCGATGTCGGTGAGGATGACGGTTGGATGCGGCATGGATCAGTCGGCCTGGTGCTGTGCGGGGTGGTAACGCGGGAACTGCTGGGCGATGTCGCTGCCGGTGAAATGGCCGACCCAGCCGTCGGCTTCGGTGAAGAAGCGGATCGCCACGAAGCTGGGTTCTTCGCCCATGTCGAACCAGTGGGTGATGCCATCGGGCACGGCGATCAGGTCATCCTTGACGCACTCGATCTCGTAGACCTTGCCGTCCAGGTGCAGGGTGAACAGGCCGGAGCCGGCAACGAAGAAGCGTACTTCGTCTTCCTTGTGGAAGTGCTCGTCGAGGAACTTCTTCCGCAGCTCGGCGCGGTTGGGGTTGTCCGGGGCGATCGAGGCCACGTCCACGCTCTTGAAGCCATGTTCGGCCACCAGCCGGTCGATGTCGGCCTTGTAGGCGGCGAACACCTCTTCCTGGCTCGCGCCGGGCGCGACCGCCTGGGTGGCCTGCCAGCGCTCGAAGGTAACGCCGATCTGCTTGAGTTCGGCGGCGATCGCCGCGCCATCGCGGCTGTCGAACAGCGGGGCGTCCGGGGCGGTGTCGTCAAAAATGCGGAGTCGGCTCATCTTCATGAACGTTAAAAGATCCGGAAGAGCCGGCCAGCGGCCGGCACTACCGGGATTGCATGCAGCAGGTCAGCGACCGGTATTCCGAGGATGGCGTGGAGCAGGCCAGCGGCCGGCATTACCGGGACGCAGGCGCTGCTGGTCAGCCGCGCAGCTTGCGCAGTTCCAGTTCGCAATGGAACAGGAATTCGAAGGCTTCCAGGTGGCGGCGTGCTTCGGCCATCGTGCGGCCCCAGGCGTACAGGCCGTGGCCGTCGATCAGGTAGCCCCACAGGCATTGGGTGTCGAGCAGCGCGTCGACCTGGGCCGACAGCACGTCCATGTCCTGGGTGTTGGCGAACACCGGCACGTCGATGGCCATTTCGTGGGTGCTGTTGCCGTGGAAGGCCTTGAGCAGCTCGTAGCCTTCCAGGCGGATATGCCCCTGCGGCGCATACAGGCGCGAGGCCACCGTCTGCACCGGCGAGTGGGTATGCAGCACGCAGCCGATTTCCGGGAACCGGCGATACAGCTGGGTGTGCAGCAGGGTCTCGGCGGACGGCCGCAGCGGACGCCCCACGGCCTTGCCGTCGAAGTCGACCACCATGATGTCGTCCTCCACCAGCCGGCCCTTGTCCTTGCCGGACACGGTGATCGCCGCATGGCGATCATCCAGGCGATGGGAGAAATTGCTGCTGGTCGCCGGCGTCCAGCCCGCCTGGGCCAGCTCACGCACGTTGTCGATCAGCACCTGGGCCAGCTCGCTCAGGCGCGCCGTATCGTAGGGGAAGGTGTTCATGGCTGGCATTTTAACGGGGTGGATCGTTAAAAGCAGGTACTACATGAAGCCTGATTCCTGGCTGGGCTGGGCGGGGTGGGGTTTGCGGGGGACGCCGTGAATCCGTCCCTGTAGGCGTGGTCGCCGCTTGCGCGTGTGCGCTCTCGTGCGCACATGGCGAGACCGGGGTTGGGCGTCCTGCCCAACCCGCCCGAGGCATGCCTCGGGCCCATGCGGCTCACACCCCCGCAAACCCCACCCCGCCCAGCCCCCCACACACTGAGGCGCGTGCCAGCGTTGTGGGGTGGGGGGAGAAAAAGCAAAGCCGGCCAGTGGCCGGCTCCAAAGCGTGACGACCAACGGTCGCCACCTACCTCGATTTCATTTTTTATCACCAATCACCGCGAACCAACGAAACCAGGCAGCAACCATCCCGCTCCCTCGCTCCCTCGCTCCCTCGCTCCCTCGCTCCCTCGCTCCCTCGCTCCCTCGCTCCATCTGCTCCTGGCACCGTCACACGGAACCTGTCGAGGGTGGGACGGGGTGAGGTTGCGGGGGTGTGAGCCGCATGGATGCGGCGACCAAGCCTACAAGGACGTACTTGCGGCGTCCCCCGCGGCCTCACCCCGCCCCGCCACCCCAACAGCACCCCAGAGCCGCCGTTGCCGTTGCAGTTGCATTTGCCGTTGCAGTAAAAGCGGGCCGCCGGGCCGCAGGCCCGGCAAAACCCCACCCCTTACTTCCCGGCAAGCCGACTATTCCGATACCCATACCCGAAGTAGATCGCAAAGCCCACCGCCGTCCAGATCCCCATCAGCATCCAGTTGTGCGCCGTCATCGCCGTCAACAGCGCGATACAGCTCAGCACCCCCAGACTACAGATCAACCACGCCATCGGCATCCGGAACGGACGCGGCAAGTCTGGCTGCGTACGACGCAGAATCAACACCCCCGCACACACCGCCGCGAACGCAATCAGCGTCCCCATCGACGTCAGCTCCCCCAGAATATCCAGYGGGAACAACGCCGCCAGCAACGCGATCCCGATCCCCGTGATCACCGTATTGATGTGCGGCGTCCGGTACTTCGGGTGAATCTTCGTGAACACCGGCGGCAACAACCCGTCGCGCCCCATGATCATGAAAATACGCGGCTGCCCGATGATCATCACCAGCACCACCGACGACAACCCGATCAGCGCCCCGATCTCCACCACGATCCGCAACCAGCCCAACTGCGGGTGCGCCGCCACCGCCGTCACCACCGGCTCGTCCGTACCCAGCAACTGATACGGCACCAGCCCGGTCATCACCGCCGCCATCGCGATATACAGCACCGTGCAGATCACCAGCGACAGCAGCATCCCGATCGGCATGTCACGCTGCGGCTTGTGCGATTCCTGTGCCGCCACCGACACCGCCTCGAACCCGATATAGGCAAAGAACACCATCGCCGCACCGCGCAGCACCCCCTCGAAACCGTACTTGCCCGGCCCCGCGTTTTCCGGAATGAACGGTGTCCAGTTGGCCGGATCCACATACTTCCAGCCGGCGATGATCACCAGGATGATCAGCCCCGTCTTCAGCACCACCATCGCCATGTTCATCGCCGAGGATTTGCTGATCCCCACGTAACACAGCCAGGTCAGCAGCAGCACCAGGATCGCGGCCGGAATGTTGGCGATCGCCCCGGTCGGGCGCAGCTGCCCATCCAGCGGCGCGCTGACCAGTGCAGCGGGCAGGTGGATGTCGAAATGACTGAGCAGGCTCAGGAAATAGCCGGTCCAGCTCACCGCCACCGCCGAGGCTGACACACCGTACTCAAGCACCAGCATCCAGCCGATGAACCAGGCCGACAGCTCGCCGAAGGTAGCGTAGGTATAGGTGTAGGCGCTGCCGGAGACCGGCACCATCGCCGCGAACTCGGCATAGGCCATCGCGCAGAACGCGCAGCAGATCGCGGCGAGCACGAAGGACAGCATGATTGCCGGGCCCGCGTGGTTGGCCGCGGCCTGACCGGTGATGACGAAGATGCCGCCGCCGATCACCGCGCCGATGCCCAGCGCGGTCAGCCCCCAGGGGCCGAGCGTGCGGCGCAGGCTCAGGCCGTTGGCGTCTTCGTGGGCGGCGTGCGGGTGCTTGGTGGCCCACAGTTGCTTGAACATGGTGTGGTTTCTTATAGGTGGAGCGTATGTGGAACGGGCCGGCGTGGCCGGCCCGTCAGGTACATCAGGCGGACGGAGTGTTGAGCTTGCTGTGGCGCATGCCGTAACCGAAGTAGATCAGCAGGCCCAGCACGGTCCAGCCCACGAACAGGTGCCAATGCACCACGAACGCCTGCCAGAACAGGAACAGGCACGACGCCGCGCCCAGCGGGCAGATCACCCACACCAGCGGCACGCGGAACGGACGCGGCAGCTCCGGGCGGGTGTAGCGCAGGATCAGCACGCCCACGCAGACCGTGGCGAAGGCCAGCAGGGTGCCCATCGACACCAGCTCGCCGAGCACGTTCAGCGGCACCATGCCGGCCAGTGCGGCGGCGATCACGCCGACCACGATCGTGGCCCAGTACGGAGTACGGAAGCGCTTGTGGACCTTGCCGAACACCTTCGGCAGCAGGCCGTCGCGCGAGATGGTGTAGGCGATGCGGGTCTGGCCCATCATCATCACCAGTACCACCGAGGACAGGCCGGCAATGGCGCCGATCTCCACGGCGGTCTTCAACCAGGACAGGCTCGGGTAGGCCTCCAGTGCGGTGGCCACCGGCTTGTCGGTGCCCAGCAGGTGGTACGGCAGCATGCCGGTCAGCACCGCGCACACGATGATGTAGACGATGGTGCAGACCGCCAGCGAACCGAGCAGGCCGATCGGCATGTTCCGCTGCGGGTCCTTGGTTTCACCGGCGGCGGTGGAGACCGCATCGAAGCCGATGTAGGCGAAGAACACGATGGTGGCCGCGCGGAACACGCCGCTCCAGCCGAACTCGCCGGACACGCCGGTGTTTTCGGGGATGAACGGATGCCAGTTGGCCGGGTCCACATGGGCCGCGCCAATGCCGACGAACAGGCAGATGACGAAGACCTTGATGGCCACGATGATCGCGTTGACGAACGCGGACTGGGTCACGCCCACATACAGCAGGCCGGTCACCGCCGCCACGATCAGCATCGCCGGCAGGTTGAACAGCTTGCCGGAGGCGGCGAACTCATGCCCGTTCCAGGCAATGGGCGCGGCACTCAGCGCGTCCGGGAACGGCATGTGCAACGTGGTGGTGATGAAGCTGATCAGGTACGCCGACCAGCCCACCGCGACCGACGCCGACGCGAACAGGTACTCCAGCACCAGGCACCAGCCGATGAACCAGGCCATGCCTTCGCCGAGGGTGGCGTAGGAGTAGGAATAGGCGCTGCCGGAGACCGGCATCATCGCCGCGAACTCGGCGTAGCACAGGCCGGCCAGCGCGCAGGCGAAGCCGGCGAACACGAACGACAGCATGACTGCCGGGCCGGCGTGGTTGGCCGCGGCCTGGCCGGTCAGCACAAAGATGCCGGCACCGATCACCGCGCCGATCCCGAGCATGATGAGGTGTTTGGCTGTGAGGGTCCGTTTCAGTGTGGCTTCGCCATCCAGGCTGCCTTCGATGGGTTCACCCGCGTCGACGTGGCCGGCGGGTTCAACCGGTTTGACCCTCAACAGAGACTTCAGCATGCAGTGCTTCCCTAAATGGACAAAGGTGAGGTGCGCGGTACATTGCCGGGCACCTTGATGGCAACTGGGCGCCCCAGCGTGCGGGGCCCGCTGTACCTTAGCCAAAGCTGAAGCCCGCGCACAAGCACAAATGCAGCATGGCCCGGCGATAATCGACATATTCCGCCCGAACCCCCCGCTACCATGTCGCTGAACCCTGAATCCGTTGCCGTTGCTGATGCTGAACTGCGTGCCCAACTGGCTGCGTATGCGCAGCGCCAGCCTGCCCACGCCGCCCTGGCTGACGAATTCAGCACACTATTGGACGATCCGGAGAACCCCTTCCTGCGCGAGCGCCTGGCCGGTCATTTCACCGGCAGCGCGTGGCTGGTCAGTGCCGACGGGGAGCGCGTGCTGCTCACCCACCACCGCAAGCTGGACCGCTGGCTGCAGCTGGGCGGCCACGCCGACGGCGACCGCAACCTGGCCCGGGTGGCGCTCAAGGAAGCGGAGGAGGAGTCCGGGCTGAGCGGGCTGGTGCTGGAGGATGGCGCGCTGTTCGACATCGACAAGCACTGGATCCCCGAACGCAGGGACGTGCCCGGCCATTGGCATTACGACGCCCGCTACGTGGTGCGGGCGGTGGGCAGCGAACAGTTTGCGATCAGCGAAGAGTCGCTGGCGCTGGCGTGGCGGGAGATCCGTGACGTGGCCAATGCGGCGATCGCGACGCCGGATGGTGACGATTCGTTGCCGCGCATGGCCAAGCGCTGGCTCGCCCGGTAGGCGACGACCGTTGGTCGTCGCGTGGGGCAATCGGCTCCCGTTCAAAGGTGTATCGACCAACGGTCGATACCTGCCTGGGGGTCAATACAACACGCGCGTCCGCAGCGTGCCCGGGATCGCGGCCAGTTCGTCGCGCACGGCGCCGGCCTGTGCCTCGCTGGCGGTGATGTCGATCACCACGTAGCCCACCTTGGCATCGGTGCGCAGGAACTGGCCGTCGATGTTGACGTTGTGGCGCGAGAAGATCTCGTTGACCTTGGACAGCACGCCCGGCACGTTCTGGTGGATGTGCAGCAGGCGCAGGCTGTCCTCGTGCTCGGGCAGGGTCACTTCCGGGAAATTGACCGCCGACAGGGTGCTGCCGTTGTCGCTGTAACGCACCAGCTTGGCCGCCACTTCAACGCCGATGTTGTCCTGCGCCTCCAGCGTGCTGCCGCCTACGTGCGGGGTCAGGATCACGTTGTCGTGCGCGGTCAGCGGCGACACGAAGGCATCGCCGTTGCCCTTGGGCTCGATCGGGAACACGTCCAGTGCCGCGCCGCCGATATGGCCGCTGTGCAGCGCCGCATCCAGCGCGTCGATGTCGACCACGGTGCCGCGTGCGGCGTTGATCAGGTGCGCGCCGGGGCGCATGCGGGCCAGCTGTTCGGCGCCGATCATCCACTGCGTGGCCGGGGTTTCGGGCACGTGCACGGTGACAATGTCGGCGCGCGACAGCAGGTCGTCCAGGCTGATCGCCGCGCGGGCATTGCCCAGCGACAGCTTGGTTTCCACGTCGTGGAAGATCACCTGCATGCCCATGGCCTCGGCCATCACGCCCACCTGGGTGCCGATGTGGCCATAGCCGATGATGCCCAGCGTCTTGCCGCGCACTTCGTGGCTGCCGGCCGCCGATTTGGACCAGCCGCCACGGTGGCATTCGGCGTTCTTCTGCGGGATGCCACGGGTCAGCATGATCGCTTCGGCGATGACCAGCTCGGCCACGCTGCGGGTGTTGGAGTAGGGCGCGTTGAACACCGGGATGCCGGCCAGTTCGGCCGCGTCCAGGTCGACCTGGTTGGTGCCGATGCAGAAGCAGCCCACCGCCATCAGGCGCTTGGCGTTGGCCAGCACGTCGGCGCTGAGCTGGGTGCGCGAGCGGATGCCGACGATGTGGGCCTCGGCGATGCGTGCCTTCAACTCGTCCTCGGGCAGCGCCTTGCTGTGCAGTTCGATCTGCGAATAGCCGGCGGCGGTGAAGACGTCGATCGCGGTCTGGCTCACCCCCTCCAGCAACAGCACGCGGATATCCTGCTTCGGGAACGAGGTCTTCTTCGGCGACATGGGCGGGGCGCAGCGTGTAGGGCGGGAGCGCCCAACTATGCCAGAACGGGCGGGGGATTGTGCAGTGCGCCAATCGGCGCGGCGATGGTTTCAGATGCATCCGTTGACACGTTGAAGGGATGCCGGCGGCCAGGCCCGGCGTGGCGGTCTGCTACGCTTGGGAATTCCCTCGTCCCGCCTTGCCGCCATGACCGATCCGCGCCTTTCTTCGCTGTTGCAGGACTGCCCCGGGCTGCGGCTCACGACCGAACCGGCCGATCTGGAGCATTACGGGCGCGACTGGACCCGGCGCTGGACCCCGGCGCCGCTGGCGATCGCCCTGCCGGGCAGCGTGGACGAGGTGCAGGCGATCCTGCGCTGGGCGAGCACGCACCAGGTGGCGGTGGTGCCGTCGGGTGGGCGCACCGGGCTGTCCGGTGGCGCGGTGGCTGCGCACGGTGAGCTGGTGCTCAGCCTGGAACGGATGAACAAGCCGCTGGCCTTCGACGCGGTGGACCGAACCCTCACCGTACAGGCCGGTATGGCGCTGGAAGCGGTGCACAACGCAGCGCTCGAACACGGGCTGATCTACCCGGTGGACTTCGCCGCGCGTGGGTCGTGCTCGATCGGCGGCAACATCGCCACCAACGCCGGCGGCATCCGCGTGATCCGCTACGGCAACACCCGCGAGTGGATCGCCGGATTGAAGGTGGTCACCGCCAGTGGCGAGCTGCTGGAGCTCAACAAGGGCCTGATCAAGAATTCCAGCGGCTACGATTTCCGCCAGCTGCTGATCGCCTCCGAAGGCACCTTGGGCGTGATCGTCGAGGCGACGCTGCGGCTGACCGATCCGCCGCCGGCCAGCAACGTGATGCTGCTGGCACTGCCCAGCTTCGAGGTGCTGATGCAGGTGTTCGCCGCGTTCCGTGAGCGGATGCAGCTGCAGGCGTTCGAGTTCTTCACCGACCGCGCGCTGGAACACGTGCTGGCGCACGGTGCGCAGGCGCCGTTCGAGCAGGTGCACCCGTTCTACGTGGTCACCGAATTCGCGGCCGGCGACGAGGCCCAGGAAGCCGCCGCGATGGCGGCGTTCGAGACCTGCATGGAGCAGGGCTGGGTCAGCGATGGCGTGGTCAGTGCCAGTGATGCGCAGGCCGCGCAGCTGTGGCGCCTGCGCGAAGGCATCACCGAAGCGGTGGCGCGCTACAAGCCCTACAAGAACGACGTGTCGGTGCGGATCTCGGCGATGCCGGCGTTCATGGCCGAAACCCAGGCGCTGATCGGGCAGGCGTACCCGCACTTCGACGTGGTCTGGTTCGGCCACATCGGCGACGGCAACCTGCACATCAACGTGCTCAAGCCCGATGCCACCGAAGACGCGGAATTCCTGACCCAGTGCGAGCACGTGACCAAGCTGCTGGCCCAGGTGCTGGCACGGTTCGATGGCAGCATCTCGGCCGAACATGGCATCGGTCTGGTCAAGAAGGGTTACCTGGACAGCACCCGCAGTGCGCCGGAAATCGCCTTGATGAAGGCGGTCAAACGTGCGTTTGATCCCCAAGGGCTGCTGAATCCCGGCAAGCTGTTCGACCTGTAGGGCGCGACAGGTCTTCACGCAGGCTATACGCTCTGCGCTTTCCCACTTCGAACGACACCATGACGATGCGTCCGATCCTGCTTCTCGCCGTGCTTGCCCTGCCGTTGCCGGCGCTGGCCTCCAGTTTCGCCGGCTCGTCCGCTGGCTCCGCCTCCGGTGCTTCGTCGGCCGGTTCGTCCAGCTCGGACGACGACAAGATCGTGCTCGATGCACGCGAAGACGCGGCGGCATTCGTTGCCAGCGACGGGGCCATCCGTGGCGCCCGCCTGGAAGCGGCGCTGCTGCACCTGCGCGAACACGATGCCGCGCAGCGCGATACCAGCGACCTGGCGCTGGCCCGGACCCTGCTGGCACGCTGATGCAGGCGCGTCGCCGGGCCCGCCGCTGGCGTTGGGCGGCCCTGGCGGCGCTGTTGGCCTGCCCCTTCGCGCAGGCCGCGCTGCAATTCGAGCTGCAGCCGGACGGACTTGATGGGCCGCAGGTCCTGGCCGCCGAACGTGCGCTGCAGGACATGCAGCAGGTGCTGCCCGCAGCCTGGCAGGACCGCTTTGATCGCCCGGTAAAGGTCGGCTGGTCGTCCACCCTTCCCGAACACGTGCATGGCCGCACCCGCCGTGGCGCGATTACCCTGCGCCGTGACCTGCTCGATGACGTACGCACCGGCGAGCCACTGCCGCGCGCGCTGCAGGCCGCGCTGATCCACGAACTCACCCATGTGCTGGACCGCGCCGCAGGCGGGGGCTGGTCGCAGACGGCGCGATGGCGCGACCTCAGTGGCTGGCAGCAGCGGCCCTGGCGGCTGGGTCGCACCGGCAATCACTTCAGCACGCGCAGCCCCGACGACTATGAGCGGACCAGCCCGGCGGAGTTTCTGGCGGTCAACGCCGAACATTTCGTGCTGGATCCCGCGTATGCCTGCCGGCGCCCGGCAGTGCATGCCTGGTTCACCGCGCAGATCGGTGCCAGCGGACACGCCCCCGGCTGCGATTCACGCCTGCCGTTGGTGCAGGCCGACGACGCATCGGGCGCCGCATCGCTGCTGCAGCTGGATCCGGCCCGCGTGTACGCGGTGGACTACCTGCTCGCCGAGGGCAACGACCAGCTGATGAGCCGCTGGGGCCACAGCATGCTGCGGCTGGTGATCTGCGCGCCGGGCCGCGCGCCGGGGCCGGCCTGCCGGATGGACCTGTCCTACCACCGGGTACTGTCGTTCCGCGCGTTCGTCGGCGATGTGCAGATTTCCAGTTGGCGCGGGCTCACCGGTTCGTACCCGTCGCGGCTGTTCGTGTTGCCTCTGAACCAGGTGATCAACGAGTACACCCAGCTGGAACTGCGCGGGCTGTCTTCCGTGCCGTTGCAGCTGCAGCCCGGAGAGATTGCCAGCCTGCTCGAACGCGTGGGCCAGGTGCACTGGAGCTATGACGGCAGGTACCTGTTCGTGAGCAACAACTGCGCGGTGGAAACCGGCAAGCTGCTGCAGGAAGGCGTGCCGGCGTGGGCCACGCCCGGCCTGAACCGGATCACCCCGCGTGGCCTGCTGACGCGCCTGACCCGGGAGGGACGCGCCGATCCGACGGTGCTGCAGAACCGGGCCGAGGCGACCCGCCAGGGCTACTACTTCGCCTCGGCGCAGGATCACTACCAGCAGCTGTTCGAGGTGGCCCGGGGCGAACTGCCGCTGGACACTGCCGAGGTGGCCGCATGGCTGCAGCGTCCGGCGGCGCAGCGGGCACCGTGGCTGGAACAGGGTGGGTTGCGTGCAACGGCGGCGTTGCTGCTGTTGGAACAGGCGGCACGCCAACGCGAGGAACTGCGCGCGCGAGACCAGCTCAAACGCACGCTTGGCACTCGCGCAAACGGTACCGACCCGGCCCGGGACAACTTGATGGCACTGCTGCACGACACCGGCCAGCTGGTCAGCCCGGCGGCGCTGGTGCCGGGCGGCGGCTACGGTCTGCCGCTGGGCAGCGAGCGGGCGGCGGCCGCCGCATCGACCGCGGCCATCAGCGCCCGCGGCGTACCGGCGTGGCAGCAGCTGCAACAACAGCTGCGCGCGCGCCTGCCGGCGGCACAGCAGCAGGAACTGGTCACGATCGAGAACAACCTGGACCGGCTGGGCGCGCGCATGCGTACCCTGGCGCGCGAGGAAACCGCTACTGGCGCGGCAGTTCGATGACAAAGCGTGCGCCGCCCAGCGCACTGGCGGTGCACGATACGCGGCCGCCATGGGCATCGGCGATGGCCTTGACCACCGCCAAGCCCAACCCGCTGCCGCCGCGCTGGCGCGAACGCGAGCCATCGCCGCGCATGAACGGGTCGAAGATGTGCGCGCTCAGGGCGGGGTCGATGCCCGGTCCCTCATCGTCGATGGACACCTGCACGTGGGTGGCGGTGTCGTGCACGGCGATGCGCACGCGCCCCGGCGTGGCGTAGCGGCGGGCATTCTCCAGCAGCGCCATCAGGGCCTGGCGCACCCGGGTGGGATCGCAATGGGCCGGATGCTCCCCGCGCGAGGTTTCCAGTTCCAGCACGAAACCGCCGCTGCGGAAGCCGGGGTCGACCAGGGTCATGACCGAATGCACTTCATGCACCACGTCGCTGCGCGCGCGGCGCACGTCCAGCCGCGCGCTGTCGGCCAGGCTCAGCACGCGCAGGTCTTCGATCAGCCGGGACAAGCCTTCCACCTGCGCCAGCAGGCTGCGGAACTGGGCTTCATCGGGCTGGAACACCCCCTCGGCCAGACCCTGCAGGCGGCCACGCAGGATGGTCACCGGGGTGCGCAGTTCGTGGGCGATCGCCGCGTGCCACATCACCCGGTCCGCATCCATGTTCTGCAGGCGGCGGGCCATGGCATTGAAGTCGTCCACCAGCAGCGCCACCTCGCCCAGCGAGCGGTCGCTGGCAGCGGCGCGCGCGCCAAGGTCGCCGCCGGCCAGCTTGCCGATGCTGTCCACCACCGAATTGAGCGGGGTCAGGATGCGCTGCGACAGCCGCACCGAGGCAGCCACGGCCACGGCCAGGCCCAGCAGGGTGACCGCGGCCATCCACACCAGTTCGGGGCCGGTGGGGGCCCAGCCGGTGGGTTCTTCGGCGTAGGGGTAGAAGTTCACCAGCACCGCGTACAGCAGGTAGGAGCTGAGGATCACCATCACGATCACCGCCAGCACCATCAGCGACATCGACACCACGATGTGCCGGCTCAGCCCGGGGCGGCGCATCAGTGGTCGGCCGCCAGCCGGTAGCCCACGCCGCGCACGCTGGCCGGCACGTTGCCCAGGCCGACGTCGTCGAGCTTGCGGCGCAGCTTGCTGACATGGCTGTCCACGGTGCGCTCGAGGGCTTCGCTCTCGGGCAGGCACTCGTGCATGAGTTCGCTGCGGCTGAAGATCCGTGACGGCGCCAGCGCCATGCAGTGCAGCAGCTTGTACTCGGTCAGGGTGAGCAGCAGTTCGTGGCTGTAGCCGTCGCCCTCGACGTGCACGGCGTGGGTTTCGGGGTCGATCACCAGCCTGCCGACGCGCAGGATGCCGGGCTTGGCCGGGCCACGCGCATTGAGCGTGCGGCGCAGGACGGCGCGCACGCGCGCGGCCACTTCGGCCGGGTTGAACGGTTTGACCACGTAGTCGTCGGCGCCCATGCGCAGCGCGGTGAGCTTGTCCAGGTCCTGGTCCAGGGCGGTGAGCATGATGACCGGGGTGTCGCCGCGCTGGCGCACGGTGTTGAGCACGGTCCAGCCGTCCATGCCGGGCATCTGCACGTCGAGCAGGATCAGGTCGGGGCGGGCGCTGCGGTGCAGGGCGAGGGCGCCGATGCCGTCCTGCGCGCGCACGGTGCGCAGGCCTTCGCGATGGAGGTAGGCGGCGACGATGTCGGCGATTTCCGGTTCGTCTTCGACGATCAGGACCAGCGCGTTGAGCGAGCGGTCCCAGTGCGCGGCGGCGCTGGGCGAATCGGTGGCGTGCATGCGGGGCAGGGCCAGAAGGTGCTTGTGCTCCATCGTATCTCCACAGTTCCTCCATCGAAACCCCACGCAGGCGCCGCAGACTTCGCCATTCATGATTCTGGCCGCGCGTGCGGCCCTGTGCTGCTGATGAAAACCAACAGGATTCAAACCGCTGTATGGGCGGTGCTTGCGGTCATGCTTGCGGGATGTGCCAAGGACGAGGTGGCGCCGGTGGCGGCGCCGGAGGTGAGCGTGGTGTCGCTTTCGGCTGCGACGGTGCAGCGCGACGATGAGTTGCCGGGCCGTGTGGCGGCGGTGCGTACGGCGCAGATCCGCGCGCAGGTGGGCGGGATCGTGCAGCGGCGGCTGTTCGCGCAGGGGGCGGAGGTGGAGGCGGGTACGCCGCTGTTCCAGATCGACCCGGCGGCGTTCCGTGCGGAGGTGGACAGTGCGCGGGCGTTGCTGCAGCGCAGTGAGGCGGCCGTGGCGCGGACGCGGGTGCAGTCGGAGCGGCTGGGTTCGCTGGCGGCGGCGCAGGCGGTGAGTCAGCAGGCGCGGGATGACGCGCATGCGGAGCATCAGCAGGCGGTGGCGGACGTGGCACAGGCGCGTGCGTCGCTGGCGCGGCGGCAGTTGGATCTGCGCTATGCGACGGTGGAGTCGCCGATTGCGGGGCGTATCGATCAGGCGCTGGTGACCGAAGGGGCGCTGGTGACGGCGAGCGATGCGACGCCGATGGCGGTGGTGCAGCAGTTGGACCAGGTGTACGTGGATGTGCGGCAGCCGGCGTCGATGCTGGAGGGTATTCAACGTGCGGTGGTGGCCGGTCAGCTGGATGCGGCGAAGGGTTTGCCGGTGACGTTGTTGGGTACGGGCGGGACGCCGTATGCGGAGCAGGGTCGGATGCTGTTTTCGGGGATCAATGTGGACGCGGAGACGGGCGACATTGTGTTGCGGATCGTGGTGGACAATCCGGCGCGGCGGTTGTTGCCGGGGATGTTCGTGCGGGCGCGGGTGCCGCGCGGGGTGCAGGTGGGTGCGTTGCTGGTGCCGCAGCAGTCGGTGCTGCGCAGTACGGGCGGGCAGTCGTATGCGTGGGTGGTGGGTAAGGAGGGCAAGGCGGTGATCCGGACGATCGAGGTGGATGGTCTGGTGGACCGGCAGTATGTGGTGAGCCACGGGCTGCAGGCGGGTGAGCGGGTGGTGGTGGAAGGGCAGGAGCGGTTGCAGGAAGGGATGGCGGTGACGGCCCGGCCTTGGCAGCCGGCTGCTGTTGCCAGTGCTACTGCCGCGAAGGCCGTTGGCTCGCACTAGGGCAAAAGCTGCTTTTTGCACCTGGTCTCTGGCTGGGCCGGGGTGGGTGGGTTCACGGGACACGCCGCAAGTACGTCCTTGTAGGCTCCGTCGCGCCATCCATGGCGCTCAGGGTCCCGTGTAGAC
>NZ_JBFTIS010000028.1:0-30952 GCF_056395005.1 Stenotrophomonas sp. 10N36 | reverse complement strand
CCCGATCCCATCCCG
This sequence comes from Stenotrophomonas sp. 10N36, assembly GCF_056395005.1. NCBI lineage: Bacteria > Pseudomonadati > Pseudomonadota > Gammaproteobacteria > Lysobacterales > Lysobacteraceae > Stenotrophomonas > Stenotrophomonas sp. 10N36. The sequence continues at coordinate 30,937 of NZ_JBFTIS010000028.1, read as the reverse complement.
AACTCGGAAGTGAAACGCAGCTGCGCCGATGGTAGTGTGGCTCAAGCCATGCGAGAGTAGGTCATCGCCAGGGTTTATACCCAAAAACCCCGTTGCTCACGCAACGGGGTTTTTTCTTTGTGCGTTTCCGGCCGGCGCCATTGCGGGCGCCACGCACCACGCGGCGTAGAGCCGACCGTTGGTCGGCTGCACATCGCGACGACGTTGCGGTGCATCTGGAATACCCCTGCCGAGCAACGCTCGGCCCTACCGGTAGAGCCGACCGTTGGTCGGCTGCACGTCGCAACGGCGTTGCGGTGTACGTGGAATACCCCTGCCGAGCAGCGCTCGACCCTACCGGTAGAGCCGACCGTTGGTCGGCTGCACGTCGCGACGACGTTGCGATGCACGTGGAATGCCCCTGCCGAGCAACGCTCGGCCCTACCGGTAGAGCCGACCGTTGGTCGGCTGCACGTCGTCGCCACGTCGACACGTCGTTACGGTGCACGCGAAATGCGTCTACCGAGCATGGCTCGGCTCTACCGCACCTTGCGGATCTCGAATGAAGACATACGAGCAGCCGACCAGCGGTCGGCTCTACCCGAGGGTGGCGCAGTGAAGCCGACCAACGGTCGGCTCTACCCGACAGTGTCGCGGTGACGGTCGGTCGCAGTGACGGTCACAGGCAAACAAAACGGCGCCCTCGCGGGCGCCGTTTTGTTGTGTCACCTGCTACCCGCGCCATGCGCGGGCCAAGCGGGATGAGGTGCTCAGGCCACGGCGGCAACGGCACGCCGTACCGGCGCTGCCGGCTGCGTGGTCTGTCCATGCCGGAACACCGCAACCGCTTCGCCCAGCTCGGCGGCCTGCTCTTCCAGCAGGCGTGCGGCGGCGCTGGCCTCTTCGACCAATGCCGCGTTCTGCTGGGTGGCATCGTCCATCTGCACGACCGTCTGGTTGACCTGGTCGATGCCACTGGCCTGTTCCTGCGACGCCAACGAGATCTCGGCCATGATGCCGCTGACCGCTGCCACACTGCCGACGATCTCGGCCATGGTCTTGCCGGCATCCTGCGCCAGGTGCGCGCCGTCGGCGACCTGCTCCACGGAGGCATCGATCAGGCCCTTGATCTCCTTGGCCGCCTCGGCCGAGCGCTGCGCCAGGGTGCGCACTTCGCTGGCCACCACCGCGAACCCGCGGCCCTGCTCACCTGCACGTGCTGCCTCGACCGCCGCGTTCAACGCCAGGATGTTGGTCTGGAACGCGATCCCGTCGATGACGCGGGTAATGTCGCCGATCCGCCGCGATGCGGTCTGGATCGCCTCCATGGTGGTGACCACCTGGCCAACCACCGCGCTGCCGCGGCCGGCCACGTCCTGTGCGCCCTGGGCCAGCGTGCTGGCCTGGCGCGCATGCTCGGCGTTCTGGCGGACGGTGGAGGTCAGCTCCTCCATCGAGGCGGCGGTCTCTTCCAGGTGCGCAGCCTGGCGCTCGGTGCGCTCGGACAGGTCACTGTTGCCGCTGGCGATCTCGCCCGCGGCCTGCGCGATCGCGCCGGTGCACTGCTGGATACGCTGCACCATGGCAGTGAGCTGTTCGGCGGTGGCATTGGCATCGCGTTGCATGGCGGCGAACGCACCCTCGAACTGGCCGTGCATGCGCTGGTCCAGGTCACCGCGGGCCAATGCCGCCAGCACGCGGCGCACCTCGCCCACGGTGCCGCCTACGCTCTGCAGCAGCTGGTTGATGCCGCCGGTGAGGCCGTCGAGGAAGCTCGCCGTGCCCTCGGCCGACGGCAGGCGCCGGTCCAGGTCGCCCTTGGCGGCCGCCGCGACGATGTCGGCCACGGCGGTTTCCAGCTGCAGCTCCGCGGTGCGGTCATGCCACTCCACGGCAAAGCCGAGACGCTCGCCATGGTCGTCGAACACCGGCGTCACCACCTGGGCGAAATGCACCGGGCCGATCCGCACGCGGCCGTGGTGCACCTGCTGCAGCGTGTTGAGGATGGCGCGGATGCGATCGGGATTCACATGGAAGCGGTGGATGCTGCTGCCCACCAGCGTGTCGACGTCGAAGTCGGGAAACGCCTCACGCAGGCTGGTCTGCTGGTTGCGCAACAACGTCACCACCGACCGGTTCACGTAGCGGATCACGTGGTCGTTGTCGGCGATCATCATCGCGGTACGCGAGACATCCAGCGCACGGTGGATCTGCGCGTCTTCGGTATGCACGGCGGCAGCCCGCTCTTGCTGGTCGGCCAGGGCACGCGCGGCGGCGTCGGCCTGCTGCAGATCGCGCTGCCAGCGCTGGGTCTGCCGGCGGGTACGCAGCGCAAGCACCGCCAGCAGCACAGCGGCCACGAGAATGGTCAACGACACCCCCCACTGCCGCTGCCACAGCGCCGTACCGCAGCCAGCGGCCAGCAGGAGCGCAGCGGCCACCGCAACGGTGCCGTCCAGGCGCTGCAGCAGTGCGGGCGGACGGGGCGCGCGGGAAGGGTCGGGTGGGCGCGGCGCAACAAGCGGAAGGGCAGACATGGCGACTCCGGGATTCAGAAGCAGGAACGGCCGGTCGCGCGCGGACGCGGACAGGCCAATGGCGCGCCGGTCACCGTCGATGCGGTGGGCGCTGCGGGGAAGACGAGGAGGGAAGAGGCCCGCATGCCGCGCGCGGTCGACAGCGACGCATCGACGGTGCGGAACACCGCCGGCATGGCCCGGTCCTGTGGGCGATGGCACGGCCAACACGGCATTGCGACGACCTTCCCTGAAGCCTTGGAGTGATGCGCGGCTTCGCGACGGCGGAGCAAGCGACGACACAGGCCGAACGAGCCGGGCTGCCTTACGGGTATCGGCCGGGCGGCGCGGAAGTTGAGTGCGTCAGGATGCCGCAGGGCGGCCGGCAGGCGCTGGCCGCGGCACCCCCGCGGCGCATGCGACCGATGGCGCCGCTGTCAGCCGGCAAGGAAGCCGGTGATCACCTCGGCCACCACCTGCGGATGCTCCATGTGAAGGTGATGGGTGCCGGCAAACACGGACAGCCGGCCATCGCGCAGCAGGCCGATGCGCTGGCTGCGCAGGGGTTCGGGGTAATACGACTGCGCAGGCGTGGCGTAGATCACCTGGGTCGGGCATTCAATGGCCGCCAGCAGGTTGTCGATCTGCGCTTCGCTGAGGCGCAACGCGGTGGGCAGCATCAGGCGCGGGTCGCTGCACCAGCTGTAGCCGCCCTCGACCGCTTTCACCCCGCGCTCAACCAGCAGCCGCGCGCAGGGCTCGCTGAGCTGGTTGGCCATCATGCGCGCGCGGATCGGCGCGGCCAGGTCGGCAAACACCCGCAGGTTCCTGCCCGGCAGCGCACGGGCGGCGCGCACGTGGTCGCGCAGGCGCTGCGCGGTTTCATCTTCGGGACCGCGCAGGCCACCGAGTGCTTCGATCGCCACCAGGCGCTCGACCCGCTCCGGCGCGGCGGCGGCAGTGAGGCTGGCGATGCCGGCGCCCATCGAATGGCCGAGCAGGGTGAAACGGTCCCAGCCCAGCGCATCGGCGACGTCCAGCACGTGGCAGATCGCGCCGGGCGTGTTGTATTGGGTTCCCGGCGGCAGGTGCGCGCTGTGGCCGTGCCCGGGCAGGTCCAGGGCAACCAGGTCCAGTGCCGGCAGCTGCGCAGCCAGCGGCACGAAGCTGGCCGCGTTGTCGAGCCAGCCGTGCAGGGCCAGCACCCGCATGCCCCCGCGCTGTGGCGCGCGCAGTCCCGCAGCGTGCACGCCCTGCACCTCCAACGTGAAGGGCTGCAAGGTCATGCGAGCGCGGCGATGCTCAGCCGCGACAACGCCAGGGCGTGTTCGGGCGCCGCATTGAGGCAGGGGATGTAGCGCATCTGCGCGCCGCGCGCGGCGAGGGTTTCGGTGAAGCCCAGTGCCACTTCCTCCAGGGTCTCCAGGCAGTCGGTGGCGAACCCGGGGCAGACCACGTCGATGCGGCGCACGCCGCTTTCGGCCATGGCCCACATCGTGGGTTCGGCATACGGCTGCAGCCACTTCTCGCGGCCGAAACGGGACTGGTAGGTCAGCTGCCAGGCGTCGTCGGGCAGCCCCAGCGCATCGGCGATGGCGCGGGCGCTCGCTTCGCAGCGCTGCGGGTACGGATCGCCCGCGTCGGCCAGGCGTTGCGGGATGCCGTGGAACGAAAACACCAGTTTTTCGCCGCGACCGTGCTGCTGCCAGGCCTGTTGGATGCTGCCGGCCACGGCCGCCACCCAGTCCGGGTCCACTGCGTAATCGCGCACCAGGGTGACGGTGACGGCCGGGTGGTGCGGCTGCCACGCGCGCACCTGGTCTTCAATGGAGGCGGTGGTGGTGGTGGAATACTGCGGATACAACGGCAGCACCACGATCCGGCGCATGCCCTCGGCAGCCAGCCGGTCCAGCTCGGCGGTCAGTGCCGGTGCGCCGTAGCGCATCGCATGGCGCACCCGCACGTTGGGCATCAACGCCTGCATGGCCTGCGCCAGCTGGCGCGTGTAGACCATCAGCGGGGAGCCGTCGGGCAGCCACACCTGGGCGTACTTGGCCGCCGAGCGACCGCTGCGCAGGGGCAGGATAAGCCCGTACAGCAAGGGTTTCCACAGGATCGGCGGGATCGCGACCACGCGCGGATCGCTGAGGAATTCAGCCAGGTAGCGACGCACCGCCGGGGCGGTTGGCGTCTCGGGCGTGCCTAGATTGACCGCCAGCACGGCGGTGTCGGGTGCGTCGAGCATGGGCCCATTCTCGCAGGTCTGCGCGATTGGCGGGATGGATTCCACCCATCGTTGTCATGCATTCGGTATATCAATAGGCGGCGTCACTCATTGCGGATTCATCGCCGGGCTTCTAACGTCGGAAAGCGTATCGACCAATGGTCCTACCTACCGCTATCTTGTGTGATCGACTTCTGGAGCCCACCCATGCGCCGCCTCAGCCTTGTACTGCTGATCTCCGCCAGCCTGTTGCTGTCCACCCAGGCGATGGCCGGACCACAGGAAGACCAGCGCGCCCGCAATGCGGTGCGTGTGCTCAATGAAATCCAGAACATCCCCGAACAGGGCATCCCGGACAAGCTGCTGGACGAAGGCCGCGCGATTGTCGTCATTCCCGACACAATCAAGGCCGGTCTGGTGATCGGCGGACGCCGGGGCCATGGCCTGATGTCGGTGAAGAATGCCGATGGCAGCTGGTCCAACCCGGTGTTCGTGAAGCTCACCGGCGGCAGCATTGGCTTCCAGGCCGGCGTGCAGTCCTCGGACGTGGTGCTGGTGTTCCGCAACGACCGCAGCCTGGACAACCTCGTCAACGGCAAGTTCACCCTCGGCGCCGATGCCGGCGTTGCGGCCGGCCCGGTAGGGCGCAATGCGGCGGCGGCCACCGATGGCCAGCTGAAGGCCGAGATCTGGTCGTGGTCGCGTGCCCGCGGCCTGTTTGCCGGCGTTGCGCTGGACGGCGCGGTGCTGCAGATCGACGATGCCGCCAACCTGGACGCCTACGGCAGCAACACCACGCCGCGGATGGTGTTCGAGGGCCGCATGGGCGAGCCGCCGTCGATCGACGTGGTGGCCTTCCGCGACCGTCTGGAAGAGGCCACCTACACCGCCCGCGAAAAGCGTGGCACCGCCGGCAGCGGCCCGGCCCCGGCCGCGCGCCAGGCGGCCCCGGTCGCCGCGCCGGTGGCTGAACAGGCACCGGCGTCCGGTGCCACCACCGCTCCGCTGCAGCCGGCCCCGGCCCAGCCCGCGGCGCAACAGGGCTTCCAGGCCGTTGGCGAAGGTGAAGTACGCACGGAATCGCTGGACGGCAACTGACTTTCGTCACGCGCGCCGGCTAACACCCGGTGCGCTATGCTCAACCGTCTGATCACTACGTAACGCGAGCGGCTCATGGGCAGTTTCAGCATCTGGCATTGGTTGGTCGTGCTGGTCATCGTTCTGCTGGTGTTCGGCACCAAGAAGTTGACCAGCGGCGCCAAGGACCTTGGCAGCGCCGTCAAGGAATTCAAGAAGGGCATGCACGACGAGGACAAGCCGAAGGCGCAGCTCAACGACGCCTCGCGCCCGCAGGACTCGACGACGACGTCGCAGACCGAGCACGATCGCGACCCGCGCTGATCGGGACCGGCGGGCGTGTTCGATATCGGTTTCAGTGAACTGCTGGTCATCGCGGTCGTGGCCTTGGTCGTGCTCGGTCCCGAGCGCCTGCCCAAGGCCGCGCGCTTTGCCGGGCTGTGGGTGCGCCGTGCGCGGACCCAATGGGATTCGGTGAAGCAGGAACTGGAGCGGGAACTGCACGCCGATGAAATCAAGCGGCAGTTCCGCGACGTGCAGGCCTCCGTGCAGGACACCGAGGCACAGCTGCGCGCCAGTGGTGAAGCGGTGCGCCGCGAAGCCGAGCAGATGCGCCAGGACGTGGCCCGACACGGCGACGACGTGGCCGCTGCTGCTGACGAACCGGTGATGACCGGCCCCGCGCCCGGCTCGCCGGCGAGCGTGGCCCAGCACGTGGTGGCGGCCGATGCTGTCGAGGTGGACGAGCCGGTGCGTGATGCGATGGCCCCGCCCGGCATCGATGGCACCGCGCCCCGCGCGGCGGCGCCTGTCGAACCGGCGCCGGTCGGCGCGCCTCACCCCGACACCGCACAGAACGCGCCGCTGCCGCGCGACGAGCAGGCACCGCGATGAGTGAACACGAGTACCCGGAAAGCTCGCTGGTGGAACACCTGATCGAGCTGCGTGCGCGCCTGGTGCGCGCGATCGTCGGCCTGCTCGCGGTGCTGCTGGTGCTGCTGCCGTTCTCGCGCAAGATCTATACGTGGCTGGCCGAGCCGCTGATCTCGCAGCTGCCCAACGGGCAGACGATGATTGCGACCAACCCGGCCGGCGCCTTCTTCGCGCCGTTGAAGCTGACCTTCTTCGTGGCCCTGTTCGTGGCCGTGCCGTGGCTGCTGTACCAGCTGTGGTCGTTCGTGGCGCCCGGCCTGTATGCGCGCGAAAAACGCCTGGCGGTGCCGCTGCTGGCGTCTTCGGTGCTGCTGTTCTACCTGGGGTGCGCGTTCGCCTACTTCCTGGTGTTGCCGGCGGTCTTCCACTTCCTGACCACCTTCCGCCCCGAGGTGATTGCGATCACCCCGGATGCGAACGCCTACCTGGATTTCGTGCTGGCGATCTTCTTCGCCTTCGGCACCAGTTTCGAGCTGCCGGTGGCGATGGTGATCCTGGTGCTGCTGGGCTGGGTGTCGCCGCAGCAGTTCAAGGAAAGCCGCGGCTATGCGGTGGTGGGCATCTTCGTGGTGGCCGCGGTGTTGACGCCGCCGGACGTGGTGTCCCAGTTGCTTCTGGCGATCCCGATGTGCGTGCTGTACGAGCTGGGCATTCACGCGGCGCGGTGGCTGGTGCCGTCGTCGGTGGTGAAGCCGGCGGGGTAATCGGACGCGGTAGTCGGCCGATGTCCGCCGACGCACGGTTGCCCGGGCAACGGCAGCCGACCAACGGTCGGCTCTACCAACGCCCCGCACGCGGCGCGGTGGTGGGTGCCGTGAACAAAAACCTCGGCAGATGCCGGGGTTTTTTGTGGTCGATCAGGCGGCGAACACGTTGCCGGGGCCGCCGGGTACCGGCGGCGGGGTGCGGCCGCGGTGCGCGAACATCTGCTTCCAGGCGGCGTACACCGCGCCGACGTACAGCGGCATGATCACGGTGGTCATCGACAGCTGCATGACGAATGCGGCCGCTCCCATGCCGCCGAGCAGCAGGGCTACCTGCATCAGCACGAACACCAGGAAGTAGATGCACATCGCCGCGATCAGGCCCAGCACCATGAACACGGCCATGGCCGGGAAGTTCTCGATGCAGCCTTGCAGGCTCATGCGCAGCGCGTGCATGCCGCTCTGACGGTCGAACACCACCAGCGCCGGCTGCGCGAACATGGCCATGCTCAGCGCCACGAAGGTGGCGAAGGCGATCAGGATCCACAGCATGATGCGCTTGACCGGCACGTTGGCCATCAGCGCCAGGGTCTCTTCGTTACTGAGCTGCTTGCCGGACTGCTGCAGTTCCTGCGCGCGGTGCAGCAGGTCGTTGAAGGCGCTGAAGCCTTCGCTGCCGATCAACGCAAACAGCAGCGTGCCCAGCGCGATGATGGCGATCAGTTGGATCGCCAGCGGCACCAGCAGGTGCGTGACGCGACGGTCACGGATGGGCTGCAGCAGGTGGGTCGGCAGGCCGGGACGGCCCTGGTCGATCTCGCTGACGGCCCACAGCATGCCGCCGAACATCAGCGGGCCCACCGCCAGCGACAGCAGCTGCACCATCAGCCCCAGCCAGCCCGGCAGCAGCTGGGCCAGCAGCAGGATCAGCGAGGTGGTCAGCATCCACACCACGCCGATCACGGCCAGTTGCATCGGTGCGCGGGCATACAGGGAAAACGCGTCCAGCAGCCATTGGGCGCCGGCCGAGGCGGGCAGCTTGCGAATCTCGCTCATACCATTCCGGAAGCAGGGGGAAGGGGCGCAGCCGCCCCGAATCCGTTCGATTATCCCTGTTTTCCGAGCGCGCCACCTGAAGGCCGGGCAGCAACGCCGGGACGCTGCGTCGCAGTGCCCGGCACGCGGCTCAGGCGTTGCGGGCCTGGCGCACGAAACGGCGCAGCAGCTGCCGCGCCAACGGCGCCGCGCTGACCCCGCGCGCCACGCTGCGGGCGCAGCCACCGTGGCTGCGGATGCACTCGGCGCGGGCGCGCACGTAGCCGCGCATGTGGTGGGTGGCGAACTCCGGGTGGAACTGCACGCCCCAGGCCTGGCGGCCGAAACGGAAGGCGTGGCAGTTGTCCTGCGCCGAGCGCGCCAGGATCGACGCGCCCTCCGGTGCGCGCAGCACGGTTTGCATGTGGGTGGCGTGGGCCGGGAAGCGCTCGGGCAGCCCGGCGAACAGCGGGTCGCTGCTGGCCGACGGGTCCAGGGCCAGCTCGATGGTGCCGGACTCGCGGCCGGCCGGGTTGTAGGCCACCTCGCCGCCCAGCGCGTGCGCCAGCAGCTGGTGGCCGTAGCAGATGCCAAATACCGGGCGGTCGTCGTGGACCACGCCGCGCAGCCACTGCGCGCTGCGCTCGCTCCAGTCGGCGCGGTCGGTGACGTAGGCGGCCGAGCCGGTGACGATCACCCCGGCGAAGTGGCGGTGGTCGGGCAGGGCGCCGCCATGTTCGACGTCCACCACCACCGTTTCGTCGGCGTCCAGCCCGGCCGCCACGCGGATCCAATGCGGAAAGCGCCCGTAACGACGCAGCGAGGCGACGGGTTGGCCGGTTTCAAGAATCAGGAACGGGGCGGAATTCATCCGGGGGCGGCAGCACTGACAGGACTTCCTCGATTGTAGTCAGCCCTGCGGCCACCTTTTCAAGTCCCGCGCGGCGCAGGGTTCGCACCCCTTCAGCACGCGCGGCACGGTTGAAAGCGGCCAGATCCATGTCCGCGCGGATCAGGCTGCGCAGGCGCGAACCCAATGGCAGCAACTCATACAGCCCCACCCGGCCCATGTAACCGGTGCGCCGGCAGTCGATGCAACCGGCCGGTGCATATGGCGTGGGTGACTCAGGTAATGCTTCATCGGCATCAGCCAGCACCGCCCATTGGGCCGCGCTGAGCGGGCGCGGCACCTTGCAGTTGGGGCACAGGGTGCGCACCAGGCGTTGGGCCAGGATGCCGTTGAGGGTGGAGGCCAGCAGGTAGTGCGGCACGCCCAGGTCGAGCAGGCGGGTGATCGCCGAGGGCGCGTCGTTGGTGTGCAGGGTGGACAGCACCAGGTGCCCGGTGAGCGAGGCCTGCACCGCCATCTGCGCCGTTTCCAGGTCGCGGATTTCGCCGATCATGATGATGTCCGGGTCCTGCCGCAGCAGGGTGCGCACGCCGCTGGCGAAATCCAGGTCGATGTTGGTCTGCACCTGCATCTGGTTGAATTCCGGCGCGATCATCTCGATCGGGTCTTCCACCGTGCAGACGTTGACGTCCGGGGTGGCCAGGCGCTTGAGCGTGGAATACAGGGTGGTGGTCTTGCCCGAGCCGGTGGGGCCGGTGACCAGCACGATGCCGTGCGGGCGCTCGACCAGGGCGGTCCAGCCGGCCGCTTCCTGTGGGCTGAAGCCGAGCTGGTCGATGCTCTTGAAGGCCGCATCCGGGTCGAAGATGCGCATCACGCACTTCTCGCCGAACGCGGTGGGCATGGTGGACAGGCGCATTTCGACCTCGCGGCCGCCCGGCGAGCGGGTCTTGATGCGGCCGTCCTGCGGGCGCCGACGCTCGGCCAGGTCCATGCGCCCAAGCACCTTGATGCGGCTGACCACGGCGGTCATCACCGCTGGCGGCACTTCGAACACCTTGTGCAGCACCCCGTCGATCCGGAAGCGCATGCGGCCCATGTCGCGGCGCGGTTCCAGGTGGATGTCCGAGGCGCGTTGTTCGTAGGCGTACTGCAGCAGCCAGTCGACGATGTGCACGATGTGCTGGTCGTCGGCGTTGACGTCGCCGGCGCGGCCCAGTTCCACCAGCTGTTCGAAGCTGGGCAGGGTGCCGTTGGTTTCGCCGCGCACGTCGCCGCGCGCGCCGCGCACCGAGCGGGTGACTCCGAAGAACTCCATGGTGTAGCGGTGCAGGTCGAGCGGGTTGACCATCGCCAGCTCGATGCGGCGCCGGGTCAGGTGCTGCAGGTCGCGCAGCCATTCCTGCACCAGCGGCTCGCTGGTGGCCACCAGCAGGCGCTCGCTGTCCACCGCCAGCGGCAGGAAGCGGTGGCGGCGTGCGTAGGCATGGGACACCACGGCGGTCACCGAGGCCACGTCCACGCGGGTCGGGTCGATGCGCAGGTAGCGGGTGCCGGTCCGGTCGGCCAGCCATTCGGTCAGCCTTTCCAGGCCCAGCTCGCCGCCGCCGGTGGCCGCCAGCTTCAGGTTGGCCAGCAGCACCAGCGGATGGACCTCACTGGCGTTGCGCGCGCCCTGGGCCGAGAACCGGATGCGCTCCAGATCGACCTCGGCCACCAGGCCATCGGCCACCAGCGCGGCGGCCACCTGGTCGAAGCCGAGCCGACCGGGCGGCAACGGCACCGGCGCGGCCGGCCCCGGGCCTGCGGCAGGGGCGAAAGGTACCGGTGGGCGCTGATCCATCCGCCAAAGTCCTCGAAGCGCGCCAGGCGCGCAGTAATGGGGTGGGCCGTCCGGAAGGCGGCAACGCGGTCGCTGGCTATACTAGCGCACCCCTCCTGCAGGCAAGAATCCGCCGCATGTCCGTCACCACGAACGTTGCCATCACTTTCCAGGGCCTGATCCAGACCCTCAACCAGTATTGGGCGCAGCAGGGCTGCGTGCTGATCCAGCCGCTGGACCTGGAGGTCGGTGCGGGCACCTTCCACCCGGCCACGTTCCTGCGCTCGATCGGTCCGGAAAGCTGGAATGCCGCGTACGTGCAGCCCTCGCGCCGTCCCACCGATGGCCGCTATGGCGAAAACCCGAACCGCCTGCAGCGGTATTACCAGTACCAGGTGGCGATGAAGCCCAGCCCGGACAACATCCAGCAGCTGTACCTGGATTCGCTCAAGGCGCTGGGCATCGACCCGCTGGTGCACGACCTGCGCTTTGTCGAGGACAACTGGGAATCGCCGACGCTGGGCGCCTGGGGCCTGGGCTGGGAAGTGTGGTTGAACGGGATGGAAGTCACCCAGTTCACCTATTTCCAGCAGGCCGGCGGCCTGGAGTGCAAGCCGGTGCTCGGCGAGATCACCTACGGTCTGGAGCGCCTGTGCATGTACCTGCAGAACTGCGACAACGTCTATGACCTGATCTGGACCTACGGTCCGGATGGCACCCCGGTCACCTACGGCGATGTGTACCTGCAGAACGAGATCGAGCAGAGCACCTACAACTTCGAATACGCCGACGTGGAGGAAATGTTCCACCGCTTCGATGCCTGCGAAAAAGAAGCCCAGAAGCTGGTCGATGTGGGCCTGCCGCTGCCCGCCTATGAGCAGGTCTGCAAGGCCAGCCATGCGTTCAACCTGCTGGACGCGCGACGCGCGATCAGCGTGACCGAGCGCCAGCGCTACATCCTGCGCGTGCGCGCGCTGGCCCAGGCGGTGGCCAAGCTGTACGAGGCCAAGCGCCTCGAAGCGGTCGCGTCCAAGGAGGTGCAGGCATGAGCACGATGCTGCCGCTGCTGATCGAACTGGGCACCGAAGAATTGCCGGTGAAGGCGCTGCCGGGCCTGGCCCAGGCCTTCTTCGATGGCGTCGTGGACGGCCTGGCCAAGCGTGGCGTGGCCATCGAACGCGGCGATGCCAAGCCGCTGTCGACCCCGCGCCGCCTGGCCGTGCTGCTGCCCGGCGTGGCCGTTGAACAGCCCGAACAGCACAGCGAAGTGCTGGGCCCGTACCTGAACATCGCGCTGGATGCCGAGGGTCAGCCGACCAAGGCGCTGCAGGGTTTCGCGGCCAAGGCCGGGATCGACTGGAGCGCGCTGGAACGCACCAGCGACGCCAAGGGCGAACGCTTCGTGCACCGTTCCACCACCCCGGGCGCGCGCACCGCCGCGCTGCTGCCGGAGATCCTGCGCGAGGCGATCGCGGCGATGCCGATCCCCAAGCCGATGCGCTGGGGCAGCCATGCCTATGGCTTCGCGCGTCCGGTGCATTGGCTGGTGCTGCTGCACGGCACCGAGATCATCGAGGCCGAGGTGCTGGGCCTGAAGGCCGACCGCATGAGCCGCGGCCATCGTTTCATGCACGACAAGACCGTGTGGCTGTCCTCGCCGGAGGACTACATCAGTTCGCTGCAGGCCGCCTTCGTGCTAGTGGATGCCGACGTGCGCCGTGCGCGCATCGTCGAGCAGGTCAACACTGCCGCGGCCACGGCCGGTGGCCAGGCGCGGATCACCGAGGACAACCTGCAGCAGGTGGTCAACCTGGTGGAATGGCCGGCACCGGTGCTGTGCAGTTTCGAGCGCGAGTTCCTGGCGGTGCCGCAGGAAGCGCTGATCGAAACCATGGAGATCAACCAGAAATTCTTCCCGGTGCTCGATGCCGGCGGCAAGCTGACCGAGAAGTTCATCGGCATCGCCAACATCGAATCCAAGGACGTCAACGAGGTGTCCAAGGGCTACGAGCGGGTGATCCGCCCGCGCTTCTCCGACGCCAAGTTCTTCTTCGACGAGGACCTCAAGCAGGGCCTGGAATCGATGGGCGACGGCCTGAAGACCGTGACCTACCAGGCCAAGCTGGGCAGTGTGGCCGACAAGGTCGGCCGCGTGGTGGCGCTGGCCGGGGTGATCGCCCCGCAGGTGGGCGCCGACCCGGTGCTGGCCAAGCGTGCCGCACTGCTGGCCAAGAACGACCTGCAGTCGCGCATGGTCAACGAGTTCCCGGAGCTGCAGGGCATCGCCGGCCGGCATTACGCGCTGACCGGCGGTGAGTCGCCCGAGGTTGCGCTGGCCATCGACGAGGCCTACCAGCCCCGCTTCGGCGGCGATGACATCGCGCTGTCGGCGCTGGGCAAGGTGCTGGCCATTGCCGAACGTCTGGACACCCTGGCCGGTGGGTTTGCCGCGGGCCTGAAGCCGACCGGCAACAAGGACCCGTTCGCGCTGCGCCGCAATGCACTGGGGCTGGCCCGTACGATCATCGAGAGCGGGTTCGACCTGGATCTGCGCGCGCTGGTGGACAGCGCCCTGGCCGGCCTGCCGACCGCCGTGCAGCCCAGTGCCGAGCGCAAGACCGACGCGCTGCCGCAGGAGCTGTACGACTTCATCCTGGACCGCCTGCGCGGCTACTACGCCGACAAGGGCGTGCCGGCCACGCACTTCAACGCGGTGGCCGAGCTGAAGCCGGCGTCGCTGTATGACCTGGACCGTCGCATCGACGCCATCGGCATCTTCGCGGCCCTGCCCGAAGCCGATGCGCTGGCCGCGGCCAACAAGCGCATCCGCAACATCCTGCGCAAGGCCGAGGGCGACATTCCCGGCATGGTCGACCCGGCGCTGCTGGCCGAGCCGGCCGAAAGTGAACTGGCCGAGGCGGTGGAAGCGGCCATCGACGACAGCAACGCCAGCCTGCACCACAAGGACTACGTGAGTGTGCTGAACCGCCTGGCGCGCCTGCGCCCGCAGGTGGATGCGTTCTTCGATGCGGTGATGGTCAATGCCGAGGACCCGGCGCTGCGCGGCAACCGCCTGGCGCTGCTCAAGCGCCTGGGCGACCGCCTGGGCAGCGTGGCGGCGATCGAGCACCTGTCCAGCTGATCCGGGGCGGCCTGGCCGCGCCTGCTGGCTTGAACGCGCCCGGTCTGTCCGGGCGCTTTTTTTGGATTCTTCGCCCCTGTGAGGGGCAAGCCGAAACGTGCTTGACGCTTTCCAGGCGAAGCCGTCGGCATGTCGGGCGCTGGGCCCCGATGCCCTTTCCGGCGAATGTCCTCCGGCGTCGGCCTGCGGCCGCCCCCTCCCCCTTTATTTCGCCTCCAAGGGCATCGGGGCCCAGCACCCGACCCACCGACCACCTCCTCCACCTGCGCACCGCAAGCCGAGTCCCGTAGCGGCCGGTAGGCTCCTGGGCAAAATAAAGGAGGAGGCCGCCACGCGGCCGGGGGACATTTGCACCAGGGGTCTACCGGCTGCTACGGGGCCCTCACGCTCGCGACCATCCCGATCGGAGACGCCGATCCAAACGTCACCTGGCACACCCGACCACCCGCGTAGCGTCGTGCTCATGCTGCGACAGCCCTTGCAACAAGACGCTCCCCGCAGATGGGAGACGCGCCTTTCTTTGCGCGCGGATGCCGGCGTGGTGTGTCGGTTTGAGCAGGCTGCCGGCATCGAACACGCTGGAAACCGCCAAAGTCGACACGGTGGGCGATTTTTACGACTTCTTCACCGTCGTTCTGAACGACCCGGTCGGATTTCGCATGGTCACGATGGGCCGTTATGCTGTGCGCATGCAGCCAAAGAATTACGCCCTTCCCCTGATGTTCCTGTCGCTGGTCACCGCCTCGGTGGCACACGCACGCGGAACCATCGACAAGGTGGAAATCAAAGGACTGGACAAGGGCGACGACGCCGAGATGATCGAGAACATCGAGGTCTCGCTGTCCCTGTACGACACCATCGGCAAGCCCCAGGGCGAGTCGCGGCTGGAGTATCTGTTGTCCCAGGCCGAGCGCCAGACCCGGGAAGCCCTGGAGCCGTTCGGCTACTACAACCCGGTGATCAAGGTGGACAGCCCGCGCGAGGGCGAGAACCTGCGCGTGGTGATCCAGGTCGACAAGGGCCCGCCCACGCTGGTGCGCCGCGAGCATATCGACATCACCGGCCCGGCGCAGCTGGACCAGTACCTGCAGGAAGATCTGGAGAAGTTCAAGCCGCGCAAGGGCCAGCGTTTCGAGCATACCCAGTACGAAGCCAGCAAGATCACCGTGACCCGGCGCCTGGCCGAGCGCGGCTACTTCGATGCCGACTACACCCAGCGCCAGGTGCAGGTCACCCGCGCCGACAATGCCGCCGACATCGACCTGACCTGGGACAGCGGCCGCCGTTACAACATGGGCGATATCCGCTTCCACCAGGACTATTTCGTCGACAAACTGTTCGACCCGCTGGTGTACTGGGAAAAGGGCAGCTATTTCCACGAAGGCAAGCTGGACCGCCTGCGCGAGTCGCTGACCAAGCTGGACTACTTCAGCGTGATCGACATCCAGCCCCGCCCGGACCAGGCCGATGCCAACGGCGATGTGCCGGTGGACGTCAACCTGACCCGCGCCAAGCGGTCGATCTACACCGCCGGCCTGAGCTACGGCAGCGAAAGCGGCGCCGGTGTGCGCGGCGGTCTGGAACGGCGGTTCCTGAACAACCGCGGCCACAAAATGAACACCCAGCTGGACTATGCGCAGAAGCGCAAGAGTCTGGTCACCAGCTACCGCATTCCGGCCTTCGCCTGGCTGGATGGCTGGTACGCCTTCACCGCCAGTGCCTACGATGAGCAGACCGACTACATCGACCTGCGCAACTTCAAGCTGTCGGCCAGCCGCAGCGGTGAAATCAACGAGCACTGGACGGCGATCGCCTCGATCAACGCGCTGCGCGAGCGCTGGCGCTACGCGTCGGGCACCGAGTTCAACGATGCGCTCTACACCACCTCTACGCTGGTCTACCCGCAGCTGGTGGCCGACTACGTCAACGTGGACGACGAGCTGTTCCCGCGCCGCGGCATCAGCGGCAGCGCGACGCTGCGCGGTGGCGTGGAAGGCGTGGGCTCGGACACCAGCTTCGTGCAGGCCAACATGGTGCTGCGCTGGTACGTGCCGATCGGCGACAGCGACCGCCTGATCCTGCGCGGCGAAGGCGGCACCACCTGGACCAGTGACCTGGTGGCGATGCCGCCCAGCCTGCGCTTCTTCGCCGGTGGCGACCGCAGCATCCGCGGTTACGCGTTCCGCGAAGTGGGGCCGCGTACGCCGGCGCCGGACAAGTTCGCGCTGGGTGCCAAGAACCTGGTGGTCGGCTCGGCCGAGTATGAGCATTACTTCAAGGGCGGCCCGTGGGGTGCGGCGGTCTTCGTCGACACCGGCAGCGCGTTCGACAACACCATCGACCTGCACACCGGCGTGGGCTTCGGCGTGCGCTGGAAATCGCCGGTGGGCCCGGTGCGCGTGGATATCGCGCACGGCCTGAACGATCCGGATTCGCAGTTCCAGCTGTACCTGAACATCGGAGCGGACCTGTGAGCACGCCGACCCCGTCCGCACCCGCCACGCCGCCGCCGCCGCGCGTGCGTTTCTACCGCAAGCGCCGCTTCTGGGCGTGGTCCGGCTTCACCGTGCTGGGCCTGGTGCTGCTGGCGCTGTTGTTGCTGTACTGGCTGCTGCAGACCGTGGCCGGTCGCGACGTGCTGCTGGCCCAGGTGGTGGCGCGGCTGCCGGTGGGCGCCACGTTGAAGTGGAGCAAGGTCGATGGCCCGGTCGCCGGGCCTCTGGTGCTGCATGACCTGGATTTCCGTTACGACGATATCCACTTCACCGCCGAGCGCGCCTACCTCGATCCGGACATCCGCCCGCTGCTGGGGCGCAAGCTGCAGCTGGACGCGCTGCAGCTCAAGAACGCCTCGCTGAACCTGGCCAAGAGCGATGAGCCGTTCGAACTGCCGTCGTGGCCGGACTCGCTGCCGCAGATTGAAATGCCGCTGGCGATCCAGGCCGACACCATCATCATCGATGGCTTCCGCATCACCCAGGCGCAGCAGCCACTGATCGACATCACCACGCTGCGCGGCGGGGTGGAAATTGCCAATGGCGAATTCCGCGCCAGCCAGCTCAAGATCGACAGCGACCTGGGCGACTTCCGCGTGGACGGGCGTTACCTGCCACGCAGCGACTACGACACCGACATCACCATCGGCGCGCGCCTGCCGGCGCCGCTGGGGCGCACGCCCGCGCGGCTGGGCCTGGTGGCACGCGGCGACCTGGGCCATATGGAAGTGGCGGTGGCCGGCAACGCGCCGGCGCCGCTGCAGGCAAGCGTGGTGTTCGACGGCCGCACCGACCCGGTGTGGACGGCCAGCGCACGTACCCGTGAGTTGGATCTGTCGCTGCTGGTACCGGGCATGGATGCCAGCACCAGCATGCCGATGGCGCTGGAGTTCAAGGCCGACGGCAAGGGCGGCCAGGCCAACCTGCAGGGCAGCTTCAAGCAGGGCGACATCGCGGTGGAACTGGCACCGTCCAAGGTGGGCCTGGCCGACCAGGTGCTGACCGTGGCGCCGCTGCAGGTGAAGGCCTTCGGTGGCCAGGCACG
Source organism: Stenotrophomonas sp. 10N36 (assembly GCF_056395005.1). Classification (NCBI taxonomy): domain Bacteria; kingdom Pseudomonadati; phylum Pseudomonadota; class Gammaproteobacteria; order Lysobacterales; family Lysobacteraceae; genus Stenotrophomonas; species Stenotrophomonas sp. 10N36. The sequence continues at coordinate 13,115 of NZ_JBFTIS010000028.1, read as the reverse complement.
CCTGCAGGGCAAGGCGGATTTCACCGACAAGGAAAACGCCAGCCTGCGCTTCTCGATCGTGGCCAACGACCTCACCTTCGTGCCGGCCGCCGATACCACCACCGCCGGCGCCGCCGCGCCGGTGCCGGTGACGCTGAAAGAGGCGCGGATGGGCCTGGCCGGCACGCTCAAGAACTGGGCGGCGGTAGGCAATGCCTCGGTGGAGCGTGAAAAGCAGACCGCCGACCTGACCTTCGATGTGCGCGGCAACGACCAGGCGGCGTCGATCAAGCAGTTGCTGGCCAGTACCCCGGGCGGGTCGCTGGACGTCACCGGCCAGGTGGCGTGGGCACCGCAGCTGGACTGGGACGTGGCCGCCAAGCTGGCCGGATTCGACCCGGGCTATTTCGCACCGGGCTGGGACGGCAAGCTGTCCGGCGCACTGGCCTCCAAGGGCCGGCAGTTGCCGCCGCCGGCCGGCAGCCCGGCCGGTACCGCCGGCGCCTACGAAGCCACCGTGGACGTGCCCGGGATCAAGGGCATGCTGCGCAAGCGCACGGTGGACGCACAGGGCAAGTTCGCGCTGCGCGGTGAGCAGGGCGAGGGCAACGTGAAACTGGCGGTGGGCAACAGCCGCCTGACGGCCAAGGGCTCGGTGGGTGACCGGCTGGATATCGACGCGCAGCTGGAGCCGGTGAACCTGGACGACCTGCTGCCGGGCAGCACCGGCAGCCTGCGCGGCCACGTGCTGGTGAAGGGACCGCGCACCGCGCCGGACATCAGCGCCGACCTGGTGGGCAACGGCCTGCGCTGGAACGACTGGAGTGCCGAGGCGATCAGCATCAAGGGGCGCCTGCCGTGGCAGGGCGACAGCGGCACGTTGGCGGTGCAGGGCCGCAAGGTGCAGGTCGGCATGCTGCTGGACACGCTCAACGTGGATGCGCGCGGCAGCCTGTCCAACCTGCGCCTGGATGCGCAGACCAGGAACGAACTGGGTGCGGTCGCCCTGAGCGGTGGCGTGCGCCAGCAGGGCCAGGCCTGGCGCGGCGACCTCACCGCCCTGCGCATCGCGCCGGTCAAGGGCGATGCGTGGAGCCTGCGCGCGCCGGCCACCTTCGGCGTGCAGGGCAGCAATTTCACCCTCAGCGATGCCTGCCTGGGCGCAGCCACTGGCGGGGCGTTGTGCGCCAGCGCCAACTGGCCGCGCGAAGGCCTGCTGGTGCGGGGCGATGCACTGCCGCTGGCGCTGGTGCAGCCGTGGCTGCCACCGCAGTCGGGACGGCGCATGTACCTGCGTGGCGAACTGACCCTGGATGGCCGCATCCGTCCGCGTGGCAACGCCTTTGAAGGCAACTTCAAGGTGGCCTCGATGGAGGGCGGCATCCGCCTGGGCGACAACGCACGCGGTGAACTGGTGCGCTACGACCACTTCTCCGCCGACGTGGAAATGACCCAGGCGCAGATCAACGCCAAGCTCGGCGTCGGCTTCCAGGGCGACGGCTTCGTCGACGCCAAGGTCCAGACCGGGTGGGATGCCAATGCGCCGCTCACCGGCGAGCTGTACATGAACATCGCGCGGCTGTACTGGTTGGAGCTGTTCTCGCCGGACATCGTGCGCCCGACCGGGCTGATCGAAGGCCACGTCAGCCTGCGCGGCACGCGCGGCACGCCGTCGCTGGGCGGTGAGGCCACGCTGAGCAAGTTCAAGGGCGAGTTCCCGGCGCTGGGCCTGACCTTCGATGAAGGCAAGGGCAGCTTCACCGCACAGCCAGATGGCTCGGCCAAGATCACCGCGCAGGCCAATTCGGGCCAGGGCACGCTGTTCGTCGATGGCGGGCTGTCCTGGTTCGGCGATGCGCAGCCGTTGCAGCTGCACATCCACGGCGAGAACGTGCTGCTGGCCAATACCCCCGAACTGCGCGTGATCGCCAACCCGGATCTGGATTTCACCCTGGCCGGCACCGCCATGCAGCTGCGTGGCAGCGTGCATGTGCCCGAGGCCGATCTCGACCTGGAACGCCTGGACCGCGGTACCTCCGTGTCCGAGGACGTGGTGGTGCTGGACCCGGTGGATCCGGAAGAAACCCCGACCTCGCCGCTGGACATGGACCTCACCGTCAGCCTGGGCGACAAGGTCAAGATGAGTGGCTTCGGCCTGAAGGGCGCGCTGGGCGGCAAGATGCAGGTGTGGTCGCGCCCGGGCCGGGAGATGACCGCAAACGGCGGGCTGGAAGTCAGCGGGCGCTACAAGGCCTATGGCCAGGACCTGACCATCACCCGCGGCAACCTCAGCTGGAACTACAACGCGGTGGCCGATCCGCGCATCAACATCCGCGCCGAACGCACCATCGGTGACGTGGTGGCCGGTATCGATGTCAGCGGCCGTGCGCAGTCGCCGCGGGTGGATGTGTGGTCGACCCCGGCGATGTCGCAGTCCGAGGCGCTGGCCTACCTGGTGCTGGGCCGCAGCTTGACCGGCGCCAGCAGCGACCAGGCCCAGCAGGTCAACGCGGCGTCGGCGGCGATCTCGGCCGGCAGCGGCCTGCTGGCCTCGCAGCTGGGCGCCAAGCTCGGCCTGGACGATGCCGGGGTGAGCCAGTCGCGTGCGCTGGGCGGCTCGGTGATCGGCGTGGGCAAGTACATCTCGCCCAAGCTGTATGTCGGCTACGGCGTATCGCTGGTCGGCAGCGGCTCGGTGCTGACCCTGAAATACCTGCTGCGGCGTGGCTTCGACGTGGAAGTGGAATCGAGCACGGTGGAAAACCGCGGCTCGTTGAACTGGCGGCGCGAAAAGTAGCCGACATGACCGCGCGTGCGCGGTCATGCCAGGCTGGGGGCCGCAGCGGGGTCGGGGCTACCGGTCCCGCTGGCGGCGCCAGCGCAGCTGGTCCCGGTGGCTGAACAGGTCGGCGGCCCAGTAGCCGATGGCCGTCATCAGCCCCAGGAACACCGTGGCCATGCCCACGACCCGGCCGATCAGGGTGAATACGCCCGAGGGCACCAGCTGGCCACGGCGCGTGTGATAGCGCCACTGCGCCAGGCCCGTCGCCACCCAGGTCAGCCACCAACAGCCGACGATGCCCCAGAAGGGATCCTGCAGCCGGTTGATGGTCAGCCACCAGAGGCCGAAGGTCGCGCCGATCAGCAGGGGCAGGGCCAGAATACGCAACCACGGCAGCGCAACCGGTGCATCTTCCGGAGCCCCCTGCCAGGCATGCACGAAGCGGTAGGCGGTGCGGGCGGCAAGGAAGATCACCGGGGCCAACAGGGTGCCCAGCACCGCCAGGGGGGTGCGCACGCGGCTGTCCACGTCGGCGAGTATCCAATCCACCACATCGCTGCCGGCCCACACCGCCCCGCATAGGCACAGCGCCAGCAGCCCCCCTACCGCGACGCCGCGCAGCAGCCGGGCCTGCAGGGCAACGCGACTGAATTCATCGGTCATGGCCGACCAGAAGGTGGTCTGGCCGGCGTCGATGCCCATCGGCAGCGGAACGCCGGGGTGGCAGCCCAGCACCGCCATGAGGGCGGCCACGTGCTCGGTCCGCGACGGCAGCAGCGCCGACAGCAGGTTACGCAGGGGTGTACGTGGCTGTTGCAGCAGCGCCAGCCGCGCCGTGGTTTCTTCGGGGGTGAGCCAACCGCGGATGCGGCCGGTAAGCAAGGCGGTCAGGGCCCGGCGCTGGGCCGGTTGCAGCATCCACGCCTGGTCGGCCCGCTCCCGCCGCCACTGCAGCTCGCGCGGGTCCAGCCCGCTGGCGATGTCGTCCCAGCCGAACGCGCGATACAGCGCATCCACGTTGTACTGCGACATCGGCGCGCGTTCGTCGCGCAGGGCCTTGAGCACCTCGGCGGCGATGTCATCGCGGGTGTCCAGCGACCAGCGGTGTGCCTGGGTCCTGAGCCATGCCGGGAAGTCTTCCGGGGGACAGCTGGCCGCGGCGTGCAGCAGCGCATCCGCAGCTTCTGCCGGCAGCGGCTGGGCTGGCACGGGCAGGTCCACCCGATGGGCGGCGGCAGGGACGGCGGCCATCGGTGCGGCAACCGTGGCCACCGCGGGCGCGGCCTGCCCGGGCGCACTGCTGCCCTCCGCATCGGCCCAGTTGCTGTCCGGGTTGTCGTCGTCGGCCGAGGCGCGGCATCGCGCCAGTGCGTGCTGGTAAGCGTCGTGCAGCTGCTGGAATGCCGTCGCATCCTCGTCCGGCCGGGTCTGCTTGAGCGCGCGCGCATAGGCACGCTTGACCGCGCGTTCGTCGCCATCCGCCGCCAGTGCCCACAGCTCGGCGGCGATGCTCATGCCATGATTTCCAGGTCGTCCATGGCGGTGGCAAAACGCTGGCGATCCTGTTCGATCAGGGCCAGGTCCTGGCTTTCCAGCCGGCTGCGGAACTGCGCGATCCACTCCTGCAGGGTCGACCGCAGCGCGACGTGTTCTTCGTACAGCCGTTCGGCGCGGGTCAACAGGGCCAGGTTCTGCTGCTGCTCGCGCGGATGGATCTTCAGTGCGTCAAGCTTTGCCAGGCGCTCACGGATCTGTGCGTCGTCGAGCAGGCCGGGGTTCTGTTCGATCAGCAGTTCATGCCGCTGGCCGGTGGCCGACTCGGTCACCTCCACCTGCAGCAGGCCGTTGATATCGTAGGTGAAGCGCACGCGTACCCCGGCGCTGCCCTTCCCGGCGGTGAGCGGTACGTTGATTTCGCCCAGCTTGATGTTCTTGTCCACCATCGGGCTCTCGCCCTGGTAGATGTCGATGCGCACCTGCTTCTGCTCGTCCTGCATGGGGAAGAACTCATCCTCCCGGCTCACCGGCACCACTGCGTTGCGCGGAATGATGGGATGGAAGTAGCCGGTCTGGACCTGATGGCCCACCCGGTGGGCGACCTGCGTGCCCAGGGTGTAGGGGCACACGTCGGTAAGCACCACTTCCTCCAGCGATGCATCGCGGCTTTTCAGGCCGGCCGCCACAGTGGCGCCCAGCGCGATGGCCTGGTCGGGATGGATGTGGCGCAGCGGCAGGCGGCCGAACATGCGGGTGACCAGCCGGGCCACCATCGGCATGCGTACCGCACCGCCCACCAGCACGATGTCGTCCAGGTCGGCCGGCTTGAGCCGCGCATCGCGCATGGCGCGTTCGATCGGCGCGCGCATTCGCTGCAGCAGCGGCTCGGCAAGCTGGGCGAACTCGGCTTCCTCCAGCTGCCAGCGCAGGTCCTCACCGCCCAGCCGGAGCTGCAGCTGGGCGCTGCGTTCGTCGGTCAGGTCGCGCTTGAACTGCTCCAGGCGATGGCGCACCACCGCCGCATCGGCGGCCGCGACGCGGCGCGGGTCGATCCCGTGGCGCGTGTAGAAGGCCTTGACCAGCAACGTGAGGAAATCCTCGCCGCCCAGGTAGTTGTCCCCGGCGGTGGCATGGACTTCCACCACGCCGTCGAACAGCTCCAGGATCGAGACGTCGAAGGTGCCGCCGCCCAGGTCGAGCACCAGCACCCGGCCCTCGCCGGCACGGTCGCGCAGCCCATAGGCCAGTGCGGCGGCCGTGGGCTCGTTGATCAGGCGCTCCACGCGGATGCCGGCCAGTTCGCCGGCCGCCCGGGTGGCCTTGCGCTGGGCGTCGGTAAAGTAGGCCGGCACGCTGATCACCGCTTCGCGCACTTTCTCGCCCAACGCGGCCTCCGCGTCGGCCAGCAGCGAGCGCAGCACCAGCGCGGACAGCTCCTCGGGACGGAACCGGCGTTCGCCCAGGCGCGTTTCGTGGGCGGTGCCCATCAGACGCTTGAAGGTGGCCACGCTGAGCCCCGGATGGGTGACCAGCCGGTCCTGGGCCGGTTTGCCCACCAGCACGGTGTCGCCGTCGAGGCTGACCACCGACGGTGTCAGCAGGTCGCCGTGTGCGTTGGGAAACAGTTCCCCCCCGGTGGCACGGTGCACCCCGATCAGCGAGTGCGTGGTGCCCAGATCGATTCCTACGATCATCTGCAATCCCCTTTGCGAAGCGCCGATTCTAGCCAGCCTCCGCGCATCCTGACCATCGGCCGTTGCCCCTGCCGGGCGCAGCGGCTATGGTCCCGGGCTGTTCTGACGTACCGGAAGTGCCCATGTCGCCACGCAAACCCCTGACCGCCGCCCTGGCCCTTGGCCTGACCCTCGCCGCCGGCGCCCACGCCGATGAAGGCATGTGGATGCCGACGCAGCTGCCGGATCTGGCCAAGCCGCTGAAGGCGGCCGGCTTCAAGGGCAACCCGGCCGACCTGGCCAACGTCACCGCGCCGCCGCTGAGCGCGGTGGTGCGTGCCGGTGGCGGTACCGGTTCGTTCGTGTCCGCCGACGGCCTGCTGCTGACGAACCACCACGTGGCGATGGGCGTGATCCAGTACAACAGCTCGCCCGAGCACAACCTGATCGACAACGGCTTCATTGCCCAGGGTCGCAGCGACGAACGCGCGGCCAACCCGGACTTCCGCGTGCTGGTCACCACCGGTTTCGACAAGGTCACCGACGAGGTGCTGCGCGACGCGCGTGGCAAGACCGGGCGCGCCTATTTCGATGCGGTCGACCGTGCCAGCAAGCAACTGGTGGCCGACTGCGAGAAGGAAGGCAACGTGCGCTGCAGCGTGGCCGACATGTACTACGGCACCGACTTCTACCGCATCCGCCAGCTGGAGCTGAGCGACGTGCGGCTGGTGTACGCGCCGCCGCGTGCGATCGGCAACTACGGCGATGAGATCGACAATTTCATGTGGCCGCGCCACACCGGCGACTTCACCCTGCTGCGTGCCTATGTGGGCAAGGACGGCAAGCCGGCCCCGTACAGCCCGGACAACGTGCCCTACCAGCCACCAGCGCACCTGAAGATGGCCATCGATGGGCCGAAGACGGGCGATTACGCGATGCTGGCCGGCTACCCGGGCATCACCTACCGGCACCGCACCGCCGCCGAGTTCGCCAGCCAGATCGATGCGGTGCTGCCGCGCCGGGTGGCGGTGTTCCAGCAGATGATCGACACCATCGAGGCGGCTACCGCCAAGGATGCGCAGGCGCGTACCCGCTACGCCTCGCAGCTGCAGTCGCTGAAGAACAACCGCAAGCGCGCCGCCGGCGAGCTGGAAGGCCTGCTGCGCAGCGATGCCAAGACCCAGCGCGCCAGCGATGAAGGCGCGATGCTGAAGGCTACCGACGCCCAATTCCAAGGCGACATCCAGGCGCTGCTGGGCTCGTTGTCGCAGGGCGCGTCGGTGGGTGAACGCGACCTGCTGCTGGACCTGCTGTCGGCGCAGAGCCAGCTGCTGCGTTCGGCGCTGACCCTGGAACGCCTGCGCATTGAATCGGCCAAGCCCGATGCCGAGCGCGAAAGCGGCTACCAGCAGCGCGACCTGGCGCTGATCGAAGGCACCTTGAAGCAGGTGCAGCGTCGCTACTCGCCCGAGGTGGAAAAGGCGCTGCTGACCACGCTGCTGACCCGCTACCAGCAGCTGCCCGAGGCACAGCGCGTGCCCGAGTTCGACGCGGCCTTCGGGCGCACCCCGGCGGCGCTGGCCAAGGCGCTGGACGGCCTGTATGCCAGCACCACGCTGGGTGAGGAACCCCAGCGCCTGTCGCGGTTTGCCGCCGCGAAGGACGGCAAGCCGCTGGCGCGCGACCCGCTGATCGACCTGGCCGGCCCGCTGGTAGCCGCGCAGCTGCGCCTGGACGACCAGAGCAAGGCCCGCGCCGGTGAACAGCTGCGCCTGCGCCCGGCCTACATGCAGGCGCTGTTTGCCTGGCGTGCCAAGCAGGGGCGCGCGGTGTACCCCGATGCCAACCGCACGCTGCGCATCAGCTACGGCAAGGTGGAAGCGCTGTCGCCGCGCGATGCGGTGCATTTCGACCCGGTGACCACCGTGGCCGGCATCGTGGAGAAGAACACCAACGCCTATCCGTTCGATGCACCCAAGCCGCTGCTGGCCGCCATCGCCAAGGGCGACTTCGGCTCCACCGCCGACCCGGTGCTGAAGACCCAGACGGTCAACTTCCTGACCAACCTGGACACCACCGGTGGCAACTCCGGCTCGCCGGTGCTCAACGCCAAGGGCGAGCTGATCGGGCTGAACTTCGACAGCAACTGGGAATCGGTGAGCGCCAGCTGGTGGTTCGACCCGCGCTACAAGCGCGCCGTGCACGTGGACATGCGCTACCTGCGCTGGTTGCTGGCCAAGGTGTACCCGGCGCCCGAGCTGCTGAAGGAAATGGGCGTTCCGGCGGAATGAGCCGGGGCGGGTCACGACCGACGGTCGTGACCTACCGGTTGGGTGGGGCGTGACCGGTCCGGTGGGGCGATGGGCGTCACCGCCCCGGTAGGGCGATGGGCGTCACCGCCCCGGTAGGGCGATGGGCGTCACCGCCCCGGTAGGTGCCCACCGTTGGTGGGCACGCTGCCGGCAATCACGGCCAACCGTCGTGGTCGGCCGGCCGGTTGGGCGGTGGCGATGTTTCCATCACGACCAACGGTCGTGATCTACTGCTGTTTACCCTGACGGAATCACCTCGTGGTCTCCAGCTGGATCCTGCTGTTGGTATCGGTGGCCTATGCCGCGCTGTTGTTCGGCGTGGCGTGGTGGGGCGACCGTCGCCCGATGTACCCCGACCGGCCGTGGCTGCGGCCGGTGGTCTACAGCCTGGCGCTGGCGGTGTACTGCTCGTCGTGGACCTTCTACGGGGCGGTGGGCACGGCGGTGCGCAACGGCATCGGTTACCTGCCGATCTACCTGGGGCCGCTGCTGCTGTGGCTGTTCGGCTGGCGCATCATCGAGCGCCTGGCGCTGATCGCGCGCAGCCAGAACGTGGTGTCCATCGCCGACTTCATCTCCTCGCGGTTCGGGCGCTCGCGGCGGCTGGCCGCGCTGGTGGCGGTGATCGCGCTGATCGGCATCGTGCCGTACCTGGCGTTGCAGTACAAAGCGGTGGCGATGAGCCTGCAGGTGCTCACCGGCAATGTCGGGCCCACCGGTTTCTTCACCGATCCGGCGCTGTACGTGGCGCTGCTGATGGCGCTGTTTGCCACCCTGTTCGGTACCCGCCAGGTGGATGCCACCGAGCATCACCACGGCATGATGCTGGCCATCGCGCTGGAGTCGCTGATCAAGCTGATCGCGATGGTGGCGCTGGGGTTGTTCGCCTACCTGTGGCTCAACGACCGTACCGACGCGGTGCTGGAGTCGGCGCATACGCTGTTTGCCGGGTTGCCGCCGGTCGGATTCATCTCGCAGACCCTGCTCAGTTTCCTGGCCATCATCTGCCTGCCGCGCCAGTTCCACGTGGCGGTGGTGGAGTGCGGCGACGTGCGGGACATCCGCCGCGCGCGCTGGATGTTCGGTGCGTACCTGGTGATCATCTCGGCGATGGTGATCCCGATCGCCACCGCCGGCGTGACCCTGTTCGGCACCGGCGGCAGTGTCGCCGACGACAGCATGGTGCTGGCCCTGCCGCTGGCCGAAGGCCGCAAGTTCCTGGCGCTGGTGGCCTACGTGGGCGGCTTCTCGGCGGCCACCGGCATGGTCATCGTGGCCTCGATCGCGCTGGCCACCATGGTCAGTAACGACCTGGTGATGCCGGTGCTGCTGCGCCGCAGTGGCGACCACCAGGAAGCGGCCGATGTGGCCTCGCGGGTGCTGTGGATCCGGCGCACCGCGATCCTGCTGCTGGCGCTGGCCGCCTACAGCTACTACCGCGGCAGCAGCAATGACAGCACGCTGGCCTCGTATGGCTTGATGGCGTTCGCGGCGGTGGCGCAGTTCGCGCCGGGGTTGATCGGTGGCCTGTACTGGCGCGGTGCCAGCCGCCGGGGCGTGGAAGTGGGCATGCTGCTCGGCTTCGCCACCTGGGTGTACACGCTGCTGTTGCCGGCGCTGACCCATGCCGGCTGGATGGACGCGGCATGGCTGGTGCAGGGGCCGTTCGGCATCGACTGGCTGCGGCCGCAGCGCCTGTTCGGCATGAGCGGCTGGGACCCGTTGACCCACGGCACGTTCTGGTCGTTGCTGGTCAATGCCGCGGCGATGCTGCTGGTGTCGGTACGCTGGCGTCCGGGCGTGGACGAACGCCTGCGCGCGGCGCCGTTCCTGGACCCGTATGCGCAGCGGCCGTCGGTGGCCGGGGCGTGGCCGGGCCATGTGCACGTCGAGGACCTGCTGGCGCTGGCCTCGCGGGTGGTCGGCGACCGCCATGCGCGGCGCTCGTTCTTCGAGCAGGCCCAGTCGATGGGCCGCGAGCTGCAGGCGTCCGCGCCGGCGGACCGGGCCTGGGTGCAGTTCACCGAGCGCCTGCTGGCCGCCTCGATCGGCGCGGCATCGGCGCGCCTGCTGCTGACCAGCCTGCTGCGCGGCTCGGGCATGGACCTGGGCGAAGTGGTGGCGGTGCTGGACGAAGCCGGCCAGGAGCTGCGCTTCAACCGCGAGATTCTGTCCACCACGCTGGAGAACATCAGCGCCGGGGTCAGTGTGGTCGACCCGGACATGCGCCTCACCGCGTGGAACCGACGCTACCAGCAGATGTTCGGCTACCCCGACGGCATGCTCTACGTGGGCCGCCCGGTGGCCGACCTGATCCGCTACAACGCCGAACGCGGCGAGCTGGGCGAGGGCGACATCGACGTGCAGATCAACCGTCGCATCGGCTATATGCGGGCCGGCTCGCCGCACATCTTCGAGCGCACCCGCAGCGACGGCAAGGTCATCGAAATGCGGGGCCAGGCGCTGCCCGGCGGAGGCTATGTCACCAGCTACAACGACATCACCGATTACAAGCACGCCGAAAAAGCGCTGCTGGAGGCCAACGAAACCCTGGAACAGCGCGTGGCCGAGCGCTCGCACGAGGCCGAGGTGGCGCAGCAGTCCAAGACGCGCTTCCTGGCGGCGATCAGCCACGACGTGCTGCAGCCGTTGAACGCGGCGCGGCTGTTCGCCTCCGCGCTGCGTGAGAGCCACCACAACAACGAAGAGCAGCGCCACCTGGCCGAACGCGTGGATGCCTCGCTGCGCGCGGCCGAGGAGCTGCTGGACGGCCTGCTGGACGTGTCGCGGCTGGATGCGGGCGGGCTGCACCCGGTGATCGGCGATTTCGACGTGAGCGTGTTGATGCGCGAGCTGGCCGCGCAGTACTCGCCGGTGGCGGCCGGGCGCGGGTTGCGCCTGGACCTGTTCGCGCGCCCGGCCTGGATCCGCAGCGACCGCCGGCTGTTGCGCCGGGTGCTGCAGAACTTCCTCGCCAACGCGTTGCGCTACACCCGACAGGGCCGGATCGTGCTGGCGGTGCGCCACCGTGGCGACGAGGTGGAGCTGCAGGTCTGGGATACCGGGCCGGGCATTCCCGAGCACCACATGCAGCAGATCTTCGACGAATTCCACCGCTACCAGCAGCCCTTCGACTGGGGCGAGCAGGGGCTGGGGCTGGGGCTGTCGATCTGCCAGCGCATCTCGCGCCTGCTCGACCACCGGCTCAACGCACGCAGCCGGGTGGGCAGCGGCAGCATGTTCTCGATCATGCTGCCGCGGGTGGACGCGCCGGTGCTGCCGCAGTCGGCCCTGGCATCGCCGACGCCCACCCCGACCCGGACCGATTCACTGGCCGGCATGCGGGTGCTGTGCGTGGACAACGACCAGGAAATCCTGGACGGCATGCGCGCGCTGCTCGGACGCTGGGGGGTGGAGGTGATCACCGCCAGCACGGTGGACCAGGCGCTGGAGAAAGTGGATCTGCACCCGGACGTGATGCTGGTGGATTACCACCTGCACGACCGGCTGGACGGCCTGGATACGCTGGTGGCACTGCGCGACAAGGCCGGGCGTGCGATTCCCGGTGCGTTGCTGACCGCCGACGGGCGCGACGAACTGAAGCGGATGGCGCGCGAGCGCGGCTACCGGTTGCTGACCAAGCCGATCAAGCCGGCCTCGCTGCGCGCTTTCCTGGCCGCCTTCCACGCGCCGCGCGGCGACATGTAGCCGCGCGGCGGTGGGGCAGGGCGCATCAGCCCATGGCGCCGCTGAGGTGTTCGTACAGGATGGTCGAGCCGATGATGATCAGGATGATGCCGCCGATGATCTCGGCGCGCTTGCCGACCATGTTGCCCAGCACGCGGCCCAGCATGACCCCGGCGGTGACCATGGTGAACGTGCACAGGCCGATCACCAGTGCCATCACGCCGATGTGGACATCCAGGAAGGCCAGGCCGATACCGACCGCCATCGCATCGATGCTGGTGGCAAAGCCGGTGACGGCCAGCCGCCAGAAACCATGGTGCTTGCTGGTGTCTTCGTCCTCGGCACTGTCATCGGGCCGGATGCCGTTGATGATCATGTGCACGCCCAGCGCACCGAGCAGGCCGAACGCGATCCAGTGGTCGAACGCTTCGACGTACTGCAGGGCGGCGCGGCCCAGCAACCAGCCGATCACCGGGGTGATGGCTTCGATGACGCCGAAGATGAGGCCGGCGCGCAGCGCATCGGGGAAGCGTGGCTTGCGCATGGCCGCGCCTTTGCCGATCGCCGCGGCGAAGGCATCGGTGGACATGGCAAAGCCGATCAGCAGGATCGAAAGGGGGGACATTGAGGTACACGGCAGGTCGGGCGATTGCGAGCAACGGACCGCGAACGCGCCCAACCTGTCGTTGCGCACGCGGACCGCTGGTCTCGCCAACCACGATGGCTACCCGCACCACGGCGCACTGGCCGAGTATGTTGATGCGGGCGATTCCTGCAGCAGGAATCCGGCTACTCCCCAAGGGGACGCGAAGCTTAGCACCGGGGTCACCGGATCGATCATTTACCGGCAATTGCGCAGGCAACGCTGGCTTTCATAGCCTCGGCTATAAGCCGGGGCGGGTAGAGCCGACCGTTGGTCGGCTGCCCTGACCACCGGTAGAGTCGCGCCCCAGCCGACTGCCGAGACGTGTGCAGCATTCGGGAATGGCATGACCTTCAACGAAGCAGACGCCACAGCCGGCGCCGTTCAAACGTCATGCCAATATCGAACGTGGGGGCCGCATCGGCAGTCGGCTGGGGCGCGACCCTACCGGCTGGGGTCAAGCACACCCAGACCGTCGCAGCGTGGATATGCAACCGCCGCACCCTCGACGGGTAGAGCCGCACCCTCGACGGGTAGAGCCG